>NZ_CP016545.1:2115000-2415000 GCF_001687545.1 Paraurantiacibacter namhicola | reverse complement strand
TCCGGATGCACGGCCAACGCGGTGATGCCGGACACCGGGCCGCGTACGAAGCCAGCGTTGGCATGCTTGCACCGTTCGACGAAGCCATGGAGCAGAGCGATTACCCCGAATGGGCTCGGCGGCGGACGCACTATACCGGCGGCCTGTGTACCACGCGCGATCCGGTTCTTGATAAGTTGAAGGCGCGTCAAAAGCTTGGCTTGGAGGAAGACTTGCCGATTACCCTGGTCATCGCGGGCGGCGGTGGATCGGGCACGCCGTACGCTCCGCTTACTGTCGCCGCTCGGGCGGAGCCAGATGCGCTATGGCTCGTCGCGGGACCCGTTCACAGGGAGGGGCACGAGACCGAATTCGGCAACCTTCGCGAACTGGGCTGGATCGATAACCTTACCGATTACCTCTCGGCAGCGGATAAGATCGTCGCCTCGGCAGGCGACAATACGGTTCATGAGATCGCTCGGGCGGAAAAGCCGTTCCTGTGCATCCCTGAATGGCGATATTTCGATGAGCAACGGGCGAAGGCGCAGCAGCTCGAACGGCTGGGCGCGGCGGTCGTCCGCGAAACTTGGCCCGCATCCATTCCGGAATGGCAGACGGTGCTCGCGGAAACAAACATGCTCGAACCCGGTGCGCTTGCCCGGCTCCACGATCCGGAAGCTGCCAGGAACGCCGCGCAATGGCTCGAAGAGGAAGCCGAGAGGCTGTGGCAATCTAGCTGAAACGGACGTGCGGCGGTTGCTCGCTGGCTTCCACCTCCGAACGGCTTGGCCTTCTCAATACCTGAAGTTCATCGCCGCTACGCCGGACCAGTCCTCGGCGGGCGAAATCGTCCAGCCAGTAATCCATGCACCACCGACCCCAGCGGTCATGGAAGGTCCGGGCATTGCGAACGATTGTGTCGAAATGCTGCAAGGGGGGCTTACACACGGTGTGGTGCTGGTGAAAGCAGATCGTCCCGCCGAGCCAATAGAGTTGCGCGCCGCTTGCCCGTAATCGCTCGGCGAAGTCAGTTTCTTCCGCACCATAACCGATATAGGCTTCGTCCATCCCGCCCGCATCCTTCCAAGTGCCACGCGACAGAATGAATGACAGTCCCCACAATTCGCCGAAATCATCAATGGGCGCGATCGAACAGTCTTCCAAGTTCGGTTTCGCCGGATGTCGCTCACCATGTGCCTTCAATTTTTCGTAATCCGGTACCTCAGCGTCCGTCATCCAGCTGCCCTGCTGTGCCGGAAGGTATCTGACCTCTGGCAGGAACACTTGCCTGGCATCTGCCGCGCATGCTTCCCTTGCCCGTCGAACAAACTGCGTATCTGCAATGCAGTCTACATCGAGAAATGCCAGCACGTCCCCTTCAGCAGCTTTTGCAGCACTGTTCCGCGCTTTCGCTAAGGGCAGGGGGTCGCCGTCAACACGAACGCATCGTACGGAAAACGTTAGATCGTCCGGATAATCCGGCGGGTCCGGCTGCATATAGGCAACGACCAACTCGTCCGGTTGCGAAACCTGCGCCCGAAGACCTGCAATCAGGTGATCGAAATGCGCCTGGCGACCGCGTATCAGCGTCAGCACGGAGACAGAGTTGAAAGCAGTCACCAGCTTCCCCGCGCCTGGAAGTGCTTCACGCCTTCAAGCACACCGGCCGCATGGCATGCCTTCGCGATATAGGCGTGCGAAAGCGCAGGGTCGTCACCGAGACCATCGCTCCAGTTACCGACGATGATGGGATGAACGCACGAACGAAGCATGCCCAGGTCATTTCCGCTATCCCCGGCGACAGCAACCCGTGCACGAAGCAGTCCCAGTTCGTCGGCAACATGGCTGACGGCGGATCCCTTGTTGATCCCGGCGGGGAGTATGTCGAGATAAAGTTGGTGGCTTGTCACCACTTCAACGGACACGCCGTTTGACCGGAACGCACGCTCGACCTCTTGCTTGTCTCGTCCATCCAGGAAGAAGCTGGCTTTTCCAGTGCGCTGTTCGAGAAGCGCTTGAGGCCTAAGGCCGATTTCGTTCGCAACGTCGTCGATGGATGGCCGGTCCCAATCCCGTTCGACGCTTCTCCGCCATGCCGCGTCTTCGACGAAGCAGCTGCGATCACGGTCGAACCAATGGATTTGCGTGCCCACGCTGCTGATGATGACGTCGGGGTTCGGAACGCCTTCGCTGGCCAGGATCGATTGCGCCGAATGGAAGCTACGCCCCGTAGCGATACCGAGCGCGACGTCATCGGACTGCGAGGCCTGCCATCGCAAGAACTCGCGCAAGCTGTTCCGGTCGCCCAGCAGTGTATTGTCGATGTCGCATATCAGAAGGCGCTGATATTGAGGTACTCGCACGGGAACACGAACGAGGTCTTCCAGAAGCCGGTGATAGACATCGCAGTGCGAGCGCCAGTCATACGTCGCTGCGGCGTCACCACCAGCGGAAGCGAAACGCACCCACTGCGAACGGTCGGTCACAATTTCCAGACAGGCCTGCGCGATGGCTTCGGGATCGATCGGACAGACGAGCGTCCCATTCTTGCAGCGCTCCACAATGTCATTGGGTCCACCGCTATCGGTCGCGACGACCGGCAGACGCGCCGCTGCCGCCTCCAGCAAGGTCAGTCCGAAAGGTTCGTTCAGGGCGGGGTTAACGAAGACCCCACCGCTCTGACGGGCAAGGGCGTAATAGGCCGGGATATCCTCCGGTTCATGGAATTTCGGATAAGCGACCTTTCCATAGAGATCATGCTTGTCGATCGCTGCAAGCAGTTCGTTCAGCACCTCGCGGCATTCCTGCTCCAGGTCCGCGATCAGCCCGCGACATCCGGCAACCAGTACCAGGTTTGCTGCGTCCTGCAGGCTCGGACTAGCCGCATACGCCTCGATGAGGCCGAGCAGGTTCTTCTTCCGCACCGGACGCGCGATGGCCAAGATGATGGGCTTGTCCGAATCGTTCAGGAAGCGGGCCACTTCGTTCGCGACCTTCGGGGTAACCTCCGCCCCTTCGAAATCGCTGAGATCGCAGCCTGGCGGGATCACCCGGATGCGGCCGCTCTCGGCGTTTGCATAATGGGCATATTGTGCTTCAGCTTCGTCGCGCGAACTCGCGATGATCGCATCGGCTGCCTCGACTGCATTCTCCTCGATAGCGATGCGAGTTTCCAACGCATCGTCGGTTCTGTCCGAGACTTCCCTCTTTACGGCACCGAGCGAATGACCGGTGAACACATAAGGTATGTCGAACTTTTCCTTCGCGTAGCGCGCCAATACCCCCGCATCGGCGTAATGTGCGTGGATCACATCGGGAAGTTCGTCCAGCGAGAGCAGGTATTTCCCAAAAGCTTCGCAGAGCTGCGCATGGCGCGCGTGCAATGCTTCCTTCGGCAGGTACTCAGCGCTTCCGTCGTCCAGCCTGACGAGCCGCAGATCCCCATCGGTTTCGCGACCGGCCCTGTAAACCGGGCCGAGTGTCGCCTCATCGAAGCCGCGCGTCACGATGTCGATCCGCGAAATTGTAGGGTCGCTTATGCTCGTGCGCGCGAGTTCAAGCAGGTATTTGATATGGCCACCAGTGTCGGCGGTGATCCCGTAGACGGTTTGATCGAGCTTAAGGCACCCTTGAAGAGCGACATGACATACGAACATGATCGGTTTCCCTTTGCGAGACACCGATGTCTGCTAGGGCTACTAAGTTCCTCAATTTGCGTGTAATAAAGGTTACATCCATGCGTATCGGCCATGTCGCGCCACTCGTGTACCCGGTCCCGCCTTCCACCTACGGGGGCACGGAACGAGTGATCGCGGACCTCGCCACTGCGCAGGCTGCGCTTGGCCATGATGTCGTCCTTTTTGCATCGGAAGACAGTGGGCTTGAGAGGGTTACACTTCTCGCTGGCCGACCGAGTCTCGCAGGATGGAAGGCGCAGGGTAGCGAACCTCCACCGGGACTGCTCGCAGCGCTTGAAGCAGATCAACTTCGCCAACTGCTGGCGCATGGCAGCGAGTGTGACGTCATCCACTTGCATGGCCCGGCGCAATCGAGTGCCGTCGCCGAAAGCCTGGGCATTCCGGTGTTCCGTACGATCCATTGGAGGGCGGACGAACTCGACCACAAGCTGCATTTCGAGCTTTTTCCAAAAGAGCGAGTGATCGCTATCTCGGAGCGACAAGCGAAAGATATTCCGTCCAGTAGTCTGGCAGGAACGGTGCACCATGGTATCCCCGTTGATCGCTATGCACTGGGAACCGGTTCCGGGGGCTACCTTGCATTCCTGGGGAGGATGACGGACCAGAAACGGCCCGA
This sequence comes from Paraurantiacibacter namhicola, assembly GCF_001687545.1. Taxonomy (NCBI): domain Bacteria; kingdom Pseudomonadati; phylum Pseudomonadota; class Alphaproteobacteria; order Sphingomonadales; family Erythrobacteraceae; genus Paraurantiacibacter; species Paraurantiacibacter namhicola. The sequence goes on along the minus strand of NZ_CP016545.1, from coordinate 2,410,707 downwards.
CCGGGCGATAGCGCTAGGTGCGTCGGCGAACCTGCCGGTGAAGCTCGCAGGCCCGGTCGATCCGGGCAATCCGGACTATTTTGAAAGGGTTGTCAGGCCTAAACTCTCGGCAAACGTGCAGCATGTCGGAAGCGTGACCGACGCGCAGAAGCAAGCCTTCCTCGGCGATGCGGCCGCCCTCGTCTTCCCGATAGATTGGCCAGAACCCTTCGGCCTTGTAATGATCGAGGCAATGGCGTGCGGTACACCAGTGCTGGCATGGCGAAATGGCAGTGTGGCCGAGGTGGTGGATGAGGGCGTCTCGGGAATAATCGTGAACGACATGGCCGAGGCATCGGCGCGCCTGCCGGAACTTCTGACGCTCGATCGCGGCAAAGTCCGGAAGCGGTTCGAGGAACGCTTCGGTGTCGGACGGATGGCGGCGGCGATTACTGCGCTTTATCGCGCTGCCTAACGGTCTTCGAAGGAGTCCACCGCCAGCGCGCCGTCGCCGTAGAGATAGTCGCCTTCGAACTGTGCCAGTTTTCGCAGCGCTGCTTCGTCGAAAATCTTCACAACCCCATCACCGGTTGGTTCGAGGTAGCCGCGCTCGCGCAAATTGCGGAAGCTGCGGTTGGTATGCACCGGAGTGATACCGCAGGCCTCGGCATAATCGCGCTGGAGCAGGGGCACGGTCAGGCTTTTCCCGTTGTAGCGATCGACGAGACGCAGGCGCTCGATAAGTTCGCAGATGAGATGCGCGATACGGCCTTCCGCGTTGAGACGACCCAGTCGGAAAATCCATTCCCGATGCATCGCGGCATCCAGCAAGGTCGAAAACCACAGGGCACGGGCTAGATGGGCATTGCCGTCAATAAGCTTCGCGATGTCACTATGCTCGAAACAAGCGAATTTGCTGCGTTCCAACGTGGCGACGCTATGATCCAGCCTCTTCATAGGAAAGGCGTGAAGGTCCACGAAGTCCCCAGCGATGTTGACGCCCAGCAACTGCCTTTCACCCTTGTCGTCATCCAAATGACGCAGCACCGATCCTTCGATGAGGTAGTAGCTGCGGTCAAGGCGTTCGCCGCGCTTCACCAAGGTTTCGCGCGGTCCCAAATCGACGGTGCTCGATACCGTATCATCCAGCGCCTTCTTCTCCTGCGGACTTAGTTCTCGGCGCAGGCGCCCCTTCAGAAACAGCTCTGTCAGCATGATATGTCCTACGGTCGTTCCGGAACGCGGCTAATCAAAAGAGTGCCTTTGGTCAAAACAACCTATGTTAAGCCGCCCTATACTCGGTTGCTTGACGCGCTGGACACAGCCAATGCACGACGCATTCAGCAGCGCCTTTTTCATGTTTTTTTCATGGAAGGACAAACCAGCTCTTCTAAACCATTGAAAAGATGGTGGGCGCGGCAAGGATTGAACTTGCGACCCCACCCGTGTGAAGGGTGTGCTCTACCACTGAGCTACGCGCCCGCCGGCGGGTCAATGCCCGGCAGGGCCGCGCCAATATCCCCATCGGCGCGGCGGTGCAAGCCTTATAGACTGGCCCGGTGGCTTGTCCTTAAGGACGCGCGCCGTGCGCCAGCCAGCCCAGCAGGCCGGTGGTATTGCCTTCGCGCGGCAGCGAGGCGGGCGGGGCGGGGCATTCGAGGCAGCGGGCCTGCAGGCCCTGCGTCTTCAGCAATCCGTCGAGGTCCTGCCAGACGCGCGCGGTTACATCCGCCTCTCGCGCGGCGAACCAGCCAAATACGTCACTGGGCGCCTGCCGCGCATGCATGGATCCGCCCATGCCGGACAGGAATGCGCCGAAGCCGGTCTGATCGCTCTTGAGAAACTTGGGGTGCCAGTCATCGCCCAGTTCCGCCTGCTCGGCCGCCCATTCGAGCGCGCTGTCGAGATCGCCGAACTGGTCCACCAGGCCCATCTGGCGGGCCGTCCCGCCATCCCAAACGCGGCCTTGGCCAAGCTCGTCGGCCCGCTCCATCGTGATGCCCCGGCTCTTGGCCACCAGCGTCAGGAACTGGGTGTAGCCATGCTCCGTGGTGGCCTGCAGCAGCGTGTCGGCCTCCGGCGTGAAGCCTGCAAGCAGGTCCGGCTGGCCCGATAGCGGCGTGGTGCGCACGCCGTCGGTGGTGATGCCGTAATCGGCCAGCGTGTTCTCAAACGTGGGCACTACGCCGTAAATGCCGATGGAGCCGGTGATCGTCTCAGGCTCGGCAAAGATGCGGTCCGCCGGGGTGGAGACCCAGTAACCTCCGCTCGCGGCGACATTGGCCATGGACACGACCACGGGAATACCGGCCGCCTTGTGCCGCAGGATCGCGCGGCGGATCGCCTCGGAACCGGTCACAGTGCCGCCCGGCGAATCCACCCGGATGACCAGCGCGGCGAGATCGTCGTTCAGGGCATTGTCCAGCGCATCGACGATCCGCTCGGCCCCTGCCTCGCCCGGGCCGGCAAGGCCGTCGGAGATCGGGCCGGCGATGGTGATGACGCCGATGGCCTTGCCATCCAGGTCTTCATCCTGGTCGGCCAGCCAGGTGTCGTAATCCGTGCTGGCAAAGGCGCCGGGCATGTCGTCCCACTCGTCCTCGCCTGCCGTTTCGGCGACGCGTTCGCCCCATTCTTCGCGGGTGCCGATCTTGTCCACCAGCCCTGCATCCAGCGCCGCCTTGGCAAGGTCGCCGCGGCTTTCCTCGATCCACGGGGTGACTTCCGTGGTGACGCGCTCCACCTGTGCTGCAGGGCGGGCCTGCTTCACATTGGCGACCCATTCGGTCCACAGCGAGCCATAGAGTGCCTGCGCATTCTCGCGCGCTTCGGGGCTCATGCCGTCCAGCAGAAAGGGCTCCACGCCGCTCTTGTAAGTTCCGACGCGGTAGATACGCGCGTTGACGTTCAGCCGGTCAAGCAGTCCGGCGTAATACAGCCGTTCGCCGCCCGGACCTGCGATGACTGCACCGCCGAGGGGATCGACCCAGACTTCGGTCGCGTGCGCGGCCAGCATCATGGCATCGTCGGCATAGGCGACGGCATAGACATAAACTGGCTTGTCCGCCTTGCGGAATCGGTCGAGCGCGGCGCCGATGGCCTGCATGTGCACCTGCCCGCCGCCGGAGAAGGTGGACAGGTCCAGCGCGAGCGAGTTGATCCGTTCGTCTGCCGCTGCGGCATCGATCGCGGTTACGATATCGCGCGCCTCGTACTGCCGGACAGGCGCGGCGCCGCTCAGCAGGCTTTCCAGCGGATCGATTGCGGCGGCTTCCTCCACAACGAACCCGTCCAGCTCCATCAACAGCGCGCCATCGCGCACGGCGGCCGGGTTGGGCCGGTTCGTCAGTATGGCGAACAGCAGCGCGAAAAACAGCAGCAGGAAAATGAGCGCAAGCCCATCCTTGATGGCGACAAGAAGGTGCCAGACCTTGCGTGCGAAAGACATGTGCGTGCGTTCCCCGTTGCAGCAGAAGGTGCGACGCGCGGCCGCCTGGCTTGCAGCGATAGCGGCGGCAGGGCGCCCGGGTAAAGGCGAAACCGCTTGAAGCGCCGATGGCGCTCGACTAAGCGCTCGGCTTTAATGACTTCGCCGCAAACTCCCGCCGCTTCCAGCCGCTTCCCGGCCGGCGGGCGCGCATTCCCGCATCGCGACCTGACGGGCATTGCCCAGCTAGATACGCATGAGATCCTTTATGTGCTGGAACAGGCAGAGCAATATGTCCGGCTCAACCGCCAGCCCTCGAAACATTCCGATGCGCTGTCCGGCCTCACCATCATCAACGCCTTCTTCGAAAACAGCACGCGCACGCTGCTGAGCTTCGAGATTGCCGGCAAGCGGCTGGGCGCGGATGTGGTCAACATGCATGCGGCCCAGTCCAGCGTGAAGAAGGGCGAAACGCTGATCGATACCGCGCTGACGCTGAATGCCATGCGCGCGGATGCCATCGTGATCCGCCATGTCAGTTCTGGCGCGGTGCAGCTGATTGCGGAAAAGGTCGCCTGCCCGGTGCTGAATGCGGGCGATGGCAGCCATGAACATCCCACGCAGGCGCTGCTGGATGCCCTGGCGCTGCGCCACAAGCTGGCGGAGCAGGGGCGCGGCAGTGGGGATGGCATGCTGAACGGCATAACCGTGGCGATCTGCGGCGACATACGGCACAGCCGCGTCGCGCGCTCCAACATCCTCTGCCTGCAGGCGCTGGGCGCCATTGTCCGCGTCTGCGCGCCGCCCGCGCTGATGCCGGAGGGCATTTCGCAGATGGGCGCTGAGCCCTTCCACGCGATGGACGCCGCGATCGACGGGGCGGACGCGGTGATGATGCTGCGCCTGCAGAACGAGCGGATGGACGGCCAGTTCATCCCGTCCCCGCGGGAATATCGCCACCTGTTCGGCCTCACCGATGCGCGGTTGGCGCGGGCGAAGGACGATGTCATCGTCATGCATCCGGGCCCGATGAACCGCGGGGTGGAGATCGACAGCGATGTTGCCGACCGGCCCGGCACCTCCATTATTACCGACCAGGTGGAAATGGGCGTGGCCGTGCGCATGGCCTGCCTCGACATACTGACGCGCAAGGCGCGCGGCGTGGCGGGCTGGGGTGAGGGCGAGTGGATATGAAGCAGCAGCGCCCCCTGACGATCACCGGCGGCAAACTGGTTACGCCCGGCGGCATCGCCCCCGGCGCGCTGCGCTGCGTGGATGGCCGCATCGACGCCCTCGGCGATATAGCGCCGCAGGACGGTGACGAGGTGGTGGATGCAGGCGGCGCGCTGGTCACGCCCGGCCTCGTCGATTTCGGCGTGTTCGAGATCGAGAAGGCTGCCTGTCATTTCGGCGGGATCACCCGCGCAGGCCTGATGCCGGACCAGTCCCCGCCGCTCGATTACCCGGCGCGCGTCCGTTTTGCGGCGCAATATGGCAAGCCGGACTTGTGGGTTCATCCGATGGCCGCCGCGACCGTGGGGCTGGAAGGCGCGCAGCTGGCCGAACTGGCGCTGATGCACGATGCAGGTGCACGCGGCGTGTCCACCGGGCGCAAGTGGATTGGCGACAGCGGCACGATGCTGCGGCTGATGCAATATGCCGCCATGCTGGACATGGTGGTGGTCTGCCATGCGGAAGACGCCGGGCTGGCCGGGAAGGCCGTCGCAACGGCGGGCGAGATGGCCACGCGGCTGGGCCTGTCTGGCGCACCGGCAGAGGCCGAGGCGCTGGCGATTGCGCGCGACATTGCGCTGGCCGAGCTGAGCGGCGCGCGCGTGCATTTCCGGCAGGTCACCACGCGCGGCGGGCTTGATCTGGTGCGGCAGGCAAAGGCGCGCGGCGCGAATGTGACCGCAGGCGTGACACCGGCGCATTTCATGCTGTCGGACCTCGCAATGAAGGATTTCCGCACCTTTGCTCGCTTCTCGCCCCCGCTGCGCAGCGAGGAAGACCGGCAGGCGGTGATCGCGGCCATTTCCGATGGCACGATCGACGTGATTGGCAGCGGCCACGACCCGCGCGGGCCGGAAGACAAGCGCCTGCCCTTCGCCGATGCGGAGACCGGCATGGCGGGGGCGGAAACGCTCCTGTCACTGACGCTGACGCTGGTGCGCGATGGCGCTATCGACATGAGCCGCGCCTTCGACCTGCTCGCTGCTAACCCTGCGCGCCTGCTGGGCGTGGATGCAGGCGTGCTGGCAGATGGTATGGAAGCCGATGTGGCGCTGGTGGAGCCGGAGCGTCCGTGGGTGGTCGACAGCGCCCGCATGGCGTCCAGCGCTGGCAACACGCCTTTCGACCGCCAGCCCATGCAGGGCCGCGCCACCGGCCTGTGGAAGGGCGGCGTAAAGGTCGGCTGATCGCCTGTCCGGCGCAGTGCAAAAAGAAAGCCCCGCCGTTTCCAGCGGGGCTTCCAGGGGAAACTGACGTTTCGGTGCGGGCTTAGCGCGCGGCCATGCGCACGCCATTGTCGACCGCGCCCGGCATCGGGCGGCCTTCGGCATAGGCGAAGCAACCCTGTCCGTTCGACTTGACCTTGCCGCACATACTGGCGCTGCCCCGGCTGTCGAAACCGGCGGCGGACACGCGCCAGTATTTCTTGCCGCGAACCACGGCCTGCGTGATCACCATCTGGTGATCGGCCAGTTCGGGGTAACGCTTGACATAGATGCCCCAGGCGCGGCGTGCGCCCTGTTCGGAGGCGAAGCTGCCCAGCTGCACCAGGTGCGTGCCATCGGCCTGCTTGGCTGCGACGGCGCGTTCCGGCTTGGGAGCGGCGCCCTGGCGCACGGGAAGGGTCTGCACGACCGGCTCCTGCACGAAGCGGACGCTGTCCTTGGCGGCGCTGGCCAGCGAACCGCCCTTGGGGGCGGGTGCGGCGAAAGCGGTTTCGAAATCCTGGCTGCGCTGCGGCGTGCGCACAACTTCCTGCACCGGCTGCGCCACGGCAACGGCCGGGGCAGCCTGCGGTGCGACCGGCTGGCCGACGGCTGGCAGTTCGCGGGCTGCAGGGGCGGGATAGACAGGCGTGGAAACTGCGGCGACCTGCGGAGCGGCAGGCGCGACCGAAGCGGGCACGACCGAAGCGGGAACGACAGCCTGCGGGGCCGGATCGGCGGCAGCAAAGCCGGTGGCTTCAACCGCCAGCTGCTCCACGCCCGGATTGTTGGCGAGTGCCAGCTGCACCGGCTGGCCCATGTCGCGCACGCCGGCAGGCGCACCCAGCATTCCGGCCACGCGCTGCTGCCATGCTTCGGGCACGGCAAGCTGCGCCCACTGGCCCAGGCGCTGGTCCAGCTGGTCTGCCGGAACGTCCTCCGCCGCCATCAGGCGCGCTTCGCGCCACTGGCCGGCGAGGGCATAGGTGTAAGCGAGGTTCTGGCGCATCTTGGGCGTGTTCTCACCGCCGCGGATTGCCATGGACATCACCTGGATGCCCACATCGGGGCGGCCAACGAGAGCGTAGGCCAGGCCAAGGTCTGCCGGGTGGATGACATCCTCGAAATCGGACAGCACGGCTGCCGCTTCGCGCATCTGGCCATTACCGGCGAGGGCAAGGGCGAGCGAAAGCGCGTTGCGCGGCGAATTGTCGCCCAGCTTCATCGCATCGTCGAAGCTGGTAGCTGCAGCCTGGAAACGGCCCGCTTCCAGATAGGCATTGCCCAGCGTCACGCGGTAAACCGGGTTGCGCGGCTCTGCCATCACAGCCGCTTCGGCGTGCTCGATGGCGCTGTCGTGCTTGCCGGACGCCATGGCGGTCTGCGCCTTGCTGGCGGAAACCTCTGCGCGCGGCGCGGCCTTGGTGGCGCAGCCCCCCAGCATGACGGCTGCCATGGCGGTGGTGGCGACGAGGCCGATGGTGCGATTGTGCTTGGCGTAAGTCATGGTGACCCCCTTGCGGTGCGCTTACTTGCGCTTGCGCTCGACCTGGCGGGCGAGCTGTTCGATTTCCGGCGTGTCTTCGATGAAGCGATCGAGCGCTTCGGTAACGATCTGCTGAGCGCTGCGATCGAGCAGCGTTGCGGCCAGCTTCAGCTGCGTGTGCCGATGCTGATCGAGGCGCAGCGTGAAGGCGGCGCGGCGGCCCTGGTCCACGGCGCGGCGGCGCTGGGTGTTCCGGGCGGGCTTCTTGGCCACTTCAGGCTTCGCAGCGGGCGCTTCGGCCTGCGGGGCGGGCTGGGTAACACGCTCGGCAAGGTCTTCCTGCTGGCGGCGGACTTCCGGCACGCCGGCAAGCGGATCTGTCAGCTCGACATCTGCCTCATCCGCTTCCTCGTCATCCGCGAAATGCGTTTCCGCAGGGGTCAGTGGCAGGATTTCGGCCTCGCGCTGTTCGGCATGGTCATCGCCCATGTCGTTCCAGCCCAGGTCTTCAAGATTGGCAGCAGCGGCTGCGGCGCTCGATCCCGAACCCAGGGGAGCAAGCTGCGGGCGCATGGCGGGCTTTGCCGCACCCTTGCGGGCGAGCAGGGTCGGGCCCAGCGATGCGAAGGATTTTGTATCGCTCATGGCGGTGGTTCCTGCCCCCGTCATCACTGCGCCACGCGGCGGCCGAAACCACCTTGCGGACGCTGCATGCCGGGGTGCTGGGCAACCTGGCCCGGAGCGGCGAAGATCGTGCGGCGGAAATTGCGTTCCAGCCGGTCGGACATGTAATGCCACAGCGCGGTGACTTCCTGCGCGGAGCGGCCTTCCGGCTCCACTTCCATCACGGTGCGGCCATCGATCATGCTGGCGGCGAAATCGGTGCGGTGGTGCAGGGTGACCGGCGCCACGGTGCCGTGCTGCGACAGCGCGACGGCGGCTTCGGAAGTGATCTTGGCCTTGGGCGTTGCGGCATTGACCACGAAGATCAGCGGCTTGCCGGCGCGTTCGCACAGGTCCACCGTCGCACCCACGGCGCGCAGATCGTGCGGGCTGGGGCGGGTGGGCACCACGATCAGTTCGGCCACGGCAATCACGGACTGGATGGCCATGGTGATGGCCGGCGGCGTGTCGATCACGGCCAGCTTGAAGCCCTGCTGGCGCAGGGTCTGCAGATCGGAAGCGAGACGGGCGACCGTAGTATGGGCGAAAGCGGGAAATTCCGCCTCACGCTCGTTCCACCAATCGGCCAGCGAACCTTGCGGATCGATGTCGACCAGAACCACGGGCCCTGCGCCGGCGCGCTGCGCCTGCACCGCCAGGTGCCCCGATAGCGTTGTCTTGCCAGACCCGCCTTTTTGCGATGCCAGTGCCAGTACGCGCAATGGTCTACCCCCATCAAATCCGTGCTTCGGACAGGCATGGTGCCGGTCCTTCGTGAAGCGTGGTCGCAGAAGACAGTTTAATTTGGGTTAATGCGACGTGTTGTCTGGTCAGCTTGCGGCCGGGGCCATGGCAGTGGCCAATTGGGCCGTGTCGCAGGATGGGGCAGGGTGCAGATGCGCGATTTTGCAGTGCATAAAGGCTTTGCTAACGCCTGATTTACTATGGCAGGCTGCATGAAACCGTGCGGCTTGCCTGCACCGGTCACAAGGATCTGGAATGTTGCTGAACACCAAGACCCGCAAATTTGCCGCCCTGTTGCTGGCTGGCGCGCTGGCTGCGCCCATGCCCGCGCTGGCCGATGTAAAGGCCGGCGTGGATGCGTGGAGCCGCGGCGATTACACCGCTGCCGTACGCGAATGGCAGGGCCCGGCAGCCGCTGGCGATCCCGATGCCATGTTCAACCTGGCGCAGGCTTACCGGCTGGGCCGCGGCGTTGCCGCCGATCCGGCACGCGCAGAGCAGCTTTATGCCCAGGCCGCCGCGCGCGGACATTTGCAGGCCGCCGATACATACGGCCTGATGCTGTTCCAGAACGGTCGCCGGGAAGAGGCGCTGCCTTACGTGCGCGATGCCGCCCGCCGCGGCGATCCGCGCTCGCAATACCTTTTGGGCATCGCTCACTTCAATGGTGATTTGGTGGAGAAGGACTGGGTACGCGCTTATGCGCTGCTCACACTCGCCAATTCGCAGGGCCTGCCGCAGGCTGCCCCCGCCATTGCGCAGATGGACCAGCACATCCCGCTCGAACAACGCCAGCAGGGCGTTGGCCTGGCGCAGACGCTGCAGCAGGATGCCGATGCTGCCCGCGCCCGCGAGATGGCAGCCGCGGAGTTGGGAACGGGGCCGGCCATCGCCGCTGCCCCTCCCGGACCGCAGCCTGTGCCCAGTGCCAGCAACCGCGTGCCGCAGCCGGTGCAGCAGGCCCGCGTCTCGCCTTCCGTCGCCACGGCGGAAGCCGCGATCGAGGAAGCGGGCCGCGCCACCGGCATGGAAAGCCCCGCCGATGCGGGCGCCAGCTATGCGCGCGCAAACACCCGTCCGGCCGTGACGCCTGCCCCGGCACCGGCTCCCGCACCCGTGCGCGTGGCGACGCCCACGCCAACGCCTGCGCCTGCGCCCGCGCCGGTCCGCGTGGCGACCGCGCCTGCTCCCGCGCCCGCAGCAAACCGCACCAGCGGGCCGTGGAAGGTGCAGCTTGGCGCATTCGGGGTGCGCGGCAATGCCGAACGCCTGTGGGCCCGCCTGTCCTCGCGCTCCGAGATTTCGGGACGTGAGCGGCTGCTCATCCCCGCCGGCCGCGTGACAAAGCTGCAGGCCGGTGGCTATGCCTCGCGCGCCGAGGCGGAAGCCGCTTGTCGAAGCCTGAAGCGTTCCGGTCAGGAATGCCTTGTCACCCGCTAGCCATGGCAGGATAACGCCCCCGATCGTTTAATGGGGGATGGTCCATGGCCTCGCAGCCGACCGAAGATAACACGCCGGAAACCGCCGTTCTGGAGGGCACGCCCGACCAGCCGGTGAAAGAGACAAACCGCCTTACCAGCCTCGATTTCGTGCGCGGCGTGGCGGTGCTGGGCATCTTGTTCGCCAATATCGTCGCCTTCGGGCAGCCCTTCATCGCCTATATCTGGCCGCCTGCGCTGGTTGGCGGGAACGATGCGGCCGATAACCTCACCTGGCTGGTCCAGTTCGTGTTGGTGGACGGCAAGTTCCGCGGCCTCTTCTCGCTGCTGTTCGGCGCGGGGCTGTTCCTGTTCATGGAGCGGGCCTGGGCGCGCGGGTCCGGACGAGGGCTGCAGATGCGCCGCCTGTTCTGGCTGCTCCTGTTCGGCGTCAGCCATTTCTTCCTGATCTGGATCGGTGATATCCTGTCGCTTTACGCCGTTTGGGGCATGGTCGCGCTGACCATGATGAAATGGCGCGCGAAGTCGCAGATGGTGACCGGCGTCATTCTGTTGTGGCTGGGCGCGCTGTTCATGGTGGGCGCCATGGGGTCGCAATATGTCATGGGTGTGGGCACGGAGCCGATGGCCGGCGTCCCGGCCGAAGCCATCGAGGAAATCCGCGCGCTTCCGACCACCAAGCTGGATATGTCCGCCGAGGCTGCCGAGCTGTATGGCGAGGCGAGCTATCCCGAGATCGTGGAGGAAACCGTCACCACCCGCTGGAGCTGGTGGCTGAAGCAGGTGCTGTTCGTGGGCCCGACAGAGACGCTGGCCTGGATCCTGATCGGCATGGCTTACTACCGCCGCGGGCTGTTTTCCGGCGAATATGACAATGCAAAGCTGAAACGGCGCGGCTGGCTGTGGTTCGGCCTGGGCAGCGTGCTTGCGCTGGTCATCGGCTGGTGGCCCTATTCCACCGGCTTCGAGATGTTTGCCACCATGCTCAGCTTCAACGGGCTGGGGCGCCTGGCGCAGATCCCGCAGGTCTTCGGCCTGCTTTTCCTGCTGGTCGCCTATGCCCCGGCTGCGGTGAAGACGGGTATCGGCCAGCGGTTCGTTGCCGCCGGGCGCGTGGCCTTCACCAATTACCTCGGCACGTCCGTGGTGATGATGTTCATCTTCCACGGCTGGGCGCTGGGCCTTTATGGCGAGCTTGGCCGGCCGGAGCTGGCGCTGGTCGTCTTCGCGACCTGGGCCTTTATGCTGTGGTGGTCGAAATGGTGGCTGGAGCGATATCGCTACGGCCCACTGGAATGGCTGTGGCGCTGCCTGACCTATGGCCGCCGCTTCCCCATCAAGCGGGATGCCGCCTGAGGCTTCTTGCTATTGCAACCAATTCGCATTAGCGTGTTTCTCGAATCATCGGAGACACGTCCTGTACACCTGCGTCTGCAATGCGATCCGAGAGTGCGAGTTCCGCCGCCAGGCCCGGCTGTGCCCCGGTGATGCGGAGGCTGTGTACGCCTCGCTCGGCAAGGCTCCGCAATGCGGCACCTGCCTGGACGATGCGCAGGACGTGCTGGAAGAAGAGCGCCTGCTGGCCCGCCGTCCCGATCGCGAAGCAGCCTGACCTGAAGCTGATACGCATTCGCAAAAGCGCAGTTTTCTGCGGTTTTTGCGCATATCCCCCTTGCTAGCCGCGCGCACGGCGTGCATCCCCGCATCGTATTTCTAGAAAGCCAACCGGGAAGGGATCGGGCCATGAAGGGCGACGCGAAGGTCATCGAATATCTCAACAAGGCGCTGACCAACGAACTGACCGCCATCAACCAGTACTGGCTGCATTACCGGGTCCTGGCCGATTGGGGCGTGGCCAAGCTGGCTGAATACGAACGGCACGAATCGATCGACGAGATGAAGCATGCCGACCAATTGGCGGAGCGCATCCTGTTCCTGAGCGGGCTCCCCAATTTCCAGGCCATCCACAAGCTGAAGGTTGGCGAGACGGTGGAGGAAATCCTCCGCGCCGACCTGGCGATGGAGGAAGAGGCGATCCCGCTGCTGCGCGATGCCGCCGAATACTGCCAGCAGGTGAAGGATTACGTCTCGGGCCAGCTGTTCGAGGACATCCTCGCCAGCGAGGAAGAGCATGTCGATTTCCTGGAAACGCAATTCGACATGATCGCGCGCATGGGCCTGGAAAATTACGTCCAGCTGCAAAGCGAACCGGCGGGTGACGCTAAGGCCGGCTAAAGGCAGCCAGCCGCCGCGTCAGGCCAGTTCCCAGAATGTGGCGCGGCCCTTTCCATGGCGGCGCACGATGGCGACCTTGCGATCATCCTGCCTGATCTCGGCCGGGCGGCCGGCGGAATTGATGTCCGCGACAACAAGGGCCATGTGGAAACTTGGCGCTTGCAGCACCAGGTCGTCGCCGCTTCCGGCAACTGGCAGGTGGATGCTGAATGATGATCTGGCCACGCCTGGTACTTCCTGCCGCATTCGATGCGGTCAGTACGCTAAGCGCGCCAGAGACCCAGATCGTTCCCGAAATCAACAAACATCAGAAAGATTTTCAAATATTTAGCGCTTCTTCATCCAGTGCCAGAAGCGTGCAGTGGGCGTCAGGTCCTCGGCCCGCCGCGCGGCGATTTCGGATGCTGAGAGCAGCTGCGTCAGGTCGATCGGTTCCGCTGCACGGAAGCCGAAGCGGCGGCCCACAGCCCATACGACATCGCCGGTCATGGCATATCCGCGGTGGCGGATCTCCAGCACTTCGCCCTGCGCCGGCGGTTCGGCTGCGCGGCCCATCAGGCCGGTTTCGGAGATGTTCGCAATGGTCAGGTCTTGCCAGTCGCCGCTGCGCAGCATTTTGGCCTTTATCGTCGCCATCCGGCGCGATGACCGCTGTTTTTCCGAACTCATGGTTTGCGACCCCTCGGTTCCGCGCGAAAGCTGGAACCGGTTGTTAACCACGAAATGTTTTGAAAAGGTTACGCGAAGGGGTTTTTCGGGCTCTTCAGCGTCAACCGGACCGGTACCGCGCCGAAGCCCAGCTGCTTGCGAATGCCGTTCAGCAGATACCGCTCGTAGCTGCCGGGCAGGTCCGAAAGGCGCGTGCCGAAGATCACGAAGCGGGGCGGGCGGCTGCCGACCTGCGTGATGTAGCGCAGCTTGATCCGGCGTCCTCCGGGTGCGGGCGGGGGATTGGCGGCCAGTGCATCGTCAAACCAGCGGTTCAGCGCGGCAGTGGGCACGCGGCGGCTCCATGCCTCGCGCAGTTCGAACGCGGCGGCCAGCATGGTGTCCAGCCCCTTGCCGGTCATGGCGGAGACCGCCAGCAGCGGCACGCCCTTCAGCTGTGCCAGCCCTTCGTCCAGTGCGGCGCGGATGCCGTTGAACAGGCTGCTGGCGTCCTCGGCGATGTCCCACTTGTTGATTGCGATCATCAGCGCGCGGCCTTCTTCCAGCGCGATATTGGCGATCTTCAGGTCCTGCACTTCCAGCCCGCGGGTGGCGTCCAGCAGCAGCACCACGACTTCGGCGTAATCGACCGCGCGGCGCGCATCCTGCACGCTCAGCCGTTCCAGCTTGTCCTGTACCTTGGCCCTTTTGCGCATTCCGGCGGTGTCGACCAGCCGGATCTCGCGAGTCTCGCCGGACCGGGGATCATTCCACTCCCAATCGACGGAGATGGAATCGCGCGTAATGCCCGCTTCGGGCCCGGTCAGCAGGCGGTCCTCGCCCAGCAGGCGGTTGATCAGCGTGGACTTGCCCGCATTGGGCCGCCCGACGATGGCCAGGCTGAGCGGCGCGGTGTTGTCATGCTCTTTCAGGACGACAGGGACGGGCTGCCCGTTCTCGTCCAGCAATTCGCCATCGAGTTCGTCTTCGGCCCCGATCTCAGCCTCACCTTCCGGCTCAGCCTCCGGCTCCGGCAGAGGCGCGGCCTCGTCCTCGTCGCTTTCGAGGAAAGTGCGCAGCGCCTGGAACAGGTCCACCACGCCTTCGCCATGTTCGGCGGAGAATGCCACGGGCTCGCCGAAGCCCAGCGCGTAGCTTTCGTTGATACCGTCATTCCCGGCGCTGCCTTCGGCCTTGTTGGCCAGTAGCACCACGGGCACGTTCTGGCCGCGCAGCCAGCGTCCGATTTCCTCGTCCAGCGGGGTGATCCCGGCGCGGCTGTCGAACACGAACAGCGCCACGTCCGCGCCCTGCAGGGATATTTCGGTCTGCTTGCGCATTCGGCCGGGCAGGCTGTCGGGCTCGTCATCTTCCCAGCCGGCCGTGTCCACGGCTTCGAAATGCATGCCCAGCATGTCCACCTTGCCCATGCGGCGGTCACGCGTGACGCCGGGCTGGTCGTCGACCAGGGCGATCCGCTTGCCCACCAGCCGGTTGAACAGGGTAGACTTGCCGACATTGGGACGGCCGATGATGACCACTTGCGGTAGGCCGGGGGTGAGTGCGCGCGTTGACATGATGGCCCCGCAGGTGGCGTTTCGCGCGCCGAATGGCAAGCGCTGTCGCATCGCGCGCCGCCCTGCCGCATGCGCCCGGGGGCGGCGAAACGGCTTATGGTCAATATCGGTTAACCCTGACGGGCAGGCGCTGGCTAACCACTCGTGGTGCAATGGCCTGAACCATGAAAACGACACATGCCCTGACGATCCTGGCCGCTGCATCGGCCGCGCTCTCCGCACCGGCCGCCGGCAAGCCGCGCCCGTATAGTGCGGAACTGACCGCTCGTGCGAAGTCCGAACTGCCGCCTTACCTGCAATGCGTGCCCTATGCGCGCGAAGTCAGCGGGATCGGCATTTACGGCGATGCCTATACGTGGTGGAGCCAGGCGGAAGGGCGCTATGCCCGGGGCCGCCAGCCGAAGGTCGGCGCCGTGCTGGCCTTCAAGCCGCATGGCAACATGCGCCTTGGCCATGTGGCTGCTGTCAGCAAGATCGTCGATTCGCGCCGCATCCTGCTGCGCCATGCCAATTGGTCGCCTATCAATGGCCGCCGCGGGCAGGTGGAAGACGACGTGATGGCCGTGGACGTAAGCGAGGCGAACGACTGGAGCGCGGTGCGCGTGTGGTATCACCCGCTGCAGGCTCTGGGTAAGACTGCATGGCCGGTCCACGGCTTCATCTATTCGGGCAAGCCGGCGGACAGCCACAAGCAGCAATGGGCCAGCGCCAGCCATGTGCGCCAGCCCGCGCCCGCGCCGGTGCAGCCGCGCAGGGATGTGAAGCCCTCGCGGCAGTTCACCGCCGCATTCAGCGGTTTCTGATCAGCCGTCCTTCTTCGCGACCGGCGGATTTTCGCCAAGGTCTTCGAACCAGGCTTCCACCGGGCCGCTGAGCTTGATGGTCAGCGGGTTGCCCTTGCGGTCCACCGTCTTGCCGGCCTGGACGCGAACCCAGCCTTCCGAAATGCAGTATTCTTCCACATTCGTGCGCTGCGTCCCCTTGAAGCGGATGCCCACGCCGCGCTGGAGCACGTCGGCATCGAAGTGCTTGTTGCTGGGGTGGATCGCCAAGTGATCGGGCGGCACGTCCGGACCGGTCTTGGTTTCTGACTTTGCTTCGCTGGTGTTTTCTTCGCTCATGGCAGCGCCCTAGCCACGCTTTCGCGGCAAAATCAATCCGCCGGGGCGAACTCTAGTCCGGCGGCAGCATGGTGGCTGCATTGACGGCCGCATTGCTGGCGGCAGGATTCGCGCTTTTCCGGCGGCCCGGATGGTCGCTGTCACCGTCCCGGTCGGCAAGCTCCGCCGCGCTGACGGGGTCTGCGGCGGCATCGATGACGGGCGGGGTTGCGGGGGCGGTATCGGGCTGGTCGTAATCGCGGCTGGCAGGCATGGCACGGGCTCCTTCTGATGCCCTTTCACAACGCCCTGCCGCGCCCGCCTGTTCCGCACGCCCGTATCGGCCCGCAACGCCGCTTGCCCTTTGGCCTGTGTCTATATAAGGGCGCAGCTTCGTTTCGCAGGCGAGGCTTGCGTATGGCTTCGTCGGGCCGCGGGCGTGGCGGAACTGGTAGACGCGCTGGTTTTAGGTACCAGTATCGAAAGATGTGGGGGTTCGAGTCCCTTCGCCCGCACCAGTTCCTCTCGTTACGGGGAACCGGTGAGAGCCGTGAAAGCACAGGATAGAAGGTTTATAATGCAGATCGAGGAAACCACCAACGAAGGCCTCAAGCGCGCCTACACGCTGACGATTCCCGCCAGCGACATCGAAGGCCGCATTGATGCCGAGGTGAAGAAGGTTGCCCCGCAGGTAAAGATGCCGGGCTTCCGCCCTGGCAAGGTGCCGTCCAACCTGATCCGCAAGATGCATGGCGAAGCGCTTCACGGCGATGCCGTGAACACGGCCGTGCGCGAATCGGTCGACCAGCTGGTGAAGGAAAAGGACCTGCGTCCCGCCTTCCAGCCGCAGGTCGAACTGGTCGAGGGTTACGAGCAGGGCAAGGACGCCGAAGTTAAGGTGTCCGTAGAAGTGCTGCCGGCCATCACCGTGCCCGATACCGACAATCTGAAGCTGGAAAAGCTGAACGTCCCCGTGTCCGAGGCACAGGTTGACGAGGCGCTGTCCAACATCGCCAACCAGCAGAAGAGCTACAAGGACGCTGCCAAGTCGAAGAAGGCCGCCGAAGGCGACCAGCTGATCATCGACTTCACGGGCCGCGTGGATGGCGAGGAATTCGAGGGCGGCAAGGCCGAAGGCGCCCCGCTGGTGATCGGTTCCGGCCAGTTCATCCCGGGCTTCGAAGAGCAGCTGACCGGCACGAAGACGGGCGATGAGAAGACCATCAAGGTCACTTTCCCCGCCGATTACCCGGCAGAGCACCTGGCCGGGAAGGACGCCGAGTTCGACGTTACCGTGCAGCAGGTCAAGACCGAGACCGAAACGAAGGTGGACGATGATTTCGCCACTTCGCTGGGCCTCGACAGCCTCGACAAGCTGAAGGAACTCGTGCGCGGCCAGCTGGAGCAGGAAACTGCCGGCCTGACCCGCACGCAGATGAAGCGCCAGCTGCTCGACACGCTGGCCGCCGATCACGATTTCGACGTGCCGCCGACCATGGTGAACGCTGAATTCGAACAGATCTGGCAGCAGCTCCAGGCTGAAGCCGCCAAGGAAGAAGATCCTGCAAAGGCGCTGAAGGAAATCGAATCCGAAAAGGACGATTACGAGCGGATCGCGGAACGCCGCGTGCGCCTAGGCCTGCTGCTGTCGGAAATCGGCCAGGCCAACAACGTCCAGATCAGCCAGCAGGAAATGCAGATGCTGATCCAGCAGGCGGCCCAGCAGTATCGCCCGGAAGATCGCGACCGTTTCTTGGAATATGTCCAGAACGAGCCGATGGCCCAGGCCCAGCTGCGTGCGCCCCTGTATGAAGACAAGGTCGTCGACTTCCTGTTCGACAAGGCCGAAGTGACCGAACGCGACGTAACGCGCGAGGAACTGGAAGCCGCCATCGAAGCCGAGGAAGCCGCAGACGCGAAGCCGGCCAAGAAGAAGGCTCCCGCCAAGAAGAAGGCAGCGGCCAAGAAGTCGGACGACAAGAAGCCTGCCGCCAAGAAGGCAGCTGCCAAAAAGGCTCCGGCCAAGAAGGCAGCGCCCAAGAAGGCCGCCGCCAAGAAGGACGATGCCAAGGCTGACAAGAAGCCGGCTGCGAAGAAGCCTGCTGCAAAGAAGGCCCCGGCCAAGAAGGCAGCGCCGAAGAAGAAATGATGCGACGGGCCGCAGGCAAACCGAGCGGGGGATGGCTGGCAATTGCCGGCATCGCCATGCTGGCATGCCATGCGGCTCCCGCGCTTGCGCAGGACGCCGAGGCGCCTGTCGCACCCGTAGCGACTGCTGAAGAATCGGCCGACGAAACTCCTACCCTCGGCGATCCCACCGCGGAGCGTTGGTGGGTGTATGCCGGCGGCTATGGCGGTTGGAGCGCGATGGACGTGGACTCGGTCGTTCGCGACGCAGGTCTGGCGCGCTTTCAGTCCATCGGCATCGATCGCAAGGGGCCGCAGCAGGTGGACGGGCTGACCGCCGATTTATTCGTGTTGGACCGTGTCTATGATTGCGAAGGCGGTCAGCAATGGTCCGAGGAAGTGCGCTTCTTCAATTTCGACGGCAGCTTTGTACTGACAAAGCCGCTCGAGAAAAAGCCGCGCCCAATGACCGGATCGGAAGCCGGGCACTTTTTCCCCATCGCCTGCGGCGGCGAGGCGCCTTACGGTGCCAGCACGCTTAACTCGCTGATGAAGACCGGCCGGGACTGGCACACCGCGGCCGCAGAGGCCGGGGACTGACGCGGCGAACCGCGCCAGGGATTACAGCGCCTCGGTTGCTTCTTCCGCGTCCAGCTCCGTTCCCTCTTCCATCGCAGCTTCGGCTTCTGCCGCCGCTTCAGCGACCCCTTCCTCCATGAATTCCGGCTGCTGGTCAGCCCAGCTGCGGAACATCGGGCTTGGTAATTCGGCAGTGCGCGCCTGTTCGTAGGCATGTCCGATGCGCAGGATCTGCAGGTCGTCCCACTTGCCGCCGATGAAGCTGATGCCCACGGGCAGGCCTTCGACATGGCCCATGGGCACGGTCAGGTGCGGGTAGCCGGCGATGGCAGCGAGGGAGCCTGCGCCGATGCTGCCGTCGAAATTGTCACCCAGCACAAGGTCGATGGGCCATGCAGGCCCGCGCGTCGGGGCCACCAGCACGGCCACGCCATGCTCCTCCATCAGCGCGTCGATACCGTCCGGCCCGGCGAGCCGGAAACTGGTCGCGCGCGCTTCCTTGTAGGCGTCCTCGTCCGTGGCATCGGCGGCCATAATGAAGATTTCCTGCCCGAACCAGCGCAATTCCGTGTCGGCATTGGCTTCGTTGAAGGCAATCAAACCGCTCAGGTCGCGCGCTGGCAGGTCAGCCGGGCTATTTGCGAGATAATCCTCCAGCCCTTCGCGGAATTCGTACAGCAGCACGGCGTATTCCGCCTCGTACATGGCGCCGTCGGGTTCGTATTCGATGTCCACCAGCACGGCGCCGCGCGCGGCCATGTCGGCCAATGCCGCATCGAAGACCTCCGCGACCTGCGGATTGCCGCCAACCTGCTTGCGCATCACGCCGATGCGCACGCCCTGCAGGCTGGCCCCGGCGAGACCGGTGTGAAAATCGCCCGCATAGCTTGCGGCCTGCTCGGTCGCCGGGTCCATCGGGTCGCGTCCGGCCATGGCGGTCAGCAGCAGGGCGGCATCTTCCACGGTCCGCGTCATGGGGCCTGCCGTGTCCTGGCTGGCGCTGATCGGCACGATATATGTCCGGCTGACAAGCCCCACGGTGGGCTTGAACCCGACGATGCCATTCAGGCTGGCAGGGCAGGTGATGGACCCGTCCGTCTCCGTGCCCACCGCGCCCCAGGCGAAGCTTGCAGCCACCGCAGCGCCGCTTCCGCTGGAGGAGCCGCAGGTGTTGCGGTCGGTCGCGAAAGGATTGCGCGTCTGCCCGCCCACCGCGCTCCATCCGCTGGTCGAGCGGGTGGAGCGGAAATTCGCCCATTCGGACAGGTTTGTCTTGCCGAAGATGATCCCGCCATTGGCGCGGATATTGGCCACCAGCGGCGCATCGCGCCCGGTCATATTGTCCGCCAGCGCCAGGCTGCCCGCCGTGGTGGGCCATTCGCGGGTTTCGATATTGTCCTTCAGCAGGACGGTGCGGCCTTCCAGGACGCCGGAGTAATTCGTGACGCTGGCCTTGGCCTCCGCATCCTGGTCGTAAACGATCACCGCATTCAGCATCGGGCCCGCATCGTCGAAGCGTTCGATGTAATTGGTGTGGATGCGGATCGCGCTTTCCACCGTCGCCGGGGTGGAGATGAGCGTGATGGGCTCGCTGTCGACCTCCGCTTCCTGAGCGGCCGCGGGAGCAGCCAGCGCGGCGAGGGGAAGGGCGAGCGAAGCAAGGAGCGCGTGTTTCATGGGGCGCAACATGCCACCACTGCGCGCGCGTGCAAGCGCGTTTAGAAATTGCCCTTCAGCGTGAAGTTGAAGATGGGCCCGATATCGAGGTCGCGCACCTCGCTGAACAGCACGGGAGCGGTGTCGCGCGGGCCGTCATAGACCGTGCGCTCCAGGTAATCGCGCCCATTCCCGGCATTGTAGAGCGTGAGCGAGGCGGTCATCCCGAACACATCCTTGTGCTCTGCGGTGACGTAGAGATAGGTCGGTCCGTCCCGCGCCACACCCGCTTCGAACAGCCGGAAATAGGGTGTGAGGCGGTTGTGATCGACGCCGAAGCCGTATGCGACATCCGTGCCGGGAATATCATGGCGATACCCGACCGAGATGCCCAGGTCGCGCTGGTAGGAAAAGGCGCGCCGTTCCCCCGTCAGCGGATCGGGCAGGTCGGTGTCTTCGTAAATCGCGAAGATATCCAGCTGGGCGCCCTTTATGCCCGCAGGGTCGAGGTTGACCGTGCTATTGCTGGAAAAGCCGAGCCGCGAGGCAGCCTCGATGTTGCCACGCACCTCCACATTGCCGGGCAGGACGATGGTTTCCACCCGGTCTTCAATATCCTGATAATAGGCGCGCAATGTGGTCGATCCCCACACGCCCAGCGTCTTGGTCACCTCCAGCCGCGTCTCCCAGACCTGCGGCGGCACCAGGCTGGCATTGCCCTGCTTGTCCTGCCCGTCGCGCAAATCCACATCGGCCAGGAAATCGCCGAAGGACAGCTGCCCCACGCTGCGTTCCACCCGCAGCGAGATGTCGAGCCCCGTCATGGGCTTCCACGCCAGCGAGGCCTGCCCCTTGGGCCGCCAGAATTCGCGGCTGAGGCCACCCGGGCCAGTCTGCGACAGGCGCGAGAACTCTCCGCCGATCACCAGCTGGAGCGAGAGGTTCGGCGCCAGGCTGCGCGAGTGGGACAGGCTGGCGACGTAGCGATCTTCCGTCACGCCGCCGCTACCATCGGCAAAGGGCGCCTCGCCGAAGGTTTCGTCCGCCGGATCGTAAGTCCCGAGGAAGGCTTCCCGTTCGAGGCTGTTGAAGGCAGCCTCGCCCGCGATCTGCCAGTCGCCCGACAGCATCTTCCAGTCATACTCTAGGCGGCCGATGGTCTCGCGCCGCACCGTGTCCTGCCGGTAGGCATCGCCGAAGGGATCGTCTGTGCCGCCCAGCGGCGTTGTCAGCGCCTGCGAGCGGAATGTGCCGCTGTTCTCCGAGCGCAGGCCGATCAGCTTCAGGCTGCCGGGGCCGAGCGGGAACTGGAAATCGCCGCCCAGCTCGTAAGTGTAATCCTCCAGGTCGCGCCCCAGGAAGCGGGTGCGGTCCTGTCCAACCTCCGGCTCGGCGAATTCGTCGTCTGTCGAGGTGAAATATTCGCGGGTGTAGGATCCGCTCAAATTCAGCTTCGTGCCTTCCGCGATGTCCCAGCCCAGCGAGCCCGCAACCTTGGGATTGTCGCTGCCGCGCTTGCGCAGGATCAGCACGGTTTCCAGCGGGTCACCGGCGGCATCGAAGAAATAGGACGGCCCGCCCGATCCGCCGCGAAAGCCGTTGTTGGACAGCGCCAGCGTGAATTGCACCGGCCCGCTTTCACCGGAGATCGAGACCTCGCCGTGATACAGCTTTGGATCGGCGTATTTGGGCCGGAACTGCGCGCTATATTCGAACTGCCCGGTCAGCCGCCCGCCGCCGCGCGTGATGATGTTGGCGACCTGGCCGGAAAGACCCGGGATTTCCAGCGTCGCGCCGTCCACCACCTCGATCCGCACGACCTGCGAGACCGGGATGCGCTGCAGCTGGCTGCCCAGCGATTCGGTCTTGCTGGTCAGGCGCTCGCCATTGACCAGCACGTTGGAACTGGCCTGGCCAAGGCCGCGGCCCTGGTCTGCGCTCTGGATGGAAAAGCCGGGAATCTCTGAAAGGATGTCCTGCGCGCTGCGCGGGTTGAAGCGGGCGAAGTCTTCCGGCGTATAGACCGTGGCACCATCGCGCACCGGCTCGTCCGCTGGGGTGGCTTCGGCCTCGGCCACCGGCGCGGCGTCGCCCACATCGCCCATATCGCTCTGCGCGTGCGCTTCGGAATAAGCGGACAGCGCAAACGCGGCAGCAAGGCAGGCAATCCGGTTACTCATGCATTCTCCCATCGGGCAGGGGCCGCTATCGCGGCGTTTCCATGCCCCCCTTGAGACTGGCCCATAGCCGGATTTTTGCGAAGAACCGGTGTTTTCCGATGCATCGCCGCCTGCTTTCGACAAAGCGAATACGAAGCCGGACGAACGGCGCGCTTAACCACCCGTTATCGGCCCCCTTGCACAATTCGAATGCAGGCCCGACATAGGCGGCCAAGCGAAAGCGCACCCGCGGTAAAACAAGCAAGGAATTCCCATGATCGACCTGTTCGGTACCAATAACGCCCAGGGCAAGTTCACCACAGATCCCGAAACCGGCGCATTGGTCCCCGTCGTCGTCGAAAGCACCAGCCGCGGCGAACGCAGCTTCGACATCTTCAGCCGCCTGCTGCGCGAACGCATCGTGTTCGTCACCGGGCAGGTGGAAGACAATATGGCCAGCCTGATCGTGGCCCAGCTGCTGTTCCTGGAAAGCGAAAACCCCTCCAAGCCGATCAGCATGTACATCAATTCGCCCGGCGGCGTGGTGACGGCGGGCATGGCGATCCATGACACGATGCAGTACATCAAGCCGCGCGTCTCCACCGTGGTCGTGGGGCAGGCGGCTTCGATGGGCAGCTTCCTGCTGGCCGCAGGCGAGCCGGGCATGCGTATCGCGCTGCCCAATGCGCGCATCATGGTCCACCAGCCCAGCGGCGGCGCGCGCGGCATGGCCTCCGACATCGAGATCCAGGCCAAGGAAATCCTGCGTATCCGCAGCCGGATGAACGATCTCTACGTGAAGTATACCGGCCAGAGCCTGACCGATATCGAGAAGGCCATGGACCGCGACACCTTCCTGGAAGCGGAAGAGGCGATGAAATTCGGCCTGGTGGACAAGGTTTTCGAAACGCGCCCGGAAAACGAGCAGCCGGACGATAGCGGCAGCGGCGGCGCGCCCAGCTGAGGGCG
Source organism: Paraurantiacibacter namhicola (assembly GCF_001687545.1). Classification (NCBI taxonomy): domain Bacteria; kingdom Pseudomonadati; phylum Pseudomonadota; class Alphaproteobacteria; order Sphingomonadales; family Erythrobacteraceae; genus Paraurantiacibacter; species Paraurantiacibacter namhicola. Next base: position 2,387,481 of record NZ_CP016545.1, on the reverse strand, counting down.
CGGCACCCCGATAGCTTAACGCCCCGCTGCGTAACTGTAGCATTTTGGCAACCTTGCCTCTTCAGGGCAGGTCAAGGCGTCGGTATTAACCTAGTGACGATTGAAATTGCGCGCTGTGATGGGCAGGTTGTCCATCCGGGCGACTCCGGCAGGCGTGCTTCTGCGCCGCGGGACAGGACGAAAGAATGACCAAATTGAGCGGATCCGACAGCAAGAGCACCCTGTATTGCAGCTTCTGCGGCAAGAGCCAGCATGAAGTCCGCAAGCTGATTGCCGGGCCCACCGTGTTCATCTGCGATGAATGCGTGGAACTGTGCAACGACATCATCCGCGAAGAAACCAAGGGTGGGATTGCCGGCAAGAAGGACGGCGACGTGCCGACGCCGCAGGAAATCTGCAGCGTCCTGAACGATTACGTCATCGGGCAGGAACGCGCCAAGCGCGTGCTTTCCGTGGCGGTGCACAACCACTACAAGCGGCTGAAGCACGGCGGGAAGACGGGCGATGTGGAACTCGCCAAGTCCAACATCCTGCTGGTTGGCCCCACCGGCTGCGGCAAGACGCTGCTGGCCCAGACGCTGGCGCGCACCTTCGATGTGCCCTTCACCATGGCGGATGCCACCACGCTGACCGAAGCCGGCTATGTGGGCGAGGATGTGGAGAACATCATCCTGAAGCTGCTGCAGGCCAGCGACTATAATGTCGACAAGGCGCAGCACGGCATCGTCTATATCGACGAGATCGACAAGATCACGCGCAAGGCGGAAAACCCCTCCATCACCCGTGACGTTTCGGGCGAGGGCGTGCAGCAGGCGCTGCTGAAGCTGATGGAAGGCACAACCGCCTCCGTCCCGCCGCAGGGCGGGCGCAAGCATCCGCAGCAGGAATTCCTGCAGGTGGACACCACGAACATCCTGTTCATCTGCGGCGGCGCCTTCGCCGGCCTGGAAAAGGTCATCGGGGACCGCCTGCAGAAGCGCAGCATCGGCTTTGGCGCGCATGTCGCCGATCCGGACAAGCGCCGCGTGGGTGAACTGCTGGAGAAGACAGAGCCGGAAGACCTGTTGAAGTTCGGCCTGATCCCCGAATTCGTCGGCCGCCTGCCGGTGATCGCCACCCTGCGTGACCTGGACGAGGATGCGCTGGTGCAGATCCTGCGCGAGCCGAAGAACGCACTGGTGAAGCAGTACCAGAAGCTGTTCGAGCTGGAAGACGTGGAGCTGACCTTCACCGACGACGCGCTGGTCGCGATCGCGCAGAAGGGTATCGAGCGCAAGACCGGTGCTCGCGGCCTGCGCAGCATCGTGGAAGCCATCCTGCTGGACACGATGTTCGACCTGCCCAGCATGGAAGGCGTCACCGAAGTCGTGATCGACAAGGATGTGGTGGAAGGCCGCAAGGAGCCGGTGCGCGTGATGGAAAGCAAGTCCAAGAAGAAGGACGCGGCGGCCTGACGCGGCGGCGCTACCTCTTCGTCTGCGGCAAGAACCGCTGGCGGAGCCCCACTGCTGAACAGATATTTGCCGGCCGGGAGGACATGGACGTCCTCTCGGCCGGTATCGCATCGGACGCGGACACGCCCATCGATGCAGAGCTGGTGGCGTGGGCGGACCGCATCTTCGTGATGGAAAAACGGCAGGCCGCCGCCATCCGCGGGCGCTTCCCCGAAGCGCTGGGCGACACGTGGATCGTGTGCCTCGCCATTCCCGATCGCTATCGCTTCATGCAGCCCGAACTGGTCGAGCGCATAGAGCGGGCGATGGAACCTTTCGCACCGAGCTAAGGAACAGCCCGGGCCATGGCCTGCCGTGTCGCAGTCGCCGGAGTGGACACTCATGCCAAACTCTGCAAATACTTGCGCAAATTGTTGCAAAGATTCGCAAGGTGGGCAAATTATGAGTGATACCAGTGGCTTCCATGCCGCATATCTGGGGAAGAGGTTGCAGGACCTGATGGACCTCGCCCATGTCCAGATGCAGCGCGTCTATGATGCGGAGGGGCTGGAAATTCCTGTTCGCGGGTCCTCGACACTTCAGGCCCTGGGGCCGGATCGGCAGCTGACGCTGTCAGAGCTTGCCCGGATGCTGGGCCAGTCGCACCAACTGGTGTCACAGCGGCTGGGCCGGCTGGAGGATCGAAAGCTCGTTTCGGCCGCGCTCGATCCCAATGACGGACGCAAGCGCATCTATTGCCTGACGCCGGAGGGCCAGCGGGCGTGGTGCAAGCTGGACGAGATCATGGCGCGCGCCGGACGCATGAATGCAGAGCTGTTCGAGGAGATCGGTGTCGACCTGGTCGATGCGCTGGACCGGGCCATCGCCCGCTTCGAGATGCGCGACATGCCTGCCCGCATGGCGGAGCTTGGCGCCCGGCAGGGGGAGCCGGCATGATGCGCCTTGTCCCCAAGCTCGCCGCCCCGTTAGTCGCTGCCGCGTTCGCATTCGCCGCGCTTCCTGCCGCCCCAGCCGCCGCAAGTGACGCTGCAGCTTTCCAGCTGCCGCAGGATTATGCCCAGGCGGCCGGGCAGGCGGCGCAGGCCTATCACGATGCCGGCATGCTGGACGGTGTCGTCATCGTGGCCGATGCGCAGCGCGTGCTTTTTACCGGCGCATACGGGCAGGCGAATATCCCCTTCGGCGCTGCCTACCATGCGGATACGAAGGTGCGGCTTGCGTCTGTTTCCAAGCCTTTCACCGCCGCGCTCGTGCTGCGGCTGGAGGAGCTGGGCCTGCTATCGGTGGAACAGACGGTGGGCGAACTGCTTCCCGAATATGCCGAGGCGCCCTTCGCCGCTGTCACGCTTGACCAGCTGCTCAGCCATCGCTCCGGCATCCCGAATTACCAGTACACGGCGCCTTACCGCGCAGTTCAGTCGCGCGCCCTGATGACGGGCATGGTGGCCGCCCCCGTCACCGCGCAGGAGATGATCACGACCTTTGCCGATCGTCCGCTGGAGTTCGTGCCGGGCGAGAACCACGCTTACAGCAATTCCAATTACGTCCTGTTGCAACGCGTGATCGAGCAGGTCACCGGGCAGGACTTCGCAGCGGCGATGCAGGCCCACGTCTTTGGACCACTGGGCATGGATGACAGCGGCGTGTTGGACCATCGCTCCGTCGTGAAGGGACTGGCCGATGGCTACACCATGACACTGCAGGGATACGAAGCCCCGCTGCAGGCGCAGTTCATCGGCGTCGGTGCCCCCGGCAGCATCTATTCCACGCCCGGGGACATGGTCCGCTGGTTCGGAGCGCTGTTTTCCGGTCGGTTCTTCGCGCAAGCCAATACGCTGGAGAAGATGACCACCCCGCGTGCGAAAGCCTATAGCGAGACCAGCTTCATCGGATACGGCCTCTATACCAGCTTCGTGGAGGTGGATGGCAGGCAGGTGCGGGCCATCGGGCATGACGGTTGGGGGCCGCCTTTCACGGCAAATCTGCAGTATTTCCCGGATAGCGGCCTGATCGTGTTCGCGGCGGACGGCATCAGCGGGCCGGGCGGATGGACCTATGGCGAGACCGTGCGGCTGGGCGAAGACCTGTTGCGCATCGCCTATGGCGCGCAGGTGGATCCGCCTGCCACGCCGCCGGCCCTGTTGGTCACGGCAGCGATCCGGGCACGCGGCGTCGATGGCGGCATTGCGGCGTATGAGGAGGAGGTGGCGACAGGCGAAACGCCCATGCCCGCGGAGGCCGAACTGAACCGGCTCGGCTATGCCTATCTGACATCGGGCGAGAGCGAGGCTGCGACCGCGACCTTTGCGCTCAACGTGCGGCTCTATCCGCAATCGGCCAACGCGCTGGATAGCCTGGCGGAAGCCTATGGCAGCGCGGACCGCTGGGCCGAGGCAGCGGAGACGTACCGCCGCGCGCTGCTGCTCGACCCGGGCAATGCCCGCATGGAGAAGGCGCTGGTCGAGGCCGAAAAGCGTATCCCCTGAAACGAAGCGCCCCGCCCGACCCCAGCTGGGCATCGGACGGGGCGCGGGGGCGCTCGTGTGTGAGGGGAAACCGTGCGCCCCGTGCCTGCCGGCGAGATCAGCCCGGCAGGAAGACACCGTCGGTGACGTGGATCACGCCGTTCGACACATCGACATCGGCAGTGGTCACCGCCGTGGCGCGGCCTACGCCATCGGTGATGATGATCGTGTCGCCGGAAAGGCGGGCCGTCAGCGTGGCGCCCGAAAGCGTCTCGATGGTGGCGCTGCCGCCGTGCTTGCGGATCAGCGAGACCAGGTCTGCGGCCATCACTTCACCCGCGACGACGTGGTACGTCAGCACCGACTGCAGCGTTTCGCGGTTTTCCGGGGCCAGCAGCGTGGGGATCGTGCCATCGGGCAGCTTCGCAAACGCGGTGTCCGTCGGCGCGAATACGGTGAAGGGGCCCTGGCCGGACAGCGTGCCTGCGAGGCCCGCGCGCTTCACGGCGGTCACCAGCGTGTCGTGCACACCCGTGCTGGATGCGGCCTGCACGATATTGGGCTGGTTCTTCTTCATCGGCTTGTGATGGCCGGCGGTCACAGGGACAGCGGCGACCATTGCGGTCCCGCCCAGCGCCATGGCGATTGCACCTGCGGCGGCCTTGAAAGAGATGGATTTCGGCATTTTAAAACTCCTCATTTGTGCAAGCCCGTCCGTCCTTGCACATGGAGTTACGCAGCCCGCCGGCTGGCGGATGCATGTCGCGTCAGATTTTTTTCAGCGTAGCCTGAGCCACCACCGGGCCGGCCTCTCCGCCAGCGGGCGCGCCGCCCAGCGGCTCGCGCGTCAGCACCAGCTGCGATCCATCCGCGATGGCGGATGCCAGCTGCGTGTCGACCGGCACGCGGCGTTCCTCGCCCGGAGCGACGACGCCGAGCGAGCGGGCCGGGGCGTCCGGCATCACCAGCCACAATTCGTGGTCATGCACGCCATCGGCGGTCAGCCCGCTGGCCGATACCAGCATCTCCTGTCGGTCCGGCAGATACGTAACGCCCAGCCGCAGCGGCGTGTCGCCAATCGGTACGGACGCAACCAGCGGGGCGCTATCTGCGGGCGTCGTGGTGGCTGGCGAGGTGCCGATGGGCGCCGAGGGCAGGGTAAAGGCAAATACCGCCAACACCACGGCCGCTGTCGCCGCCAGGGCAGATACGATGCGCCAGCGCCGCACCTGCCGCGAGAGAGCGATGACCTGCCCGCCCTGTTGCGCATCGGCAGCTGCCAGCACGCGCTGCAGCATGTCGGCGGGCGGCTCGGCATCGCCCAGCTCCTCCAGCATCGGTGCAAGGCGGTCTTCCCACCAGGCAACGGAATCCGCGAATGCGGGCTCGCGTACCAGCCGGGCCCGCGCCTCCAGCAGCGCCTCGCCATCCAGCAGGCCGAGGACATATTCGGCGGCAAGCTGTTCCTGCTCGGTCATTCGGCGGCCTCCAGGCAAGATTTCAGGCGGGCGAGTGCGCGGCGGATGCGGCTCTTGATCGTGCCCAGCGGCACATCGTCGCGCTCGGCCAGGGCCTTGTATGTTTCGCCGCCGAAGAAGGACCGGCGGATGGCGCGCGCGGAGCCTTCGTCCAGCGTGGTGATGCAGTGCAGGATGCGGGCGCGGCTCTCGCGCCCCTCCATCGCCGCATCGGCCAGCGGGGCGCTGTCGGGCAGGGGCAGGGCGGCGCCCTCGCTCACCGCGCCGCCGCGCACCTTGCCCACGCGCAGGCGGTCCACAGCGGCATTGCGGGCCATCACGGCCAGCCAGCTGATCGGGCTGGCGCGCCCGGCATCGAAGCGATCCGCACGGGCCAGCAGCTTGATGTAAACGTCCTGCAAGGCGTCCTCGGCTTCTTTCCTGTCATCCAAGATACGCAGGCAGATGCCGAAAAGCTTCCGCGAAGTGGCGCGGTAAATCGGCTCGAGCGCAGATTTGTCCCCGCCGCCCAATCTCTGGATCAGGGCAGATAGCTGTGCGCGCGAGGTGTTGGCGGCGGTGTCTGTCACGTCAGCAGCCAGCTTCGCAGTTTTCGCGGCTGGTTTCCACCTGCAGCGTGGCGTGCTGGATGCGGAAATCGTGTTCGAGGCGGTGCGCCGCGTCGCGCAGGAAGGCGTCGCCCGGGTGGCCAGCCGGAATGACGAGGTGGGCGGTCAGCGCGGTCTCGGTGGTGCTCATGGGCCAGATGTGCAGGTCATGCACCGCCTCCACGCCAGGCAGGCCCGCCAGGTAAGCGCGCACGGCTTTTTCCTCGATGCCATCGGGCACGGCCAGCAGGCCCATTTTCACGCTGTCCTTCAGCAGGCCCCATGTGCCAGCGCCGATGACGGCCACGATGATCAGGCTGGTCACCGGATCGACCCACAGCGCGCCGGTGAGCAGGATTACCACGCCCGCCACAACTACGCCCAGCGAGACCAGCGCGTCTGCCGCCATGTGCAGGAAAGCGCCGCGGATGTTCAGATCGTCCTTGCTGCCGCGCATGAACAGCAGCGCCGTGGCGGTGTTGATCACGATGCCGATGCTGGCGACCCAGACCATGGTCCAGCCTTCCACCGGCGCGGGGTCGAACAGGCGGTCCACCGTTTCCACCAGGATCATGCCCAATGCCAGCAGCAGCAGCGCGGCATTGGCCAGCGCCGCCAGGATGGAGCTGGACTTGTAGCCATAGGTGAACCGTTCGTTCGGCGGTTTCTGGCCCATGTAATTTGCGCCCCAGGCGATCAGCAGGCTGAGGACGTCCGAGAGATTGTGCCCGGCATCGGCGACCAGCGCCATGGAGCCGGACCACAGGCCGAAGCCTGCCTCGACCAGCACGAAGATCGAGTTGAGCACCACGCCGATGGCAAAGGCGCGGTTGAAATCCTTGGGCGCGTGGGAATGGCCCCCATGATGATGATGAGCATGGCCGTGGGAGTGCCCGTGTGCATGCCCGGCATGCGAATGATGATGCCCCGCACCCATGCGGCTCACTCGTAAACGCAGGCATCCAGCCCGTCACGCGAAACCACGCCGATCCGGGCGCGGATCGTATTGCCGTAGCGGCGCACGAAGCCGGACGGGTTCTTCACGCTGCGTTTCTTGGGCAGGGGCAGGGCGGCGGCCATGCGCGCCGCCTCGTCCGGTGTCAGGCGGGCGGCGGAATGGCCGAAATACCGCTCCGCCCCCGCTTCCACGCCGTAAGTCCCGATCCCCGTCTCCGCGACGTTCAGGTAAACTTCCATGATCCGCCGCTTGCCCCACAAATTCTCGATCAGCAGGGTGAACCAGGCCTCCATCCCCTTGCGAAAATAGCCGCCACCCTGCCACAGAAAGACATTCTTGGCCGTTTGCTGGCTGATGGTGGAGCCGCCGCGGATGCGCCCGCCTTGCGCGTTCCTCTCGATGGCCTTCTCGATTGCCTCGCGGTCGAAGCCGTCGTGGCTGCAGAACTTCCCGTCCTCCGCCGCAATGACGGCGCGCACCATGTTGCGGTCTATGTCCGACAACGGCTCCCAGTCGCGCGTCACGCTGTTTTCGTCCAGCAGCATCGTGGCGGTGTAGGTGACCGGCAGGAAGCGCAGCACGATGACCAGCGCCAAGCTCAGCAGCACGAAACCGAGCGCGAATTTCAGCAGGAAGCGGGCGAGTTTCAGGGCCATGGGCGAGGAGGCTTAGCGGGCGCGGCGGGCAAAGAAAATCCTCCCCGAGCGCTGTGCCCGGGGAGGATTGTGATTTGCGTTACCGCGGATGGCTTATGCCGGTTCCAGCTCGGGGCTGGGCAGCATGCGCTCGGTCGCGATGCGGTGCATGGCCTTCTGGACCTTTTCGAAAGCGCGGACCTCGATCTGGCGGATGCGTTCGCGGCTGACGTCGTAGACCTGGCTCAGTTCTTCCAGCGTCTGCGGATTTTCCGTCAGGCGGCGCTCGGTCAGGATGTGCTTCTCGCGGTCATTGAGCGATTCCATCGCTTCCACCAGCATGTCATGCCGGAAGCGCGCTTCCTGCGCATCGGCGACGGTCTCGTCCTGCAGCGGGCGATCGTCGGTCAGCCAGTCCTGCCATTCGCCGGAGCCTTCTTCGCCGTTGCGCATCTGGACGTTGAGCGAGCCATCGCCGCCCATCATCATGCGCCGGTTCATGTTGATGACTTCCTGCTCCGGCACGCCCAGGTCGGTGGCGATCTTCGCCACGTCATCGGGATGCAGGTCGGAATCCTCGTAGGCTTCCAGCTGCTTCTTCATCCGGCGAAGGTTGAAGAACAGCTTCTTCTGCGCAGCCGTGGTGCCCATTTTCACGAGGCTCCAGCTGCGCAGGATGAATTCCTGGATGCTCGCCTTGATCCACCACATGGCATAGGTCGCCAGCCGGAAGCCGCGATCGGCCTCGAACTTCTTGACGCCCTGCATCAGGCCCACATTCCCTTCGGAAATGAGGTCGCTGACCGGCAGGCCGTAGCCGCGGTAGCCCATGGCGATCTTCGATACGAGGCGCAGGTGGCTGGTCACCAGCTGCGCGGCGGCATCGGGATCTTCGTGTTCCTCATACCTCTTGGCGAGCATGTATTCCTGCTCAGCCGTGAGGATGGGGTACTTCTTGATTTCGGAGAGATAGCGGTTGAGGCTCTGTTCCCCGCCGAGAGCGGGGATGGAAACCGCCTTGCCTGACTTGCTCACGTGTACTTGCCTTTCTCAGTGCCAGCCGCATGTTCGCAGGCCCCTGATGGGCACCTGCCGGAGGGCGGCCGCATGCATTGCCCCCATGTTCCGGTGTTATAGCATGATTCGGGGCGAAACGGGTGCTTTTCATCGATTTCAATGACCGGTTTCGTCGATGAGTTCCCGCATATCCTGCGGAGTTTCGCTTTCGAAGCGCATAGTTTCCCCTGTCACGGGGTGGATAAAGCCCAGAACCGCTGCGTGGAGCGCCTGCCGCTCGAAGCCGATCCGCTTCAGGATCGGCCGGATTCCGGCGGGACTGCGTCCGTAAACAGGGTCCCCTAATAGCGCATGGCCGATTGATGCGCAGTGAACGCGCACCTGGTGCGTCCTGCCTGTTTCCAGCCGGCATTCGATCAGCGTGCAGCCATCAAGCCGGCGCAGCGTGCGGTAATGGGTGACGGCATGTTTCCCGCGCGTGGAATCCCCTGGCAGGACGGCCATTTTCTTGCGATTTGCATCGCTTCGGCCAAGCCGCCCGGAAATCGTGCCCGATGGCGGATTGGGGTGTCCGCCCACCACGGCGAGATAGGCGCGCTCCAGCGAGTGATCGGCGAATTGCCTCGCCAGCCCCTCATGCGCGGCATCGCTTTTCGCCACCACAAGCAGTCCGGATGTGTCCTTGTCGATGCGGTGGACGATGCCGGGGCGCGCCACGCCGCCAATCCCGCTCAGGGAGCCGCGGCAATGGTGCAGCAGGGCGTTGACCAGCGTGCCGTCCGGATTGCCCGCTGCCGGGTGGACGACCATGCCCGCAGGCTTGTCCACCACCACAAGGTGTGCGTCCTCGAACACGATGGGCACGGGAATATCCTGCGGCTGCGCGGCCAGCGGCTCGGGCGCGGGAAGGTCTAAGGTGTAGGTATCGCCGGGGGCCGCTTTCGCAGAGGCGCTTTTCACCGGCCCGGAAGGCCCGGCGATGCGCCCATCGGCGATCAAAGCTTTCACCCGCTCGCGCGAAAGCTCCGTCACCTCGGCCAGCGCCTTGTCCAGCCTTCCGGCCGTGGCGATGACGGCATTTATGGTGTCCCCCGATCCCATTGCGGCGATGTGGGGTCGTTGAGGCTTCGCCACAAGTGCAGACAATTATGACCCGTTCGCCCTGAGCTTGTCGGAAGCGCAGCTGGGCGTTGCCCAACGGCCGCTGATGCGTATGGAGCATGGTATGGTGACGCTCTCTATCCGGCCTGATGCGATGTCCGCGCTGCTATCCGAGGCCTCGACAGCCCACCCCCGTGAATGCTGCGGCATCCTGCTGGGCGAAGGCACGCGCATCACCGCTATCCAGCCCGCCGCGAACGTCCATCCCGTTGCCCACACGCATTTCGAGATCGATCCGCAGGCGCTGGTCGATGCGCACCGCGCGGCGCGGGATGGCGGGCCGCAGGTGCTGGGCTATTACCACTCGCACCCCAATGGCCTTGCGCGCCCTTCCGTCACGGACGAGGCGCAGGCGGCGCATGACGGGGCGGTGTGGGCGATCATCGCGCAGGACGATGTGACGTTCTGGCGGGACGGCGAGGAGGGGTTCACGGAGCTTTCGTATGCGGTGGAGGAAAGGTAAGAGGCGTGCTAACCCTATGACATCACGGCATCCGCGCCTGTTGCGCGTTCAAACAGACTGGCTTTTTCCTGAATGACTTCCTCCACAGACCTTGCCGCCCTGATCTGCTCGCGCCTGTGCCACGATCTGCTCAGCCCCATCGGTGCGCTGTCGAACGGGCTGGAGCTGCTGGCGGATGAGCATAATCCGGAAATGCGCGCCCGCTGCATGGAGCTGCTGGACCAGAGCGCGAAGATCAGCGCGGACAAACTGAAGTTCTTCCGCCTGGCCTTCGGCGCGGCGGGCGGCTTTGGCAGCACGGTGGATGCCAGCGAGCCTAAGGCGCTGGTCGAGGGCCTGCTCGGCGCGGATAGCAAGGTAGAGCTGGACTGGTCCGTCGGCCCGTCGCACCTGACCAAGCCGGCCACCAAGGTCCTGCTGAACCTGTCCGCCATCGGGCTGGATGCCCTGCCGCGCGGCGGGCAGCTGGCCATCGGCGCGGAAGACCATGACGGCGCGACGGAAATCGCCATCCGTGCCTCCGGCCCGCGCATCGCCTTCGACAGCGGCATCGGCCAGGCGCTGGATGGCAGCCTGCCGGAAGACGAGCTTTCGGGCCGCACTGCGCCCGCCCACATGATCCGCCTGATCGCCACGGAAGCGGGCGGCGGCGTGCAATATGCCCTGACGGAAGAGGCGCTGGTGATGGGCGCTGTCCTGCCGCAGGCCGAAGGGATGATCGGCTGATATGAGCGACGAGCTGGTCCACCGCGAACAGCTTTCGCCCAATCGCAACGAGCGCAAGCTGCCCATTTCCATGGTGGTGATCCATTACACGGAGATGGAAAGCGCCGATGCGGCCATCACCCGGATGTGCGACCCCGAAGCGCAGGTCAGCGCGCATTACTGCATTTCCGAAGCCGGCGAGGTCGTGCGGCTGGTTCCTGAGGCGGAGCGGGCCTGGCATGCGGGCGTATCCTACTGGCGCGGCCACAAGGACGTGAATTCCGCCAGCATAGGCATAGAGCTGGACCATCCCGGCCACGGGCTTGGCTACCGCGAGTTTCGCGATGCGCAGATTGATGCGCTCGTCCCGCTGCTCGCCCGCATCGTGAAGCAGTATGACATCGCGCGGGCGAATGTGGTCGGCCATTCCGATATCGCCCCGCAGCGTAAGATCGACCCGGGCGAGCTGTTCCCGTGGGACCGGCTGGCGGAATACGGCCTGTGCCTGGCGCGGCCGGAGAAGCTGGAACTGGGCGATCCGTTCGACAACGATGCCAGCTTCTACCTCGCGCTGGAACGCTTCGGTTACGACATTTCGGACGGGCACAAGGCGGTGGAAGCCTTCCAGCGCCGCTGGCGGCCGGAGCGGATCGACGGGCAGGTGGACGGGCAGGTCCGCGCAATCCTCTATCGATTGCTCTTGGACCGCGACCGCGGATTGACTAGGTAAGCCCTCGCGTCGGGGAGCCGGGCAGCCGCGTGCCTTCGGGCGCGAGGAAAGTCCGGGCTCCACGAAACAAGGGTGGCGGGTAACGCCCGCCCGCAACGGGTCCGCCCGGTGCGAGGGAAAGTGCAACAGAGAGTAGACCGCCTCTCTTGAGAGGTAAGGCTGAAAGGGTGCGGTAAGAGCGCACCGGGGCGCCGGTAACGGGGCCCGCATGGTAAACCCCACCCGGAGCAAGGCCAAATAGGGGCCTCGCGCCAGCTTGCTGGCAGGGATGTTTCGTCCCGAGAGGCCCGGGTTGGCTGCTTGAGCGGCGGAGCAATCCGTCGCCCAGATGAATGGTTGCCGCCGCGGATACGGTCCGGTTTCGGATACCGTCCGTGGACACAGAACCCGGCTTACAGGCTCCCCGACGCTCCTTTTACGCCAACTCGCGCAGGCCCGCCTTGATCTTGCCCTTCTTGGTCTGGCGCGCTTCGAGATATTCGCGGGAAGTCCCTTCCAGCACGATGGCCGTCAGCCGGCCGGATCGGAATGCGCCGGTATCGAGGCCAATGCGGTTGCCGCGATCTTCCGGCTCGTCGCTGATCGTATGGCCGTGGACCACCACGGGGCCATGCGGTTTCTTGTGGCCCAGGAAGGGCTCGCGGATCCAGCGCATGTCCTGCCGCGTCTGCTCGTCCAGCGCCACGCCGGGGCGGATGCCCGCATGGACGAACAGGTAATCGCCCACCAGCACCGCATCCTCGAAGCCTTCCACGAACACGCGGTCTTTCTCGGGCACATGCTCGTTCATCAGCTTCTGCAATTCTTCCAGCGAGCTGTTGTTATAGGCCTTCTTCGGCACGCCATAGCTCAGCAGCGTTTCCTTGCCGCCATGGCGGATGAAATGGCGCAGCACGTCGCGCTCGTCGAAACTACGCAGGAACATATCCTCGTGATTGCCGGCCAGGATGCGCACGGCGCGCGCCTTCTGCAGCTTGCGGGCGCGCTTCACCACGCCGGCGCTGTCCGGCCCGCGGTCGATCAGGTCGCCCAGCAGCACGATGGTGGTATTGGCGGATTTGCGCGCGGCATCGTCGGCGTCGATCGCCGCGATCATCGCCTCGAACAGGTCCAGCCGCCCGTGGATATCGCCCACGGCATAAATGCGCTGGCCCGCCGGGACGGCAGCCGCGGGCGGCTTCGACTTCTTGCCGGCCATCCTGTTGCGCAATGCTTCGAACATGCCGGAACACTTGGAGCGCCGGGCGCGAAATGCAAGCGCAGCGAGGCATTGGGCTGGTGCGCAAAAGCAACACTTTGGCAAGGGCTAGGAAGGTTTCGCGCAATTTTCCTTGTGCAGTGCAGCATGACTCTGCATCATCCTTCTCATTCCTGCTGGAAGTGCGACCCGAAAATGAGGGAGCCCGATGCGGGAACGCAGGTGGGATGTAGCAAGGTTCAACCACAGCAATCGAGGAATTGCCCATGCTTACGTCCATCCGCAGCGCTTTCGCTGCAACACTTCTCGCCGGTTCCGTTTTCGTGGCCGCTCCTGCTGCTGCGCAGGATGGTGTCACCATTTCCGGCAATGCTTCCATCGTTTCTGACTACCGCTTCCGCGGCGTCTCGCTGTCGGGCGGGGATCCGGCCATCCAGGGCGGCATCGACGTGGAGACCGGTTCGGGCTTCTATGTCGGCACCTGGGGCTCCAGCATCGATGGCGGCCCGCTGTTCGGCGAAATGGAGCTGGACGTCTATGGCGGTTGGTCCGGCGAAGTCTCGCCCGGCATCTCCGTCAATGTCGGCGCCATTGCCTATCTCTTCCCGACCAATGATTTCGGTCCGGCCGATTACGGCGAAGTCTACGCCTCCGTCTCGCCCTCCATCGGCCCGGCTGAGCTGACCGTCGGCGCGGCCTATGCCTGGGACCAGGATGCGCTGGGCAATGACGATAACCTCTACCTGTACAGCGACCTGTCCGTTGGCGTGCCCACCACGCCGCTGACCTTCAACGCCCACCTCGGCTATACCGATGGTGCCCTGGCACCGGACTTCCTCGCCGGCGGCCTGGACGATAGCGGCCTCGACTGGTCGCTGGGCGTTTCGGCAACGCTGCTCGGCTCGCTGGAAGTCGGCGTGGCCTATGTCGGCGTCGAAGGCACGTCCGTCGACGGCTTCACCGACGACACCGTCGTTGCCACGGTGGGTGTCAGCTTCTGATCCGCCGCGAACCCGATTGACGAAGAGGCCCGCGTCCCGAATGGGGAGGCGGGCCTTTTCATTGCTGCCGTGTTTGGCAGTCATGCAGGGGCACAAGCTTGCGAAGGACACAGCGCGCCATGACCCGTTACCTGCACACCATGATCCGCACCGCCGATCCGGAGGCGACCGTCCGCTTCTTCGAGCTGATCGGTCTGCAGGAAGTCCGCCGCAAGGACAGCGAGCAGGGGCGCTTCACGCTGATCTTCCTGGCCGCGCCGGGCCAGGAGGACGTTGCCGAGGTGGAGCTGACTTATAACTGGCCGCCGGAAGACGGCAGCGCGCCGGAAGAATATGCCGGCGGTCGCAATTTCGGCCACCTGGCTTACCGCGTGGATGATATTTACGAGACTTGCCAGCGCTTGATGGACGCGGGCGTGACCATCAACCGCCCCCCGCGTGACGGGCACATGGCATTCGTGAAGGCGCCGGACGGCATTTCCATCGAATTGCTGCAGGACGGTTATCTGGAACCGCGCGAACCGTGGGCCAGCATGGAAAATACCGGCAGCTGGTGATCTGACGCGCGGCGGATCAGCCCGCCGAATCGATCCGCGTGTCTTCCGGGTGCGTGGTGGTCAGGCGCAGCACGACATAGCCCATGACCGCGCTGATGAGCGAGCCGAGCAGGATGCCGATCTTCGCTTCTTCCACCAGCAGCGGGTAGCGCGGGAAGGCCAAGCCGCTGATGAACAGCGACATGGTGAAGCCGATACCGCACAGGATCGTGACGCCCCACATTTCCATCCAGCTGCAGCCCGGCGGCTTTTTTGCGAAGCCCACCTTGTCCGCGATCACGACGGAGGTGAAGATGCCCACCTGCTTGCCGATGACGAGGCCTGCGGCGACTGCCAGCGGCAATGGATCGAGCAGCGCCTTCAGCCCCAGCTCGCGCACGTCCACCCCGGCATTGGCGAAGCCGAAGACGGGCACCACCAGATAGGCGTTCCAGCCCACCAGCGCATGCTCCACATTCTCCAGCATCGATCGTCCGTCGCGCCGCTTCATCGGGATAGTCAGGGCCGCGGCTACCCCGGCGATGGTGGCATGCACGCCCGAGAACAGGACGCAGATCCACAGCACCAGTGAGACGGCAATGAAGGGCAGCGTGCGGCTGACCCTGAACTTGTTCATGCCGATCAGCACACCCAGCACCGCCAGCGATGCCACGAGCCAGAACAGCTTGATGTTGGGAGTATAGGCCAGGGCGATAATGGCGACCGCGCCGATATCGTCCACGATGGCAACCGTCAGCAGGAACAGGCGCAGCGGCGAGGGGACGCGCGTGCCCAGCAGGCCGACCACGCCCATGGCAAAGGCGATATCGGTGGCAGCTGGGATGGCCCAGCCGGATGTCAGCTCGGTCTCACCCGACACGATCGCCAGGAACACGGCGGCGGGCACGGCCATGCCTGCGGCTGCGGCAAGGATCGGCAGGCGCCGCGCGGCCGGGTCGGCAAGGTTGCCGGAAATCAGCTCGCGCTTCACTTCCAGCCCGACGACGAAGAAGAAGATCGCCATCAACCCGTCGTTGATCCACAGGTGCAGCGTGTCGAGCTTGGGGATCGGCGTCCAGGGCAGCTTGCCGTGGAACAGCGCGTGATATTCGTGGCTGAGCGCGGAATTGGCGACAATCATCGCCGCCGCGGCGACAACGATCAGCAGGATGCCGGCAAAAGCATCGCTGACAAACAACGCCCGGAACGGGCGCACGGCGGCGCGAAAGAAACTGGTCTGGGCCATGCGCCGCTCCATTTAGGAAATCGCCGCCGGTTTCAACCCGCCAGTGAAGCAGCGTTGCCTTTTTCCCGAGACTCGGTAGCTTCGCTTAAGGGAAATTTCGAGGGGGCGCATGCAGGACTTGGCGGTCGCAGTGATGCAGGGGCTTGCCCTTGCCGAACGGGAATTGCTGCTGTTCGCAGGGATTTTCTTTATCATCGGCGCGCTGGACGAGCTGGCTATCGACATCAGCTGGGCGTGGTTGTGGCTGCGCGGACCCGCCCGCACCCGCTCGGTGGACCGTGCCTCTGCCGAGAAAGCCGCGCTGAAGGGGCATGCGGCGGTGTTCATCCCGGCGTGGTCAGAAGCGCAGGTCATCGGCACCACCATCGCGCATCTGCTGAAGGCATGGCCGCAGGCGGAGCTGCGCCTATTCGTGGGCGTCTATGCCAATGATCCCGCCACGTTGGAGGCCGCGCTTGAGAAAGCCTCGGGCGATCCGCGCCTGCGCCTTGTGGTGCTGGATAATGCGGGCCCCACCAGCAAGGCGGATTGCTTGAACCGGCTTTACGCCGCGATGCAGGCGGAGCAGGCGCGCCATGCGATCACCTTCCGGCAGGTGCTGCTGCATGATGCCGAAGACATGGTGGACCCGGCGGTGCTGGCCCTGATCGACCGCGCGCTGGAGACGGCGGATTTCGTCCAGATCCCGGTCCAGCCCCTGCCACAGAGGGCCTCGCGCTGGATTGGCAGCCATTATTGCGAGGAATTTGCCGAGGCGCATGCCAAGGCGATGGTTGTGCGCGATGCCTTTGGCGCTGCGCTACCCGCCGCCGGTGTCGGCTGCGCCTTTACCGGCAGTGTGCTCGCCCGGCTGGCCAAGGCCTCCGAAGCCGGACCTTTCGACCAGGACAGCCTGACGGAAGATTACGAACTTGGCCTGCGAGTGCGCGATCTGGGCGGGACGGGGCGCTTCCTGCGGCTGCGCGGTGACGACGGCGAACTGGTGGCGACGCGCGCCTATTTCCCCGCTGCGCTGCCCGACGCCGTGCGGCAGAAGGCGCGCTGGGTACACGGCATTGCCCTGCAGGGCTGGGACCGGATGGGCTGGGGCCGCGGCCCGCTGGAAAGCTGGATGCGCATGCGCGACCGGCGCGGGCCCATGGTCGCGCTCGTCCTTTTCCTGGCATACCTGCTGGTCGCCGTTGCGGGCCTGGCGAGCGTCCTGCGCAGTGCTGGCTATGCTCCCGGATGGGAGCCGACCACGGCCATGTGGTGGCTGCTGGCAATCAATGTGGCGATGTTCGGCTGGCGCGCGCTGATGCGCTTTGCCTTTACCGCCCGCGAATATGGCGCGTTTGAAGGGCTGCGCGCCGTGCTGCGGCTGCCGGTGGCAAATATCATCGCGATCATGGCGGGTCGCAGGGCGGTATTCGCCTATGCCCGCACCCTGCGCGGCGGACCGCCGCTGTGGGAGAAGACGCACCACCCGCTGCATCCCGCCATGGAGGCGAAGCCGCGATGAGCGCGCAGGACACGACACGCCGCGGGAAGCCGCTGGTCGTTCTCGCGACCCTGACCCTGTGCTGGGTTGGCGTGCGCGCGCTGACATGGGAGGGGATCCCACTTCCGCAGGACATGGCGGAGATGCCCGCGACCATGACCTTTGCCGATATGAGCCGGTCGAGCCCGGCAGACGTGGCAATCGAGACAGCCCCGCATGCAGCGCAGCCGGCCGAGGTTGCTGCGCAGGTGGCGGGAACGGAACCGCCGCTTCCGCGCGAACAGAAGCCACTGCCGGTCTCCACAGCACCGACCGCCACTGCGTTTGCGCCTGCAGAGCGATGGACGATGGACGTCCCTGCTTCGCCCACGATGCCTATTGTCCAGCCGCACAAGCATGATCCGGCAACGATGACGCCGCAATCGCGCGAGCCGATGCAGCCGCGCGTGGCGGCAGGCCATACGATGATGCTGGCGGCCGCGTTCTCGCAATCGACCCTGCCGCCCGAACTGCTCGCCTTTCTCGCCCCCGGATCGCTGCTGGGCGCGCCCGAACCCGCAGCACGGCAGGGCGGTTTTGCGAGCGCAAGCGCCGCCGATGTGCCGCTGATCGCCCGGACGCAATTGGCCAGCCGAAAGCGCTGGTCCGTCGATGCATGGGCGTTCTGGCGGCAGGATACGACCACGCCGATCACCTCCGGCCGCGCGTCCTATGGCCGCAGCCAGGCGGGGGCGGTCATCCGCTATCGCCCGTTCCCCGGCAGCCGCTGGCAGCCTGCCATCCATTTGCGCGGCAGCTGGGCGCTGGACGGCGCGCGCGAACGCGAGGCGGCGTTGGGCGTGTCCGCCCGGCCCGTTCCCGGAGTGCCCGTGGCTCTCGCCGCCGAGGGCCGCCTGTTCGATGGACCCGCCGGGACGGAGCTTCGCCCCGCCGCATTCGCCGTCACGCAATTGCCTGCAGCAGACCTGCCACTGGGCCTGCGCGGCGAGGCCTATGCCGCCGGCGGTTATGTCGGCGGGCGCGAGGCGACGCCGTTCCTGGACGGACAGGCGCGCCTGGAGGCCAAGGTGTTCGACCTGGCCGACCGTGCGAAGCTGCGCGTGGGTGCGGGCACCTGGGGCGGGGCGCAAAGCGGCGTGGAGCGGCTCGATGTCGGGCCCACCGCCAGCGTTCAGTTCCGGATCGGCCCGGTGCAGGGCAGGGCAAGCGCGGATTATCGCCTGCGGGTTGCGGGCGACGTGGAACCCTCCTCCGGCCCCGCGCTGACCATCTCCGCCGGCTTCTGAGCGAACCGCCCGGCTGACGCGGCGGGGTCACAGGCCGCCAGCAAAGCGCGCGGCGCCGCGCCAAGCATCTTCAATCCCGCGCGCCAATGCGTTAGGCGGGAGCATGGACGTCTACCTCCCCATCGCGAACCTTGCGGTAAACGGGCTGTATATCGTCCTGCTGGGAGCCTTCACCGGCATCCTGTCCGGCATTTTCGGCGTGGGCGGGGGGTTCCTCACCACGCCGCTGCTGATCTTCTACGGCGTCCCGCCGACCGTCGCCGCGGCCAGCGCCGCGACGCAGGTGACGGGCGCCAGCGTCTCGGGTGTGTTTGCGCACAAGGAGCGCGGCGGGGTCGATTTCCAGATGGGCACCGTGCTGGTGGTGGGCGGCATATTCGGGGCGATACTGGGGGCCGGCCTATTCAGCGCGCTGCAGGCCATCGGCCAGATCGATACGGTCATCAACGTGCTTTACGTCGCGCTGCTCGGCACCATCGGCGGCCTGATGGCGCGCGAAAGCCTGCAGGCGATGGGCAAGGTGAAGGGCAGCAGCCGCGCCGCACGGCGCAGGCATCACCCGGCAGTGGCCAATTTGCCGTTCAAATGGCGCTTCTATCGCAGCGGGCTCTACATCTCGCCGCTCGCGCCCCTGCTGCTGGGCGTGATCGTGGGCATCCTGACCATGCTGATGGGGGTGGGCGGCGGGTTCATCCTGATCCCGGCCATGCTCTACATCCTTGGCATGAGCGCGAATGTCGTTGTCGGCACCAGCCTGTTCAACATCCTGTTCGTCACCATCGCAACCACCATGACGCATGCCATGACGACCAAGGCGGTCGATATCGTGCTGGCGGTGCTGCTGCTGTTCGGATCGGTCACCGGGGCGCAGATCGGCACCAAGATCGCCCTTGTCGCGAAGCCGGAAATCCTGCGCCTGCTGCTGGCCGTGCTGGTGCTGTCCATCGCCATCATCCTGTTCTTCCGCCTGACCGTGGTGCCAAGCGAGATCTATTCGGTGGTGGGGCTGTGATGCGCCTTGCCTTCCTGCTGCTGGCCTTCTTCAGCCTGACCGCCCAGCGAGAGCCCATCCTGGTGCCCGAGATCAGCGAGCACGAGGTGCGCGTGCGGCAGGGCTTCGTAGGCACGGAGCTGCTGCTGTTCGGCGCGATACTGGAGCCGGATGGCCGCCGCGCGGGCACGAATTACGATATCGTCGTGGTGCTGAAAGGGCCGACCCAGGCCATCAAGCTGCGCGAGAAGGACCGTGTCGCCGGCATCTGGGTCAACGCGCAGAGCACCGATTTCCAGTCTGCGCCTTCCTATTTCGCCGTCGCCTCTTCAAAGCCGGTGGGTGAGATCGTGGATGAGCGCACCGCCGCGATTTACGAGCTGGGGCTGGAGCATCTGCAGCTCTCGCCATCGGGCGCGATCGACCCGGAAGAGCAGGCGCGCTTCACCGCTGGCCTTGTGGACCTGCGGCAGCGCAGCGGGCTTTATCGCAACGATCCCGGCGGCGTGACGATCAGCGAAGGCGTGCTTTACCAGGCGCGCATCCCGCTCCCATCCAACGTGGTGACAGGGACTTACACCGCCGAAACCTTCGCCATCACGCAGGGGCGCGTCATCGCCTCTGCCACGACCGAGGTCGTGGTCAGCAAGACCGGTTTCGAGGGGCGCGTGTTCGAATTCTCGCAGGACTGGCCCTTTGTCTACGGGGCCTTTGCCGTGCTGCTGTCCATCATGATGGGCTGGATGGCCGGGCGGGTATTCCGACTGGTCTAGGAGGCCCGTGGTCGGGGTTGACCCGATCTTAACCAGCAAAAGCCTATCGGTATCGCAGACCAATAACGGGATTGCGGGACCAGAATCATGACCGATATGCCTCCTCGGCAGCAGTTTTCCGACCAGCAGGGCAGCGCGAATGCGCAGGCCCAACCACAGGCCCATCCGCAAGCTGCGCCCCAATCCGCCCCCCAACGTCCGCCCCAGGCCGCCCCGCAGGCAGCTGCGCAGCCGTCCGAATGTGCCAGCCAGCCCATCGGCGTCGTGCTGGAAATTGCCGGCTCGGGCTCCATGATTGCGCTGGATTTGCAGCGCCTGACCGAATGCGCCGATGATTGCGACCCGTCCGTGGCACTGGCCGGGCAGGTCGGCAGCCAGGTGAAGATCAAGACTGCCGACGGCTGGCTGCTCGCCAGCGTGCGCGACCAGAAGCAGGACCGCCGCAGCGAAGGCATCCTGGCCAGCATCGATTTCATGGGTGAGGGCACGGAAGAGAAGCTGACCGGCAAGATCAGCGGTTTCCGCCGCGGTGTGACCCGCTATCCCATACCCGGCGCGCTGATCTATCCTGCCACCACGCCCGACCTGAAGCAGATCTATGCCAGTGACGGGCGCAGCGCGATCCAGATCGGCACGGTGTATCCGACCGACGACATCCGCGCCGGCGTCTATATCGATGCCATGCTGGGCAAGCACTTCGCGCTGCTCGGCTCCACCGGTACGGGTAAGTCCACCAGCGCGGCGCTGATCCTGCACCGCATCTGCCAGGCCGCGCCCAAGGGCCACATCGTGATGGTCGACCCGCACGGCGAATATTCCGCCGCGTTCAAGAACACCGGCACGATCTTCGACGTATCCAACCTGCAGATGCCGTATTGGCTGCTGAATTTCGAGGAACACTGCGAGGTGATCCTGACCAGCCAGGGCAACGACCGGCAGGCCGATGCTGACATCCTGGCCAAGTGCCTGCTGAAAGCACGGGGCAAGAACCGTCTGGCCGAGCAGCTGGGCAAGATCACCGTCGATTCGCCCATTCCCTACCTTCTCAGCGACCTTTCTACCGCGATCGCGGACGAGATGGGCAAGCTGGACAAGGCGACCAACACCGCGCCCTTCATGCGCCTGAAGACCAAGCTGGAAGAGCTGAAGGGTGATCCGCGCTACCAGTTCATGTTCTCCGGCATGCTGGTGGGCGACACGATGGCGGAGTTCATCTCCAAGATCTTCCGCATGCCCAGCGACGGCAAGCCGATCTCCATCATCGATGTGTCAGGCGTGCCTTCGGACATCACTTCCACCGTGGTGGCTGTGCTCAGCCGCATGGTATTCGATTTCGCCATCTGGGGCCGCGAGGAAAAGACCGCGCCGATCCTGCTCGTGTGCGAAGAAGCCCACCGCTACGTGCCGTGCGAGAAGAATGCAGATGGCTCGTCGGTCGGCCGCATCCTCAGCCGTATCGCCAAGGAAGGCCGGAAATACGGCATCAGCCTGGGCCTGATCACACAGCGTCCGTCCGACCTTGCCGAAGGCGTGCTGTCGCAGTGCGGCACGATCATTTCGATGCGTCTCAACAACGACCGCGACCAGGCCTTCGTTAAGGCCGCCATGCCCGAAGGCGCGCGCGGCTTCCTCGATTCCATCCCGGCGCTGCGCAACCGCGAATGCATCATCTGCGGCGAGGGTGTGGCCATCCCCATCCGCGTCAGCTTCGACAACCTCGAAGAGAGCAAGCGCCCGGCATCCGAGGATCCCAGCTTTACCGACCTGTGGAACCAGTCCGGCGGCGAAGAAGACGCCGTGCTGCGCACCGTCCAGAGGTGGCGCGCGCAGGGGAAATGAGCCTAGCGTGCCGGAGTCAGGAAGGTCGCGACCAGCAGGGCGCGCCGGCCTGCGGTCTGTTGCTCTATGCCCTTGACCAAGTGAATGGCGCCTTCGCAGCGCTGGATGTCGTCCAGCGCCTCAGCCGCCCCCGAGTCGGACAGGAACATCGACACCTGCAATTCGGACGCGCCGCGCACCCGCATAGTCTCGCCCAGCGCCGCAAGGTCTGCAGGCGTCGTCTTGAAACGCAATTGCTGGTCCGCGCGGCCCGCAGCCATGGCCTTCACCTTGGATGCGGCGCTCTGGCCGATCAGCTGCAGCACGCTGTCGGGCAGCGGATCGTCCACCTGCATCCGCCCCATGATGTAATCGCTGCAAAGTACGGGATCCTGCGCCAGCAGCCCGTCCAGCAGCGTGCCCTCGTGCTGCAGGACGACTGACAGGGCCTCGTCGGGCGCAGCAGCGAAGTCGTTGGGATGGCGCGCCATGAAACGGGCCAGCTCACTGCTGCCAGCGTCGGCAACCGCCTCGCCAGATTGCTGACCCATCGCGGCTTCCGCCATGTTTTCCAGCATCGCCTCGTATTCTTCCGGGAAATGCGTTTCGATTGCCTGGATGATTGCCAGATCGCCCGGGCGCGATTTCATGGCAGCCTCGATCTCGTTTTCGACCTGCTTGGTGGGATTGAAGAACTCTTCCACCCCGCCCGCCATCACCATGCGGACGATCAGGCCGCAAACGATCAGGCCGATGATAACGCCGATCAATTGCGATGGCGATGTCCTCGATGCGAAACTCATGCTTTCATACCCCCACGTCCAATTACGTCCCCCGCGTATCGCCAAATAGGTGGATATGCGCTCGGTCGGTGACTTGCAGGCCGTACTCGGCCGCCAGTGGCTCTATCCAGTCCATGCGGGCGCTAAGCGCCGCGCTGTCTGTGCCTTCGGGCATCAGATATGTGCGCTCTTTGGGCAGGGCGTATAGGTCCGACAGTGCGAGCACTTCGGCCACGTCATCCGGCTGCGCCACGACGAACTTGAAGAAGGCGCGCGGGTCCACCGCGTAGGCGCGCAGGCGTTCCGGCAGCAGGGCGAGTTCCGGCGCATTGCCGCTGTGGGCCAGTTTCGGGCTGACATTGTACTGCGTGACGCGGACGTCGAGTGCGGGCGGGGCGGTGGTGGTGCCGTTGGTCTCGATCTCCACCTCGACGTCAGGCAGGTGCTGCAGCATCCGGGCCAAAGCCGCGCCCTGCAGCAAAGGCTCGCCACCGGTGATGACGAGGCGCTTGCGGCCTGTTGCCGCCACCAGCCGCGCGGCTTCGGCCTCGTCCAGCTTCACCTGGTTGGCCGCGCGGGCGAATGTCTCGCCGCTGCGGTGCGGGCGCCTGAACTTTTTGGCGTCGCCTTCCCAGTGCCAGGTATAGGCCGTGTCGCACCACACGCAGGCCAGGTTGCAGCGCGAGAGACGGATGAACGCCACCTCCGCACCGCAGCTCGGGCCTTCGCCCTGTATGCTGGCAAAAATCTCCGGGTCGCCGGGCGTGATCGTGGCAAGGGTGAGGGCCATCAGCCTTCCATGGTTGCTTCTTCGATGCCGCCCTGGAGAGTGCCGAAGGCGACCACAGCGTGCTCTCCGAAAATCTCGTCATCATCGAAATAGAAAGACACAGAACCGCCCTCTCCGGTGCAGATTGACTGCAGGATCAGACGGTCGGCGAATTGATTTTCTGTCAGATGCTGGTGCGCGCCGGGATCAAACCAGTTTTCGGCCCAGAGTGGATAGCAGTCCCGGATGATGGTTGCGCGTGTTTCCTGGTTCCAGCGCTCCGTATCCTGCAACAGTGCATCCATCGTATCGAAGCTGTCTTCGATGACAACGCCGCCAAGCGAATCCGGAGCGAAGAAGACGGAGCGCCCGTCCCATTCCACTTTGACATGCTCATGGATGCCGGTCCCGTCATCCGCAAAATGCCCGTAGCGTGGATGCGTGTAAGGAACCGCCCTTGGCAGGCTGCGTGACAGCCCCAAGCCTTCGAGGATGCGGCGCAGCACTGGATTAACCCAGCCGCGCCAGCGCCGCTTCCAGACGGGCCACTTCCGCCTCGTGATGGGCGTGATCGGCGCGGGCCTTTTCCACGGCTTCGGGCTTGGCGCGTTCGACGAAATTGGCATTGCTTAGTCGCCCGGCGAGGCTGGCCGCTTCCTTGCGGCTGAGCGCCATGGCCTTGGTAAGCCGTTCACGCTCCGCATCCACGTCGATCACGCCGTCCAGCGGGACGATGAACACGTCCTCACCCGCCGTCACCTGCATGGCCGCGCCTGCGGGTGCATCGGCGAAGTGGACGGGCGTCAGGCGCGCAAGCCGCTCGATGGCGGCGCTGCTGCGCTCCACCACGGATTTCGCAAGGTCGGACGGGGCGGGGCAATAGGCTGCCAGCTTTGCGCCGGGGGAAATGCCAAGCTCGTTGCGGGCAGCACGCGTGGCGGTGGTGAGCGCGATGACCCAGTCGATCGCCGCCACGGCCTGCTGCGAGACCTCGGCGCGAGGCTCCGGCCATTTCGCCACGATCAGCTCGTAGGAACGCTCGCCCTGTGCATGCCACAGCTCTTCGGTCACGAAGGGCATGAAGGGGTGCAGCATGACCAGGATCTGGTCGAGCGCCCATCCGGCAACGGCGCGCGTTTCGACCGCGGCATCGCTGTCCGCATCGCCGTTCAGCACCGGCTTGATCAGTTCCAGGTACCAGTCGCAGAACCGGTCCCACACGAAGTGATAGATGGTGTTGGCCGCCGCATCGAAGCGCAGGTCGGCCAGCGCCTTTTCCAAACCCTCCACCGTCTGCTGGACTTCGCCGATGATCCACTGGTTGGCGGCCAGCCTTGCTGCCGGGGCCTTCAGCGTGTTGGAGGCGCCGATACCGTTGGACTGGCAGAAGCGCGCCGCGTTCCACAGCTTGGTGGCGAAGTTGCGATAGCCCTCCACCCGGCGCTCATCCATCTTGATGTCGCGGCCCTGGCTTTCCATCGCCGCCATGAAGAAACGCAGCGCATCCGCGCCATATTTGTCCACCAGGCCGAGCGGATCGACCACATTGCCCTTGGACTTGGACATCTTCTGCCCGTCCGGCGCGCGCACCAGCCCGTGCAGGTACAGCCGCGGCCAGGGGTTCTGGCCCGTCAGATGGCGGCCCATCATCATCATGCGCGCATCCCAGAAGAACAGGATGTCGAATCCGCTGATCAGCAGGTCATTGGGATAGTGTTTCCGGACAAGATCCGTCTCGTCCGGCCAGCCGAGCGTGGCGAAAGGCCACAGGGCGGAGGAGAACCATGTATCCAGCACGTCCTCGTCGCGCGTCAGGGCAACGCCGTCACCGGCCAGCGCCTGCGCTTCTTCCTCGGTCTCCGCCACGAAGACCTCACCGCCAGGGCCATACCAGGCCGGGATGCGGTGGCCCCACCAGAGCTGGCGGCTGACGCACCAAGGTTGGATGTTCTCCATCCAGTTGAAGAAGGTCTTCTCCCAGGTCGCGGGGACGATCTCGATATCCCCGTCGCGCACGGCCTGCATCGGGGCTTTGGCGAGTTCTGCGGCATTCACATACCACTGGTCGGTCAGCCACGGTTCGATCACCACGCCGCCGCGGTCGCCATAGGGGGTCTGGATGGTGCGCGGCTCGAAATCCGCTTCCACTTCCTCGCCGTCTTTATCCTTGGTGACATGCGGCACCAGGAAGCCGTCCTGCTTCATGCGCTCCACCACCAGGTCGCGCGCGGCGAAACGGTCCAGTCCCACGAATTCGGCGGGGATCAGCCCGTCGGCCACCTGCACCACGGCAGCATCGGCATCGAACATGTTGAGCATGTCGCCCGCCGCGATGCCGGCACGCTTGCCCACGTCGAAGTCGTTGAAGTCATGGCCCGGCGTGATTTTCACCGCGCCGCTGCCCAGTTCCGGATCGGCATGCTCGTCCGCCACCACCTTCACGCGGCGGCAGGTGATGGGTAGCAGGATGTCCTTGCCGATCACGCTGGCATAGCGCTCGTCGGTCGGGTGCACGGCCACGGCCATGTCGGCCAGCATGGTTTCGGGGCGCGTCGTCGCAACCTCGATATGGCCCTCGCCGCTATCCAGCGTGACGCCATCGGCAAGCGGATAGCGGAAGCGCCAGAAGCCGCCCTTGGTCTCGCGCGTTTCCACTTCCAGGTCGGAAATGGCGGTCTTCAGCGCCGGGTCCCAGTTCACCAGCCGCTTGTCGCGGTAGATCAGGCCATCGCGGTGCAGCTGCACGAAGGTCTTCAGCACGGCGCGCGTGAAGTGATCGTCCATCGTGAACTGTTCGCGGCTCCAGTCCATCGAACAGCCCAGGCGGCGCAGCTGGCGGGTGATGTTGCCGCCGGATTCCTCTTTCCAATCCCAGACTTTCTCCACGAACTGCTCGCGCGAGAAATCGGTGCGCTTCTCGCCCCGCTCGCCCATCTGGCGTTCCACTACCATCTGCGTGGCGATGCCGGCATGGTCCGTGCCCACCACCCACAGCGCATCCTTGCCGCGCATCCGCTCGTACCGGATCACGATATCCTGCAGCGTGTTGTCCAGCGCGTGCCCGATGTGAAGGTTGCCCGTCACATTCGGCGGCGGGTTCACGATCGTATAGGGCTGCGCATCGCTGCGCTCGGGCCGGAAAAGGCCGGTTTCTTCCCAATGGGAATACCAGCGCGCCTCGATATTGGCGAAGTCGAATGTCTTGGGGAGTTCGGTGCTCATGTCGCGGGCAGCCTTGCCAGCGCGCCGCGGCCTGCGCAACACGCTATTGCCCCGGCAAATGCGGGGCAGCGCGCTTGCCAGCGGGCGGATTTGCCAGCATAGCCAACAGCATGCGGGACTGGGCCAGCTATGAATTGCAGGATGGCGGTAACGGGGGTGGCAATACGCTGGTCCTGAAGGGCCCCATGCTGGTGTCCACCATCGGCGTGCTGGACCCGCAATTGCGCCAGCTGGACGCGGATGTTTCGCGCATCGACCTCTCCTCCGTGCGGGAAATCGACACCGTCGGCGCGTGGCTGGTGCTGCGCTTCTGCCGCCGCAACGATTGCGCCGTGGAAGGGGCAAGCGACGAGGCCAAGGTCCTGCTGGAGGCGATCGGTGAAACCGCCACCGATGTCGATGTAAAGCCGCCTCGCGACAACCTCCTCGTCCGCGTCCCGGAAGGGGTGGGCGAAACGGTGATGGGCTTCGCCAAGGGCGCGAAGCAGATGGTCAGCTTCCTGGGCGCATTGCTGTTCGCCATCGGGCGGATGATCCGCCGGCCGAAGCGGTTTCCCGGCAAGGCGCTGGTCCGCCAGCTGGAACTGGTGGGCGTCAGCTCGCTGGGCATCATCGGGCTCATGAGCTTTCTGATCGGCATCGTGGTGGCGCAGCAGGGCGCTGCGCAGCTGCGGCAGTTCGGCGCGGAAATCTACACCATCAACCTGACAGGGCGGCTGGTGCTGCGCGAACTTGGCGTGCTGATGACGGCGATCATGGTGGCGGGCCGGTCCGGCTCCGCATTCGCCGCGCAGATCGGCACGATGCAGCTGACGGAGGAGGTGGACGCCATGCGCACCATCGGCGTCTCTCCCACCGAGAAGCTGATCTTCCCGCGTGTCATGGCAGCGGTGATCATGATGCCGCTGCTGGGCTTCTTCTCATCGGTCGTGGCCATCGTCGGCGGGGCCTTTGTGGCTGACCTGACGCTCGGCATACCCTTCCTGAACTTCCTGCAGCGCATCCAGGAAGTGGTCCCGCCCTACGATCTGTGGGTGGGCCTGATAAAGGCACCCGTCTTTGGCCTGATCGTGGCCATGACCGGCTGTTACCAGGGCATGCAGGTGAAGGGGAATGCCGAGGATGTCGGCCTTCGCACCACCAAGGCAGTGGTGTTCGGCATCTTCATGGTGATCGTGCTCGATGCTTTCTTCGCGGTCTTCTTCACGGAGATCGGCTGGGCATGAGCACGATGGATCCGGAAGACCTGGAAGACCTGATCGAGGACATCGAGTCCGAGACGAATGAGGAAATGCACGACCGGTTCGTAGGGGAATACCCGATCCGGATTTCGGGCCTGACCAATCGCTTCGGAACGCAGACCGTGCATGACGACCTTGCGCTGGACGTGCGGCGGGGGGAAATCCTGGGCGTGGTGGGCGGATCGGGCACGGGCAAGTCCGTGCTGATGCGGAGCATCATCGGCCTTCAGCGTCCGCAGGAAGGCTGCATCGAGGTGTTCGGGCGCGACATCATCGCCGCCGAACCGGACGAGGAAATCGGCGTGCGCAGCCGCTGGGGCGTGCTGTTCCAGGGCGGTGCGCTGTTCTCCACCCTGACCGTGGGCGAGAACGTGATGGTCCCGCTCAAGCAGTTCTATCCCGAACTCTCGCCGGAACTGATGCGAGAGATTGCCCGCTACAAGGTGCAGCTCTCCGGCCTGCCGGAAGAGGCGGTGAACAAATATCCCAGCGAGCTGTCCGGCGGCATGAAGAAGCGCGCCGGCCTGGCCCGCGCGCTGGCGCTGGACCCGGAACTGCTGTTCCTGGACGAACCGACCGCCGGGCTCGACCCCATCGGCGCTGCCAAGTTCGATGAACTGACGCGCGAAATGGCGGACACGATGGGGCTGACGGTGTTCCTGATCACGCATGACCTGGATTCGCTTTACGCCATCTGCGACCGCGTGGCGGTGCTGGCGGACAGGCAGGTGATCGCAGTCGGCACGATCCCCGAACTGCTGGAAATGGACCACCCGTGGATCCAGGAGTATTTCAACGGACCGCGCAGCCGGGCCGCGATGGACAGCCATTCGCGGGCAAATCCACGGGCAGATGCGGCGGACACCGGCATAGACAGCACCCGGGCTGGCGGGGCATAGGGGCAAGGCAATGGAAACACGGGCCAATCATCTCTGGGTCGGGGTCGTCACCCTGCTGCTGCTGGCGGGCCTCGCCGCGGCGATCGTCTGGATCGTCGGCTGGGGCGCGCAGGACCGAAAGGAATACGACATCTTCTTCCCGCAGGCCGTGGAAGGCCTTGCCACCGGCAGCCAAGTGACTTTCGCCGGCGTTCCCGTGGGCAAGGTGGAGCGGATGAACCTGTGGGAGAAGGACCCGCAATTCGTGCAGGTCCGCATCAGCGTGCAGCCGAACGTGCCGATCCTGCAAGGCACCACCGCCACCGTGCTGGGCAGTTTTACGGGCGTTTCCACCATACAGCTGGACGGCGCCCGAGCTGGAGCGCCCGCGATCGTGGCGATGGGCCGTGACGGAGTGCCGGAAATCCGGCCCAAGGCAGGCGGTATCGGCGCGATCCTGGCAGGCGCGCCGCAACTGCTGGACAGCCTGACGACACTGACGGACCGGCTGACGAATTTCCTCTCGCCGCAGAACCAGCGTTCGCTGGAAGGCGTGCTGGCCAACGCCGACCGCACGCTGGGCGAAGTGGCGGACAGCGGGCCGCAGATGCGCGAGACGCTGGCACAGCTGGAAGCGACGCTGGCGCAGGCCGAAGGCGCGCTGGCCCAGTTCGAAGGCACGCTGGGTTCGGCGGACAATCTGCTTAACCAGGAAGGCCCCGCGCTGGCGGCGGAGCTGCGCACCACGCTGGCCTCCGCACGGCAGGCCGCGGGCGAGCTGGAGAAGACGTTGAGCGAGGCGCAGCCCGCGATGCAGGAATTCCGCACTTCCACACTGCCTGCGCTGGAGGCGACCATGGTTGACCTGCGCCGCACCAGTTCCGCCCTGCGCAATCTGACCGAAAAGGCTGACGAGCAGGGTATCGGCGGCCTGGTCGGCTCCCCGCCGCTGCCGGATTACGAACCTTGAGGACGATTATGGCCCATCCCATTCGCTTTCCTGCAATCCGCGGCGCTGCGATGGCGCTGGCGCTGCTCGGCCTCTCGGGCTGCATCAGCTTCGGCGAGGATCCGCCCGAAAGCCTGCTGACCCTGACGCCGGACCGGCTGGCAGCGGAAGGCACGGGCTCGCAAGGTGACTTGCAGAATGCCCTGTCGGTCGTACCCTTCGACACGCCGCAGCGCCTGAACGTGACGCGGGTACCGGTCTATGTGACGGACAGCTCGCTGGCGTACCTGCAGGATGCCATCTGGGTGGAAAAGCCCGCGCGCCTGTTCCAGCGGCTGATCAGCGAAACGATCCGCAGCAAGGGCACGCGCATGATCGTGGACGGCGATCTTGGCTACACCGCCGGGACGAAGCTGTCGGGCACGCTGTCCGAAATGGGTTATGACGCCGATACCGGCACGGTGACGGTGCGTTTCGATGCTACGCTGCGCGCGCAGGACGGTACGGTGACAACCCGCCGTTTCGAAGCAAGCGAGACCGGTATCGCCCCCCTTGCCGGCCCGGTGGGCGACGCGCTGAACCGCGCGGCCAACAAGGTGGCGGACGAAGTGGCGGAATGGGTCGGCTGATAGCGGCCTAGCGCTGCGCCAGCGAGGCGAAGCGCACAGCCTGCCTGAACGCGCCCAGCCGCGCTGCCCGTGCAGCTTCGGCCTCGGCATCCTTGCCCCACAGCTCTGCCTGCCAGTCTTCCTCCGCATTGGCGGCGGCGAACAGCGCATCGGCATCCGCGCCCGCATCCAGCGCGGCCAGCCCTGTCACCAGCGATGCGGCCATCGGCACGGTGGTTTCCAGCGAAGCCAGCTCCCACTGCGAGTATCGCTTCAGCTCCGTCTCAAGCGCGGTCATTGTCGCGGCGGGCTGGGCGGAATGGATGATCCCGCTCACGCGTTCGAAGCGGCAGTCCAGCCGCGCCTCGCAGGCCTGCAGCAGCGGCTCCCACAGCTCTTCCTGCCGGGCCAAATGCGCGCTGCCGGGATCGGCGCGGTAACACAGCGTGTCGGTCTGGGCGTAGGGCAGCAGGCGAGCGATGCTGGCATCGCGGTCCTGCCCGACACAGTCGATGGCGTAATCGGCCAGGTCGCGAAGCACGAAACCGTGCGGGTCCACCACCTCACCCTGATCGCGCCATTCCTGCGCCAGCGCCTCTGCCAGCGCCTGCGTGGGCAGCAGCAGCGCGTGGCCGCCCTGCGTTTTCAGGACCCGCTCGTCCAGCGCCAACTGCCAGCAGCCCTCGGACTGCCGGACAGTCACGTCCTTCCAGAAGCGCTTCATGCCTTCGGGCTGCGCCAGCGGCGCGCCAGCATGCGCGGGATCACGATGAACAATGCGCCGCCTGCCAGCACCAGCAGCAGCGGAACCGCGATGTCCATGCCTGCCGCCTGACGCAGGTAAATGCCAGTCAGGATCGCCGCGATGCCCACAAGCCGCACCGCCTGCATCGTGAAATAACGCCGCTTCGCCAGTGCCGCTGCGGTTTCGTAAGCCGGGGTTGGCCGGGGGGCGTTGTCTGGATCAGCCAAGGATCAGCTCCTGCAAATGGGCGCTGTCGCGGGCCACGGCTTCGGCCCCGGCGGACAGCAGTTCTTCCGGCGCGTGATAGCCCCAGGCCACCCCGATGGCGCGCACGCCTGCATGCCGGGCCATCATGATATCATAGGTGGTGTCGCCGATCATCACCGTGGCGGCGGGCGCGGCGGCCTCGTCCTCCATGCATGCCTCCAGCATGGCGGGGTATGGTTTCGACGGGTGGCGGCTGGCGGTGTGGAGGCTGGTGAAATGGCCCGACAGGCGGTGCGTTGCCAGCGTGGCCTCCAGTCCGCGATCGGACTTGCCGGTTGCCACCGCCAGCGCCCAGCCATGCGCCTTCAGCGCCTCCACCAACTCGCGGATCCCGGGATAAAGCGGCTCGCGCAAAGACCCGTCCATCCGCGCCTCGCGAAACGCGGTCTTGTAAGCCTCCACCACATCGCCGCGTTGCGCAGATGGCAGGTCCGGGGCGAGCTTCATCACCGCCTGCGGCAGGCTGAGGCCGACGATCCGCCGCACGGCGTGACTATCGGGCTGCGGCACACCGGCCGCGTCGAAAGCGCGGGCCATGGCGGTACAGACCGCCGCCTGCCCGTCCACCAGAGTGCCGTCGCAATCGAATACGGCAAGGCGCGTGGTCACCGGCGCGGACCCCTGGCTCCGGCGCCCTTCGCCGGGCCGCCCTTCGCCGGGCCTCGAGAGGTTTTGGGCGCAGGGCCCTTTCGCTTCGCGCCGGGGGCGGACTTTTTGCCCAGCTTGCCGCGCGGGGGCTTGTCCTTCTTCACCTCGCCGCGCTGCTTGCGCTCGCCGCGGCGTTCCTTGCGGACCTGCTTGGCGTGGCGCTTGGCCGCCTGCTTCTTTTCCGCAGGGGTGCGGGCCGGGCGGCCGAATTCGAGCGGCTCGGCATCGGAGCGGGAGGGGTCGAAACCCAGCTGCTCCATGCTCGCGGCAAAGTGTTCCGGCAGATTGGCGATCTCGTCCAGCGTCTCGCCGCCGGGCGCCTCGATCACCAGCCGCCGGGCGTGCAGGTGCATCTTGCGGCTGATGCTGCCGGTCAGGAAGGCATCCTGTCCGCCATATTTCCCGTCTCCCACGATTGGGTGGCCGATGGCGGTCATGTGGACGCGCAGCTGGTGCGTGCGCCCGGTCAGCGGCATCATCTCCACCCATGCGGCGCGGTTGCCGGCGCGTTCGATCACGCGGTAGCGCGTCACGGCGCGCTGGCCGTTTTCGTGGTCGACATGCATCTTCTCGCCGCCCGTGCCGGGCTGCTTGGCCAGCGGCGCCTCGATCGTGCCCTCCATCACGTCCGGCACGCCGGTGATCAGGGCCCAGTAGACCTTCTTCGCATCGCGGGTGGAGAAGCGCTTGGAAAAGAACGCCGCGCTGCCGGGACTGCGGGCGACCAGCAGCAGGCCGGACGTGTCCTTGTCCAGCCGGTGGACCAGCCGCGGGCGGGGATCTTCCGCATCGGCATAGGCGTCCAGCAGCCCGTCGATATGGCGCGATGTCTTCGTGCCGCCCTGCGTGGCCAGGCCCGGCGGCTTGTTCAGCACCAGCGCGGCCTTCGTGCGGCTGATCAGGATCTCGCGCGCCAGTTCGCGGTCTTCGTCCGAAAGCTCGCGCACCCGGCGCGGGCCGCGCGGTGCGTCGCCTGCGGGCGGCACACGCAGGACCTGGCCTGCCTCCAGCCGGGCGTCGGGCTTCACACGCTTGCCATCCACGCGCAGCTGCCCGGTGCGGGCCCACTTGCCCACCATGCCGAAGCCTATCTGCGGCAGGTGCCGCTTGAACCAGCGGTCCACCCGGATGCCGTCATCGTCCTGTTCGACGGTGAATTGCCTGACCTCGTCCGCCATCAGTTGAACAGCCGCACGAAGTTGAGGCCGACGAACAGCCCGACAATGCCCAGCGCGACGGACAGCATCACGTAAAGCGCGGCGAACAGGAAATTGCCCCGCTCTATCAGCAGGACCATTTCCAGGCTGAAGGCGGAAAAGGTGGTGAAGCCGCCCAGCAGGCCCACGCCCACGAACAGGCGCAGCTGCTCGCTCCATTGTGCCTCGCCCCCGTTCTTGACCAGCACGCCGGCCAGCACGCCCATCAGCAGGCTGCCGATGGTGTTGGCCGCCAGCGTGGCGAAGGGAAAGGCGGTGACGGCGTCAGGGCCAAGCCACTGCGTCATCACGCGGCCCAGTTGGTAACGCAGCACGGCGCCGATCGCGCCGCCAAGCGCCACGTTCATGCTGGCCGTTATGGGGGAGGGGGTGTCCATGCATCCGCCCTTAAAGGGGCGGGGCCCCGCGTGGAAGGGTAAAGGCGCGCAAATCCTTGCATCGCATCGCTGTTTCGCATACATGGCGCGCTGTGAAGGGCCGGTCCGGAACGGATTCGGCGCTTTTTTCGTTTGTTTACCGGCTGGTGCAACCCGCGCCGATCTCTCGCGGGCTCTGACCGCTCTTGCCGGACGCTGAAAGGATTAGGTGGCTTAAGTTTATGCAGATCATGGTTCGCGATAACAATGTCGAGCAGGCCCTGCGCGCGCTCAAGAAGAAGCTGCAGCGCGAGGGGGTGTATCGCGAAATGAAGCTGCGCCGCCATTACGAAAAGCCGTCCGAGAAGCGCGCCCGTGAAAAGGCTGCTGCTGTACGCCGCGCCCGCAAGATGGAGCGCAAGCGGATGGAGCGTGACGGTATCAAGTGATTCGCTTGAACCTTTCGCAACGATAAGCCAAAGGGGCGCGGGGGACATTCCTTCGCGCCCCTTTGCTTTTTCCCCCCGGCGCATCCCTGTGCCGCCAGTTTTCAGGATCCGTTTTCCATGGCCGAAGTCACCCGCGTACCCTTGCAGCCCATCGAAAAGGGCTCGCTCGCAAAACTGTGGCTCGGCGTGCTGCTGGTCGTGCTGGTTTCGGCCGGGATCGCCTGGGCCGTGGCGCCCAAGGGCGTGTCGGTGGACACGATCACGGCTGGCGAAGGTGCCAGCCCGACGGCGGAAGACGTGGTCTTCATCAAATATGTCGGCAAGCTGGAAGACGGCAGCGAATTCGACCGCGGCGAGAAGCTGCCGATCCCGACCGGCGGCCTGCTGCCGGAAGAGGGCGTTCCGCTTCCGCTGGAAGGCATGATCCCCGGCTTCGTGGAATGCGTCACCCAGATGCAGAAGGGCGGCACGTATGAGTGCACGATCCCGTCCGACCTCGCGTATGGCGCCGAAGGCAGCACCAATCCGCAGACCGGCGAAGTGGCCATCCCGCCCAATTCCGACCTGACGTTCGAAGTGACGCTGGTGGACTTCATGCCGATGGCCGATTTCCAGCAGCGCGTGATGGCCCTGCAGCAGATGATGGCCCCGCCTGAGGGCGCTGAAGGCGCAGAAGGCGCACCGGCTGGCGGCGCGGCGCCGGAGGCTCCGGCCACCGAATAAGGACCACTTCTGGGAGGGCGCACATGACCGACGCAGGCGAAACCGAAACACTGGACGCTGCGGCGGGCGATGCGCCCTACGCCAATGACTGGAGCCTGCGGCCCTGGTTGCTGGCAGGCCTGCTGGCCATTGCCGGGCTGCTGATTCACCTGCTGACGGATGGTGCAGGCAGCGAAACGCCGCTGCGCGTGGCGCTGGCCACATTCACCTTCTTCACGGCCATTGGCGCCGCCTTCACCCTGGACGAGGACGACCTGGTCGCGCCCGCCATCTTCGCTCTGGTTATTGGCCTCGTCATGGCTGGCCTCAGCTACCACGCGGTGGACCAGGGCGACCGCGTGGCGGACGAGGAATATGCCGTGGCCGCGGGCGTGTTCTTCAGCCTGCTGGCCCTGCCGCTGTTCCAGGCAGGCTTCCACCGCCTGCGCTTCCGCACGGATTACAAGGCGACTCACTGGCACGTGTGGAGCGATGCCATCACGGCAGCCGGCGCGCTGGCCTTTACCGGCCTGTCCTGGCTGGTGCTGTACCTGCTGGCATCGCTGTTCGACCTGATCGGGATCGACTTCCTCGAACTGCTGACGCGGGAAGGCTGGTTCGGCTGGATGTTCAGCGGCGCGGCCTTCGGGGCAGCGCTGGGCGTGCTGCGCAACCAGTTGAGCATCATCGGGACATTGCAGGGCGTCGTGATGCTGGTGCTCAGCCTGCTGGCCGTGCCTTTTGCGCTCGCCATGATCGCCTTCAGCGCCGCCTTCCTGCTCAGTGGCGGGCAGGCGCTGTGGGATGCCACGGATTCCGCCACGCCGCTGCTGCTGGCCTGCGCGGTTGGCAGCTTCGTGCTGGCCAATGCCGTCATCCGGGACGACGATGCCGCGCGCAGCAGCAATGCGGTGATGCAGGCCAGCGCGGTCATCCTGTCGCTGGCAATCTTCCCGCTTTCCGTCTTCGCCGCTATTTCCATGGGCATTCGCGTGGACCAGCACGGTCTTGCGCCGGAACGGATCTGGGCGCTGGTCGCCATCGCGGTCGCTACGGCTTATGGCCTCGCCTATTGGGTTGGCATCGCGCGCGGGCGGATGGCCGGGTGGAGCGGCCAGCTGCGCGGCGCCAATTTCAACCTCGCCGTGGGCGCCAGCGCGCTGGCGCTGTTCCTCGCCCTGCCGATCCTGAACTTCGGCAGCATCGCGACCGCCAACCAGATTTCGCGGCTGCAATCGGGCGCTGTCTCGGTGGAGGAGTTCGATTTTACCGCCTTGCGCTGGGACTTCGGCGCGGCGGGGCGGCGCGGTCTGGAGCGCCTCAAGGCTGAAGGCGGCGAGATTGCCACGCTGGCGCAGGAAGCGCTGGACCAGGATGAGAGGCCATGGGGCCGCCTGCGCAACCGGCGCGCGGCGGAGGATATCGACCTGCGCATGCAGCCGGAAAACCCGCAGCTGCGCGCCAA
The DNA here is from genome assembly GCF_001687545.1 of Paraurantiacibacter namhicola. Lineage (NCBI taxonomy): Bacteria > Pseudomonadati > Pseudomonadota > Alphaproteobacteria > Sphingomonadales > Erythrobacteraceae > Paraurantiacibacter > Paraurantiacibacter namhicola. The sequence continues at coordinate 2,351,201 of NZ_CP016545.1, read as the reverse complement.
GGTGATCGAGCGCGTGCGATATAACCGCTGGCAGTGCGAGGAATTCTGCGTCGGCCTCGACCTGGGCGTCGGGGAGGATGGCAAGCAGCGCGTCGCCGTCATATCCGGCAGCAATTACGAAATCATGCGTTTCGATCCTTCGGGCGATGCCGAAATAGAGGCCGAGCTCGCCGTGGAAGAGACGGCCATCGAAGTGGAGGGCGGTGCGCGCGGTGGCTCTGTCACGCGCGATTCCACGGTCGAAATCCGCGACGTGCAGAAGCGCTATATCTTCGTCGACGGGAAGCCGCTCGGGCGGCCGCTGCCGGACTGACGGTCACAACCGCGCGAATGACAGAATACCGAAGGGGGCAATCGGTGAGCGAATCCAGTCTGAAGCATTTTTCCCTGTTCGAAGGCGTGCCGCATGATGCGCTCTCTGCGCTGGAAACCGCGGCCCAGCCGCGCGACCTTTCCGGCGGGGACCGGCTGATAGAGCGCGGCAATGACGCGACCACGCTGCAATTCGTCCTCAGCGGCCGCCTGCGCGTGGCCAATGCGGCCGGCGTCACCGTGGCGCATATCGAAGCGGGCGAAGTGGTGGGCGAGCTCGCCTTCTTCGCGGATGGCAAGCGCACAGCGGATGTCTTCGCCATGCGCGACACGCAGGTGCTGGAAATCACGCGCGAGGATTTCGAGCGGATCAGCGCCGATCACCCTGCGCTGACCCATGTGATGCTGCGCCTCGTCTCGCAGCGGCTGGTCGCGGCCACGGCGCGCAGCGGTGCGGTGGTCAAGACCGTGCCGCGCGTCATCGCCGTGCTGCCTGCCGGGGACAGCAAAATGCCGGATGGGCTGCTGGACCGCCTGGCCGATGCCATCCGCAAGGCCGAACCGTCTGGTCCGGGCGTCGCGACCATGGCCAGCGAAGGCAGCGCGCCGGGCGATTACCTCGGCTGGCTGGCGGAGCGCGAGCACGAGGGTGCTTATGTCCTCGCCGATGCCTCGGGCGCAGAGGAATGGGGCCGTGCGGTGTGCCGCAATGCCGATGCGCTGCTGATGGTGGCGACCCCGCATGCCGCCTCCCCGCAGCCCAGCGCGCTGGAGACGGCGGCGATGGACTGGATCGAACCGGAAGACCGCACGCTGTTGCTGCTACGCGATGCGGCCTCGGTGGAGATCACGGGTTCGCGCGCATGGATCGATGCACGGGCTGCGAAACTCCACCACCACGTGGCGCTGGACCGGGACGAAGATTTTGCAAAGGTCGGCCGCTTCCTGACCGGCAATGCCGTGGGCCTGGTGCTGGCGGGCGGCGGCGCACTGGGTGCGGCGCATCTTGGCGTGATCAAGGGCCTGCAGGAAGCCGGCATTCCCTATGATTTCATCGGCGGGACCAGCGCGGGCGCGGCAATGGGCGGTGCCATCGCGCAGGGCCTGAGCGTGGCCGAAGTGCTCGACCAGATGGAGGCGATGTTCATCGAGGCCAAGGCCATGAAGCGCCTGACCATCCCGGTCCACGCGCTGCTGGACCACCGGACCTTCGATCACGAGCTTTCCACACGCTACGGGAGCAAGGACATCGCGGACCAGCCGCATTTATTCTTTGGCATATCGACCAACCTTTCCACCAATTCGCTGCACATCCACCGCTCCGGCCCGCTGTGGGAATGCGTGCGCGCGTCCGGATCGCTGCCCACGATCCTGCCGCCCTTCATCGATGCCGATGGCAATATCCTGGTGGATGGCGGCGTGCTGGACAATATCCCGGTGCGCGTGATACGCCAGCTGAAGACCGGGCCCAACATCATCGCCGCGCTGGGCGATCCCACGGCGGAATGGCGCGTGGATGCGGAATATTCCGACGTGCGCGGGCCAGGGGCCCTGCTGCGCGACCTGCTGCTGCGCCGCAAGCCGGAGAAGAAGATCCCCTCCATCGTGGAGACCATGTCCAATTCGATGGTGGTGGCCAGCCGGATGCTGGTGAAGGAGATGGATTCGCCCGACGATGCCGTGCTGGAAATCCCCCTGATCCCCGGCATGGGTATCATGGACTGGGACCAGGGGCGCGAGCTTGCCGAAATGGCCCGCCTGCATGTGCTGCAGCAGGCGCAGGGAGAAGGCCCGCTCACCCGTTTCGTCGCTTGATGGCGCGCGCCGCTGCGGCTAACGCTTTGCGCCATGTCTGTGACCCGTGAAGAAGTGGCCAAGATTGCCGGCCTGGCGCGCATCGCGATGGACGATGCGGAGCTGGACCGCATGGTCCCCGAACTGAACAACATCCTCGACTGGGTGGAAACGCTGGCCGAGGTGGACACTGCCCAGGTAGAACCGATGACCGCCGTCATCCCGCAAGCCCTGCGCCTGCGTGAGGACGTGATCGACGCCGACCCGCTGACCGGCGGCAATGTGCGCGAAAAGGTGCTGGCGAATGCGCCTGCGGCGGAACACGGCTTCTACGGCGTGCCCAAGGTGATCGAGTGATCGCACGCGCAACCTGCGTGACCATGCACGTTATCCCCGGCGCAGGCCGGGGTCTCCTTCAATCTGACGAAGCGCAAGCGGGACGAGGTCCCAGCCTTCGCTGGGACTCATAAGATGACAGAACTCACCAATCTCGGCGTAAAGGCCATCCGCGATGGCGTGAAAGCCGGCGACTTCACCGCGCGTGAAGTGGCGGAGGCACATAACGATGCGGTCGCGGCCGCCAACGAGGCTCTCAACGCCTTCATCGTCACCACGCCCGAAATCGCGCTGCAGGCCGCCGACCTCGTGGATGCGGACCGCGAGGCGGGCAAGGACCTTGGCCGCATGGCCGGCGTGCCGATCGGCATGAAGGATTTGTTCGCCACGCGCGGCGTGCAGACCACGGCGGCCAGCCACATCCTCGAAGGCTTCACCCCGCAGTACGAAAGCACCGTCAGCCACAATCTGTGGTCCGAAGGCGCCGTGATGCTGGGCAAGCTGAACCTCGACGAATTCGCCATGGGCTCCAGCAACGAGACGAGCCATTTCGGCAATGTCGCCAACCCCTGGCGCCGCGCACGGGGTGACAATGCCAAGCTGGCACCGGGCGGTTCCTCCGGCGGTTCCAGCGCCAGCGTGGCCGCGCGCATTGCCGCTGCCGCCACGGGCACGGATACGGGCGGCTCCATCCGCCAGCCCGCCGCCTTCACCGGCATCTGCGGCATCAAGCCGACTTATGGCCGCTGTTCGCGTTGGGGCACGGTGGCCTTTGCCAGCAGCCTCGATCAGGCAGGCCCCATGGCCCGCAGCGTGGAAGATTGCGCCATCATGCTGGAAGCCATGGCAGGCTTCGATGCGAAGGATTCCACCAGCCTCGATGCGCCCGTGCCGGACTGGTCGGCTGCGCTGGACGCAGACCTGAAGGGCAAGCGGGTCGGCATCCCCAGGGAATACCGGATGGAGGGCACGGACCAGGCCATCCTGGACCTGTGGGACAAGGGCGCGGACATGCTGCGCGATGCGGGCGCACAGATCGTCGACATCTCCCTGCCGCACACCAAGTATGCGCTGCCCGCCTATTATATCGTCGCTCCTGCCGAAGCCTCCAGCAACCTCGCCCGCTATGACGGCGTGCGATACGGCCTGCGCGACCTGCCCGAAGGCGCGAACTTGCAGGACATGTACGCCGCCACCCGCGCCGATGGCTTCGGGGAAGAGGTGAAGCGCCGCATCCTGATCGGCACCTATGTGCTCAGCGCCGGTTTCTACGACGCATACTACACCCAGGCGATGAAGGTGCGCACGCTGGTGCAGCGCGACTTTGCCGAGGCGTGGCACGATTGCGACGTGGTGCTCACCCCTACCACGCCCACCGCCGCCTTCGCGCTTGGCGACAAGAGCGACGATCCGCTGGCCATGTATCTGAACGACGTCTTCGCCGTGCCCGCTTCGCTGGCCGGTCTCCCGGCCATGAGCGTGCCGGGCGGACAGGACGCGGACGGTCTGCCCTTGGGCCTCCATCTAATCGGCCAGCAGATGGACGAACAGGGCGTGCTGAACGCAGCCCTAGCCATCGAACAGCGCGCCGGGTTCACCGCCCAGCCGGAGAAGTGGTGGTAGGCAAGCGCAGCCTTACGGACCGGCTGGCCGACCTCTTCCTCGCCCTGCTGGTCCGGCTCATTGCGCCATTGCTGCGTGCGGCGTGCCGCCGTCCTGCGGATTTCCCTGCGCTCCAGAAAGCGGCCGACCGGGCGCGGGTGCAGCTTCGCTCCACGCATTACTACCACCCAACATATGCCGATGCGGACCTGCCTGCCGATGTCACGCAGCCGCGCGACCTGCCGGGGCTGGACCTGGACGAGGCGGGCCAGCTCGCCCTGCTGGAGCGGTTCGATTACGCCGAAGAGCTGTCGCAATTCGCCGCCGCGCCGCAGCCCGGCCTCGCCTTCCATTACGGCAATGGCAATTTCGGGGAGGGGGATGCGGACGCGCTTTATGCCATGATCCGCACGCTGAAGCCGCGCCGGCTGGTGGAGATCGGCAGCGGCTTTTCCACCCGCATGGCCGCTGCCGCCATCGCCCATGCCGCCCGCACCGACGATGCCTATCGCTGCGATCACACCTGCATAGAGCCTTATGAGATGCGCTGGCTGGAAGAGCTGGGCGTGAATGTCGTGCGCGAACGGGTCGAGGACGTGGACCGCGGCATCTTCGACAGCCTTCAGGCGGGCGATATGCTGTTCATCGACTCCAGCCATGTCATCCGGCCTTTCGGCGACGTGCTGACCGAATACCAGCGGATCATCCCGCGCCTGGCGAAGGGCGTGGTGGTGCATGTGCATGACGTTTTCACACCGCGCGATTACCCGGAACGCTGGCTGCGCGAGGAGCGGCGCCTCTGGAACGAGCAATATTTGCTGGAGACCATGCTCGCCCATTCGCCGCGCTACCGCGTGCTGCTGGCGCTGAACTGGCTGCACCACGCGCATCCCGAGCGGGCGGCAGCGGCCTTCCCCGGCCTCGCCCGAAGGCCCGATGCGGAGCCGGGATCGTTATGGTTCGAAGTGGCGGCATAGCTTGCGCGCGCTGCACACAGGCGGCTATCGCTCCGCTCGACCATGACAGCTGCGACAACCAGACCCGCCGGCTCCGCGCCAACACCGCCCGGCCATCCCGGCAAGCTGCGCACGGTGGAGATGGGGCGCGGCATCGCGGCGCTGGCGGTGGTGGCGTTCCATGTGAATGCAACGGCCAGCTTCAACGGCCTCGCCACCAGCATCTGGACCGGGCCGCTGCAATTCGGCGTGGACTTCTTCTTCGTCCTGTCCGGCTTTATCATCACATACGTCCATCGCGCCGATGTGGGACAGACGGCGAAGGCATGGCCTTACGCCTTGAAGCGCTTCATCCGGCTGTATCCGCTGCTGTGGCTGGTGGTGGGCGGCTGGATCGTGCTGCGTACGCTGATGGGCGAAATGCCAAGCGCGGCGGAGGCGGGGACGTCGCTGCTGCTTTATCCCAGCACCGCCATGCCCGTGCCCAATGTGGTGTGGACGCTGCGGCACGAGATCCTGTTCTACCTCGCCTTCTGTGTCGCCATCGCCAATCGCACGGCCGGCCTCGCCCTGTTCGGCGCGTGGACGCTGGCGGTGCTGTGGCAGATGGCGATGATCGCGGGCGGCAATCCGGTGGAAGGCGTTGGCGCCATGGTGCTGTCCAGCTTCGTGCTCGATTTCGTGATCGGCGCGCTGGTGGCGCTGCTGGCCGCGCGCCGCCGCGTCGACAGCTGGTGGCCGCTGGTGCTCGGCTTGGTGCTGGTAGTCGCTTATTCGGCCAGCTGGGTGGTCTTCGGCTGGAGCCGCACGGGCACGCTCGATTACACCAGCTGGGGGAACCTGCTGATCCCGCTTGGTGGGCTTGCCTTCGGCCTGACGCTGTACGGCCTGCTGTGCGTGGAGGACCGCGTGCGCGTGCCGCAGTTTGCCGTCCTGCTGGGCGGGGCGAGCTATGCCATCTACCTCGTCCATGTGCCCGTGCTGGCCGTGCTGCAGCGCTTCATCGCACCGCTGGGGGACGGGATCGCGCATGTGCTGCTGTTCGCGGCTGCCAGCGCGGCGGGCGTGGTGGTCCACCTGCTGTTCGAACTGCCGGTGACGAAGGCGCTCCGCAATCGCCTGCTGCCGCGCCGAAAGCCCGCTGACGCTTGAATTGTGCGCCCCCCGCGCTATCGCGGACAGGCACTTGCGAACACGCATACAGAGACATTTGACATGAGCGATTCCACCTACCGCATCCAGGGCGCGACCGGCGAATGGGAGGTCGTGATCGGCCTTGAAGTCCACGCCCAGGTCACCAGCCAGGCCAAGCTGTTCAGCGGCGCTGCGACCGCCTTCGGGGCGGAGCCGAACAGCAATGTCAGCCTGGTGGATGCGGCCATGCCCGGCATGCTGCCCGTGCCGAACCAGGAATGCATCCGCCAGGCGGTGCGCACGGGCCTCGCCATCGATGCGCAGATCAACAAGTGGTCGCGCTTCGACCGCAAGAATTACTTCTACGCCGACTTGCCGCAGGGCTACCAGATCAGCCAGCTTTACCACCCGATCGTGGGCGAGGGATCGCTGACTATCGACGCGGACGAGAAGGCGGGCATCGCGCAAGACAAGGTCATCGGGATCGAGCGCATCCATATCGAGCAGGATGCGGGCAAGCTGATGCATGACCAGCATCCCACCATGTCCTATGTCGACCTCAACCGCAGCGGCGTGGCGCTGATGGAAATCGTCAGCCGCCCGGACATGACCAGCCCGGCCGAAGCGGGCGCCTATGTCCGCAAGCTGCGCAGCATCCTGCGCTATGTCGGCAGCTGCGACGGGAACATGGAAGAAGGCTCCATGCGCGCTGACGTCAACGTGTCCGTCCGCAAGGTGGGCGACACGGAGCTGGGCACGCGGACCGAGACGAAGAACGTCAATTCCGTGCGCTTCGTGATGCAGGTCATCGAATACGAGGCGAACCGCCAGGTCGGCGTGCTGGAAGATGGCGGCAGCGTGGACCAGGAAACGCGCCTGTTCGACCCCGGCACCGGCACGACGCGGACTATGCGCAGCAAGGAAGACGCGCATGATTACCGCTACTTCCCCGATCCGGACCTGCTGCCGCTGGTTCTGGAGCAGAGCTTCGTGGACGACTGCAAGGCCAGCCTGCCCGAATTGCCGGACGCCAAGCGCGCCCGCTACACCGGCGAGCTGGGCCTGACCGATTACAACGCGCGCGAACTGACGGCGGAAGTGGAAACCTTCGCCCGTTTCGAGCAGCTGCTGGAGGAAACAGCCAAGGCCACCGGCAAGCCGGAAGCCAAGGTCTCGACGCAGGTCGCCAACTGGGCGCTCTCGGTCGCGCCGGGCGTGATGAAGTCGCTGGGCGATGAAGCCAACCCCGCCCACGCCACTGCCGCCGCGCAGGCGCAGATACTGGCGATGCAGGACAAGGGCGAGATTTCCGGCGGCCAGGCCAAGGAAATTTACGAAATCGTCCTGAAAACCGGCCGCGACCCCTCCGAAATCGCCGAGGCGGAAGGCCTGAAGCAGGTCAGCGATACTGGCGCCATCGAAGCCGCCGTGGACGACATCATCGCCGCCAATGGCGACAAGGTGGAACAGTACAAGGCGGGCAAGGACAAGCTGTTCGGCTTCTTCGTCGGCCAGACCATGAAGGCCATGCAGGGCAAGGCGAACCCGGCTGTCGTGAACCAGATTTTGAAGGACAAATTGGGGTAGTCACCGCCGCACGGCAAGCCACCGATCTTTTCTGATCCGAGGTCGAACGCTTACGATATTTTGCGTTTTATTCTTGGCTTGGCATTTTTCGCATATTCAAGAAAATTGTCCGCGATTCCGGTAGCGATCTTCTGCTCTACGTCTTCGAAGTCGGTTCCTTCCTCAATTGGGAATAGCTTTAATTTATTGCCTCCTTTACCCTTGTGGCGATAGGTCCATTTTTCATTATCGGTGTAATACCGAAAATCAAATCCGGTTAGAAAGCGGTCGCCCCAGACAATATCTTGAATCAATTTATGATCGCGAATGTGTAGCTCGAAATAGCACGGGTTTGAGGAATCTTCGCGCCGACCTTTCCTTTTGTTGGTAGTATTCAGGTCTTCCGAGGTAAGGTGAGGTATTACCTTTGTGTCAGGTGGAAGTCCGAGTGCGGTAACCGGATCAGCCTCTATCACTGCCGATATTTGCAATTCGGGAGTCGCAATGGATTCGAAATCTTGGGGTACATCGCTGCGGCCCCGTCCAAAATGGAGCTGCCCGACGATAAGGGGAATGTCGTCGAATTTCTCCGCCGACCAGACGTGCAATTCGCATTTGGGCTCTTCTGGAGCTTCTTGCGCAACCGCTGATGCGGCGCCTGCGCTAAAAGCTGAAATACAAAGAAAGAACGATACCCTGCGCATGTGTGCGGCCCCTCGCAAAATGTTGCCTGAAATAGACCAGAACCTTGTCTGGACCAGCAAGAAAATTGTCAATCAAAAGGCAGAAAATAGCATATAGGTCCAACGGATTAGCATGACCGCCATCGTCCTCGTCCAGCCTGAAATCCCGCACAATACCGGGGCCATCGGGCGCACCTGCGTGGCGCTGGATATGGAGCTGGTGCTGGTCCATCCGCTGGGCTTCGCGCTGTCGGACAAGCACCTGAGGCGTAGCGGGCTGGATTACTGGCAGCATGTGCGGCTGGCAGAGTTCGCGGACTGGGCGGCGTTCCTGGCCGAGCGGCAGCCGCGCGGCGACCAGCTGTTGCTGTTCGAGGAGGATGGGGAGACCAGCTTCTACGACGCGGAATACCCGGAGGATGCTTATCTCGTTTTCGGCAGCGAGACGCAGGGTATCCCGCCCGCCATCCGCGCGGCCCATGCGGACCGGCAATTCCACCTGCCGATGCGATCGCCGCACATCCGCAGCCTCAACCTCGCCAACACGGTAACGGCGGCGGCCTATCAGGCTTTGCGGCCCACGCCTTAAAGTTCTCCGCTCACCCTGAGCTTGTCGAAGGGTGACTGGCGCCGTGCCAGCCATCCTGCTTCGACAAGCTCCGCATGAGCGGTTGAGAGAGCGAAAATTCTACCGCAGGCTGGCGGCGTCCAGATATTCGATCTCCATGTCCAGGCCTTCCAGCTGGCTGTCGATCACCTTGCGGTCACCCACCACGATCACCACCAGATTATCCGGCTGCAGGTACTGCGCCGCGGCCGCGTTGAGCTGCGGCGCGCCGAGACCGGCGTAGATGCTGGGCAGGGTGGCGTAGTAATTGTCCGGGCGGCCGAGGCGGCGGTTCTGCACGATGGCGCCCAGCACCTGGCCGTTGGTTTCGAACCTGTTGGGCAGGTTGCGGATATTGCCCTGCGTCACGCGCTGCAATTCCACATCGTCCACTCCGCGCGCGGCGGGGAAGGCGGTCATCTCCTCGAAGATCAGTTGGATGGAATCGCCCGTCCGGTCGGACTGGACCGGGGTGAACACCGTCAGCAGGCGCGGCCCGGCATTGCTGGTGATGGTGCTGCGGATGCCATAGGTCCAGCCCTTGTCCTCGCGCAGGTTCGAATTCAGCCGGCTGAGGAAGCCGCTGCCGATCACTTCATTGGCCAGTTCAAGCGCTTCGGTCCCCTGCGAGGTGCCGGTCAGCGGCAGAGCGCGGGCGAGCAGCAGCACGCTTTGCGGGCTGTTGGGCCGGTCGATCACCACCAGGCGCGGGCGCGCGTCAGGCAGCGCGGTATCGAGCGGAGCCTTCTGCCCTGCGGCAGCGGCCGGCTCGGCCCAGTCGCCGAAAGCCATCTCCAGCTGCGGCAGGAGCTCTTCCATGGTCACATCGCCCACCACGGTGATCTGCGCCTTGGAGGGGCGGATCCACGCGGCATGCAGGCTGGACAGCGCATCGGGCGTCACCAGCCCCAGCGTGGTCGCGCGGCCCAGTGCGCCGACAGAACCGTAAGGGTGGTCATCGCCGAAGATCAGCGGCCCGGCGGCCAGGCTGGCAAGGCCCGTGGGGCTGGCGAGCTGCTGGTCGATGGCGGCGAGGCGCTGGTCGCGCACACGCTGCGTCACATTGGCATCGAAGGCCGGGTTGCGCACCACATCGGCCATCAGCATCAGCGACGGGGCAAGGTTGGCGGTCAGTGCGGTCAGACCCACGCTGGTGGTGTCCACCGAAAGGCCGGTGGAGATATTTGCGCCCAGCAGCTCCTGCTCCTCGGCGATCTCGACCGTGCTGCGGCTGGTCGTGCCTTCTTCCAGCATTGCCACCATCAGGCCCTGCGCGCCGGAGGTCTGGCGCGTGTCGGCGGAGTAACCGGCATCGAATTCCAGCAGCATGGAGACCTGCGGTACAGCGGTGCGGCGGGCCAGTGTCACCGGGATGCCGTTGGAAAGCGTGGCGCGCTCGATCGTCGGGAAAGTGACCGGCGGCGTGTCCTTCAGTGGCGGGAATTCGCGCGGCGGGCCGGTTTCCAGCGGCGGGGCGGGCAGCTTGGCATCGGGCTCCGCCGCGGCGACGGTATCCTCGTCACCCCAGCCGCCCATGCTGCCGCCATCTTCCGTCCGCTCACCCGGTTCGATCACCAGCGTGAAGCTGGGGCGCGAGGTCCAGCGCTGCATTGCGCCCTGCACATCGGCAGGGGTCAGCCCGGCCATGCGGTCCAGTTCCACCCGGTAATGCCCCGGATTGCCCGCATACAGCAGGCCTTCGGCAAGGATCATGCCCTTGCCGCCAAAGCCGCCAACGCGCTCCAGCCCGCTGATCTGCCCGGCCACGGTCTGCGTGGCGGAGCGGGCCAGTTCGCCCTGCGTGGGACCACCGGCGAGGTAATCGCCCATGATTTCGCCAAGGCGCGCCTCTGCCTTGTCGGCATCGACCCCCGGCTTCACATCGACGGAGACGATCAGCATGGACAGGTCTTCGAACTGAAGGCTGTAGGCCGAAACGCTGGTGGCCAGCTGCTCGTCACGCACCAGGATATTGTCGAGGCGGCTGGAGGCGAGGCCGCCCAGCACGTTCATGCCGATGGCCAGCGGCACGGCATCGGGATCGGTCAGTGCCGGGCCGGTCCATGCGCGCACGATGCGGGTGGCGGGCACCTGGTCCACCATTACGCGGCGCACGGGCGCATCCAGCGTGACCGGGCCGGCGGACACGTCCACCACTTCGGGACCTCGCGGGATGGCGCCGAACCAGCGTTCCACCATCGGACGTGCGGTTTCCACGTCGATATCGCCGGCCAGAACCAGGACGACATTGTTGGGCCCGTAATTGTCCATGAACCACTTGCGCACATCGGGGATGCTGGCGGCGGAAAGGTCCGCCATGCTGCCGATGGTGGAGTGGCGATAGGGGTGGCCAACCGGCAGCAGCCCGTCAGCCAGGGCATAGAAGGTCAGGCCGTAAGGCTGGTTATCGCCCTGCCGCTTCTCATTCTTCACCACGTCGCGCTGCTTATCCAGCTTCTCCTGCGTGACTGCGCCCAGCAGGTAACCCATGCGGTCGCTTTCCATGAACAGCGCCAGGTCCAGCGCGCCCGTGGGTACGGTTTCGACGTAATTGGTGCGGTCGTACCAGGTGGAACCGTTGGTGCTGGTCGAGCCTGCGGCTTCCAGCGGGATGTCGAAATTCTCCACATTCTCGCTGCCGCCGAACATCAGGTGCTCGAACAAATGGGCAAAGCCGGTCAGGCCGCGCGGTTCGTGCTTCGATCCGACGCGGTAATAGGTGGTCACGCCCACCAGCGGCGTTTTGCGATCGGTGTGGACCAGCACGGTCAGGCCGTTGTCCAGCTCGAACCGCTCGTAGGGGATGTTCACTTCCGAAGTCAGCGCGGATAGCGGGGCCGGCTCTGCCATATCCGCCGCCTGCGCGGGCGCGGGATCGGCGGCTGCCATGGGCGCGGTCTGCTCCATGGTCTGGCAGGCGGCAAGCGCCAGCGGTAGGAGTGAGATTGTGGCGAGCTTGGAAGTCATGCGGCGCATCAGGTGTCCCCCGGGAACGATATGGTATTGATTCTGCGGTGCAGGCTAGCAGCGTATCCGGGGGTTTCCAGCGTTTCCGGCGAATTAGCGAAAGGCGCGGCGCGGCAAATCGACGAGCAGCAGACAGCAGGCGACGAGACCACCGGCCAGGCCCATCCACACCGGGTCCAACGGCGCGTCCGGCCCCACGCTGCGCAGCGTGATGACCCAGGGGAACCAGTCCGCCTGGTCCGTACCGGTCAGCATGACAGCCAGGCCGACCATGGTCCCGGCAATGCCCACGGCAAGCGGGATGACGAAATTGGCATAGCGGAGCGCGATCCACGCCTGGATTGCCACGACCAGCGCCGCGGCGCCCAGCAGCCTCACGGAGGCCTGCGCCACCTCCACGAAGCCGAAGCTGCCTACCGGCGTGTAGCCCGTGGCCAGCCCGCCGAGCCAGCCGACCAGATAAGCGTAGGCAAAGACCAGGAAGGTCATCCCGGCAACGGCCGTGCAGATGATCACCAGCTTCGCTGCAAAGACCTGCCACCGCGGGAAGGGCTGGGTCAGCACGTGGTCCCAGCTTTTCGCGCGGTGTTCCACCTGCGCCACCAGCGTGCAGAAAGTGGCAATGACCATGGGCAGCAGGAACATGGCCCACAGCGGCAGCACGAAGCCGCCCATCATCGAGCTCCAAGCCGGTGCCCGGTCATTGGCCAGCATGGCAAACATCACCAGCAGCGCGGTCAGGCCCGGCACCACCAGGGCGAACAGCAGGGCGAGCGAGCCGCGCAGCTTGGCGGCCTCCCATCGGATCAGGCGGATCATGCGGCTTTCCTTTCATTGGTTTGAGCTTCTTCGGTCGGCGCGGCGCTGCCCTTGTAGAGGTCCTCCAGCGAGAGCCGCTGCGAGCCCAGCGAGGAGACGGCGAGGCCTGCCTCCACCAGGATGCGGTTGATGCGGGCGCATAGCGGGGCGAGCTCGCCATCGGGCGGCGCGTCCACGGTCAGGGTGGCGCCGCCGGAGACATGCGCCGCGAGGCCTTCGGCTGTGAGCAGCGACGTGGCACGCGCAGCATCGTCCACCTCCAGCGCGATGCGGCGACCGCTGCCTAGCAGGTCCTGTAGTGGTCCCTGCATCGCCAGCCTTCCCTTGCGCAGCAGGCCGACATGGTCCGCCACCTGCTCCACCTCGCCCAGCAGGTGGCTGGAGATCAGGACGGTGCAATCCATGCGGGCGGGCAGGTCGCGCACCAGGGCGCGCATGTCAGCGATGCCGTCGGGGTCGAGGCCATTGGTCGGCTCGTCCAGCAGCAGCAGCTTTGGACTGCCCAGCAGGCTGCGCGCCAGGGCCATGCGCTGCCGCATGCCGAGCGAATATTCGCTGACGCGGCGCGCGGCATCGGCGCGCATATCCACCACCTCCAGCACCCGGTCGACCTCGCTGGCGGGCAGGCCCAGCAGGCGGCGCGCCACGTCCAAATTCGCGCGGCCGCTGCGGTGGTCATAGAGGGCGGGGCTTTCGATGAAACTGCCCACCTGCCGCAGCAGGGACAGCCTGTTTTGCCCAAGTGGCTGGCCCAGCAGGCGCACCTCGCCCGCATCGGCCGGCATCAGCCCCAGCAGCAGGCGCATCGCCGTGGTCTTGCCCGCGCCGTTGGGGCCCAGGAAACCGTAAACGCGCCCGGCCGGGACGCTGAGATCCAGCCCGCGGATCACCGGCTTGCCGCCCAGGCTCTTTCGCAATCCGTGGGTTTCTATCGCTGCATGCATTGCATTCCGCCTCACATTTCGTTTAAGTCTTGCTTAAAGCATCGCTTGGCGCGAATTTAAGTCAAGCTTAAATTTCGAAGGAGTGTGAAATGGACGGATCGAAGCGCTATGCAAGGCTGGTCGCGCTGGCCGCGGGCGGCTGCACTGTGCTGCTTGCGCTGTTCCTGCTGCTGGAGGCGACATCGCTGATCGGCGGGTGGACTCAGCCCGGATACTGGTCCTTCCGGCGGCTTTCGATGATACCGTACCTGCTGGCCGTGGCCGACATCGCGCGGGCCAGCTGCAAGGTTTCGAAAGGCGCCGCGCTGCCCGATGCGCTGCCCAAGATGCTGCGCCGCGTGGGCGCGCTGCTGGCGCTGGGCGGCTTCATGGACCTGACGGGCACGTCACTGCTGCTGATGGCGATCTGGCCGGACCGGTTCTCCACCATCGCCCATTTCGACCCATCCTACCTCGCCGTGATGGTGGTGGGCATGATGCTGTGGCTGGTCGGGCGGCTGGCGGCGCGGGCCTTTGTCATGGCGAAAGAGCTTGAGGAGTTCGTCTGATGCCGATGGCGATCACGCTCGACCGGGTGCTGCAGGATCGCGGGCTGACCAGCAAGGAGCTGGCCCAGCGCGTGGGCATCAGCGAAACGCAGCTGTCGCTGTTCAAGTCCGGCAAGGTGCGCGGCATCCGCTTTTCCACCCTGTCGAAGCTGTGCCTGGTGCTGGATTGCAAGCCTGGCGAACTGCTGGATTACGAGCCCGACCCAGCCGACATGGAGTGAATTCTCCGCCTGCCCCCTCGCAAGCGCGCGCAAGGGTCCTATATGCGAGTAACACACCTGCCGGAGCGCAGGGTCTTGTGTTGCAAATTGGCAACACTATGTGGGCAGGGACAGTTTGAAAGAGGGCACTTCGCATGGACCTTGAAAAATTCACCGATCGGGCGCGCGGCTTCCTGCAAAGCGCGCAGACCGTTGCCATCCGCATGAACCACCAGCGGATCACGCCTGCGCACCTGCTGAAGGCGCTGCTGGAGGATAGCGAGGGGATGGCGGCCGGCCTGATCCAGCGCGCCGGCGGCGACCCGCGCCGCGCGGTGGACGAGGTGGATGCCGTGCTGGCCAAGATCGCTTCGGTGACCGGGGGCGGGGCGCAAGCGACGCCGGGCCTCGACAATGATGCCGTGCGCGTGCTGGACCAGGCCGAGCAGGTCGCGGAAAAGGCGGGCGACAGCTATGTGACCGTCGAGCGCCTGCTGATGGCGCTGGCGCTGGCCAAGACCACCTCTGCCGGCAAGGCGCTGGAGGAGGCTAAGCTGGATCCGCAGGCGCTGAACGTCGCGATCAACGAATTGCGCGGCGGCCGCACGGCGGACAGCGCCGGGGCGGAAAACGCCTATGACGCGATGAAGAAATACGCCCGTGACCTGACCGAAGCGGCCCGTGCGGGCAAGCTGGACCCGGTGATCGGCCGCGACGAGGAAATCCGCCGCGTGGTCCAGATCCTGGCCCGGCGCACCAAGAACAATCCCGTCGTGATCGGCGAGCCCGGCACCGGCAAGACCGCCATCGCCGAAGGCCTGGCCCTGCGCATCGCCAATGGCGACGTGCCGGACAGCCTGCGCGACCGGCAGCTGATGGCGCTGGATTTGGGCAGCCTGATCGCAGGCGCGAAATATCGCGGCGAGTTCGAGGAGCGGCTGAAGGCCGTGCTGGACGAGGTGAAGGGCGCGGACGGCCAGATCATCCTGTTCATCGACGAAATGCACACGCTGATCGGCGCGGGCGCGTCCGAGGGTTCGATGGATGCGGGCAACCTGCTGAAACCCGCCCTTGCGCGCGGCGAACTGCACTGCATCGGCGCGACCACGCTGGATGAATACCAGAAATATGTGGAGAAGGACGCCGCCCTGCAGCGCCGTTTCCAGCCGGTCTATGTCGAGGAGCCGAGCGTGGAGGACACCGTCTCCATCCTGCGCGGCCTGAAGGAAAAGTACGAGCTGCATCACGGCGTGCGTATCACCGACGGGGCCATCGTGGCGGCCGCGACCCTGTCCGAACGCTACATCACCGACCGTTTCCTGCCGGACAAGGCCATCGACCTGATGGACGAGGCCGCCAGCCGCATCCGCATGGAAGTGGAAAGCAAGCCGGAGGAAATCGAGAACCTCGACCGCCGGATCATCCAGCTGAAGATCGAGGAATCCGCGCTCGGCAAGGAAGCCGACGAGGCGTCCAAGGACCGGCTCGCCGCCCTACGCGAAGAGCTGGCAAACCTCGAGCAGCAGTCGAGCGAACTCACCACACGCTGGCAGAACGAGCGCGACAAGATCCACGCCGAAGCGCGCGTGAAGGAAGAGCTTGACGCCGCCCGTATCGAGCTGGAGCAAGCGCAGCGCGAAGGCGACCTGCAGAAGGCGGGCGAGCTGTCCTACGGCACCATCCCGAAGCTGGAGAAGCAGCTGGAGGAGGCTGCCGGCCATACCGAAAACGCCCTGCTGCGCGAGGAAGTGACCGAGGACGATATCGCCGGTGTCGTTTCCCGCTGGACCGGCGTGCCGACCGACCGGATGATGGAAGGCGAACGCGAGAAGCTGCTGAAGATGGAAGAGGCGCTGGGCAGGCGCGTGATCGGGCAGACGGACGCGGTCAATGCCGTGTCCAAGGCGGTGCGCCGCGCGCGCGCAGGCCTGCAGGATCCGAACCGCCCGCTGGGCAGCTTCCTGTTCCTGGGCCCGACCGGCGTCGGCAAGACGGAGCTGACCAAGGCGCTGGCGCAATTCCTGTTCGACGATGACCGCGCGATGGTGCGCATCGACATGAGCGAGTTCATGGAAAAGCACTCCGTCGCCCGCCTGATCGGTGCGCCTCCGGGCTATGTTGGTTACGATGAAGGCGGCGTTCTAACAGAAGCGGTTCGTCGGCGGCCTTACCAGGTCGTGCTGTTCGACGAGGTGGAGAAGGCACACAGCGACGTCTTCAACGTGCTGCTGCAGGTGCTGGACGATGGCCGCCTGACGGACGGGCAGGGCAGGCAGGTGGATTTCAGCAACACGCTGATCATCCTCACTTCCAACCTCGGCAGCCAGTACCTGTCAAACCTGACGGACGACCAGAAGGTGTCCGATGTCGAAAGCCAGGTGATGGACGTGGTGCGCGGGCATTTCCGCCCCGAATTCCTGAACCGGCTGGACGAGATCATCCTGTTCCACCGCCTGGCGATGGAGCACATGGCTCCCATCGTCGATATCCAGGTCGCGCGCGTGCAGAAGCTGCTGAAGGATCGCAAGGTGGTGCTGGACCTGACGGACGGCGCTAAGAAGTGGCTCGGCCGCGTGGGGTACGATCCCGTCTATGGCGCGCGTCCGCTGAAACGCGCGGTGCAACGCTACGTGCAGGACCCGCTGGCCGAAAAGATCCTGGCCGGCGAAGTGCCCGACGGCAGCACCGTGCGCGTGGACGAGGGCGACGGCGAGCTGCAGTTCAAGGTGAGCTGATAACTCAGGACCGGCGTCGTCAGAGCCGCAGGTGAATACCGCGCCGGTCCAGCGGCCACAGCAGCGCGGCGATGGAAAGAGCGACCACGCATCCCCACGCGAAAGAGGCGAACCACGGGTCCGGTATCACTGCGAGCATTGCGCTGTTGCCGAGCGATTGCAGCGTTGCAGATGGGTCCCCGCCTGTCAGCGGAACGCCCGCCATCGCGGCGACAATTATGGACAGCGAAAAGGCCAGGATCGCATTGCCGCCCAGGATGCGCAGCGGCGCGAGCAGGCGCGCGAGCCGCAGCTTCACCGCCAGTGCCATGCCCAGCAGGAACAGGAACGAGAAGCCGACGGTCAGCAGCACGAAGCTGCTGGTCCAGATCTTCTTGTTGATGGGGAACAGGCCGTCCAGCAGCAGGCCCGCCCCGATCAGGGCCGCACCGATCGCAGCCAGCAGCACCAGCCGCCAGCGCGGGAAATCGCGCCACAGGCCCACCGCCAGCACACCCGACAACACATTGGCCGTGGCGGGCAGCGTGGAGAGCAAGCCTTCCGGGTCGTACACTACCGGCCCGCGCCAGGCCTCCGCGCCCAGCGGCCACATATGCTGCGGCGTGAACACCGCCCGGTCGATCACGGCGGGCAGATTGCCGACCTTCGACAGATCGCCCGCGCCATACCCACCCGCAGGCACGACCACCAGCAGCGCCCAGTATCCCAGAAGGATCGTGATGATGGCGCCAAGCACGGCGAGCGGACGCAGCTGCGTGCCGCTATCCTGCATCCGCCGCGCCGTCAGCGCCACAACGCCCACGGCGAGCAGGTAACACAGGGCAATGCGCTGCAGCACGCCGGGGATGCGCCACGTCGTCTCGTCCGTTGGCCCTACGGGCGGGGAGCCGAGCTGGCCTGCGATCACATAGACATAGTTCAGCGCCAGCCCCAACAGCACCAGCCCAGCCACGCGGCGCAACAGCTTGCGCCGGAAGGCATGGGCCCCGCGCACCGGATCGAGCGAGCGGCCATATGTCAGGCCCAGCGCCATTCCCACGCCGAACAGGAAATCCGGGAAGACGAGATCGGCAAAGGTCCAGCCATGCCAATCCGCATGCTGCAATGCCGGAAAATGATGCGCCCAGTCCCCGGGCGTGGTGACCAGCACCATCACGAAGACGGCAAAGCCGCGCAGCAGGTCCAGCTCCTCCAGCCTTCTTGCCTGCGCTTCCATGCAGCTACCCTCTCCACGCTGTGATCGCTCACATCCTATCGCGGAACAGGGCGCTTTCCTACTGCTAACGCGGGTTGGATGGGTGCAGTCATGTTTACTGCTGATGATTTCTTCTTTGCGCCACCAGCTGGGCTTCGACGGGGTCCGATCGACCGCGCCGGATTTTGTCCCATGGACTGTGTAACACCTGTAACACCTTTCAGCTTCGCGGGGCGGAAGCTGAACGGATTGCAGGGCTGGAAGGCGGCGCGCGAAGGGGCTAAGCCGCGCGTCGAACGCCATTCGAGAGGACACCCATGAAGATCGACTCCAACACTGCCGCCGTGGTCACCGGGGGCGCATCGGGCCTCGGCGAAGCGACTGCCCGCGCGCTCGCCGCGAAGGGCGCGAAGGTCGCCATCTTCGACATGAATGTAGAAGCGGGCGAAGCGGTCGCGGCGGAGCTGGGCGGCGTGTTCTGCAAGGTCGACGTCAGCGACGAGGCCAGCGTGGATGCGGGTTTTGCCAAGGCGCGCGAGGCGCACGGGCAGGAACGCGTGCTGGTGTGCTGTGCGGGCATCGTCAGCGGCGCGAAGCTGGCCAGCCGAGACAAGGAAACGGGCGAGGCGAAGAGCCACTCGCTGGCCCAGTTCGCCAAGACCATCGCCGTCAACCTGACCGGCACCTTCCTGTGCGCAGCCAAGAGCGCGGCGGGCATGCTGTCGCTGGACACGCTGGATGATGGCGAGCGCGGCGCGATCATCACCACCGCCAGCGTTGCGGCGGAAGACGGCCAGATCGGCCAGGTCGCTTACGGGGCCAGCAAGGCGGGCGTGAAGGGCATGGTCCTGCCCATGGCACGCGACCTCATGGGCGAGGGCGTCCGCGTGAACGCGATCCTGCCCGGCATCTTCGAGACGCCCATGATGGCCGGCATGCCGGACAAGGTGCGCGATGCGCTGGCCTCCAGCGTCCCGTTCCCCAAGCGGCTCGGCGTCCCGGCTGAATATGCCGACCTTGCGGTGTTCATGATCGAAAGCGGTTACATGAACGGCGAAACCGTGCGGCTCGACGGCGCGATCCGCATGGCGCCGCGCTGAGGCCGGGCCTGTGGCGCTGATGCATCCGGAAGGTGGCTGGCACATCGGCGTGCTGGGCGGTTCGGGCCTGTACGATCCCGGCGCGCTGGACGATGTGCAGGAAATCGCCGTGCGCTCCGCCTTCGGAGAGCCTTCGGGACCGGTGGTGACCGGCACGCTGGAAGGCGTGCGCTTCACCTTCATGGCGCGCCACGGGGCAGGCCATCGCATGGCCCCCTCCCACGTGAATTACCGCGCCAATGTGGACGTGATGAAGCGCTGCGGCGTGACGGACCTTGTCGCCATGAGCGCGGTGGGATCGCTGGACGAGGCCCTCGCACCCGGCCGCTTCGCCGTGGTGGACCAATTCATCGACCGGACCACGGGGCGGGAACGCAGCTTCTTCGGGCCAGGGATCACTGCGCATGTCGCCTTCGCCGATCCGGTCTGTCCGCGCCTGTCCGGCCTGTTGGCGGGCGCAGCCTCGGATGCGGGTGCGGGCGTGCATGAGGGCGCGACCTATGTCGCCATCGAAGGCCCGCAGTTCAGCACGCGCGCGGAAAGCCGCCTTTACAGGCAATGGGGCGCGCATGTGATCGGCATGACCGCCATGCCCGAAGCGCGCCTCGCCCGCGAGGCGGAGCTGCCCTATGCGCTGGTGGGCATGGTGACGGATTACGACGCCTGGCGTGATGGCGAGGCCGCGGTCGATACGGCGCAGGTGCTGGAGACCATGCGCGGGAATGCGGATCTGGCGCGCAATGCGCTGCGGGCCTTTGCCGCCGCCCTGCCGAAGCGGCGCGAGGCCAGCCCGATCGACCGGGCGCTGGACGGCGCCATCGTCACGCCGAGGGATGCGTGGGACGAAGCATCCGCAGCCAGGCTGGACGCCGTCGCGCGGCGCATCGTGGCAAGCTAGCTGCCGGATATCGCGGCGAAGACCCTTGCAATTGCGGGCGAGGGCCGCAAACTGGTTACCGATGACCCCTATCTCCCGCCTCGACGACTTCCTGCCCTATTGCCTCTCCACCACGTCCAATGCGGTGAGCGCGCGCATCGCGCAGGAATATCGCAAGCGTTTCAGCCTCTCTGTCCCCGAATGGCGGATCATGGCCGTGCTGGGCGATGCCGGCGGCGTGACCCAGCGCGAGCTGACGGAGCGGACGCTGATGGACAAGGTTGCCGTCAACCGCGCATGCAAGCTGCTGTCCGAACGCGAGCTGATCGCGCGAAAGCCCAATGCGAAGGATGGCCGATCCCACCTGCTCCACCTCTCCGAAACCGGGGAGGAGATGTACGCCAAGATCATGCCGGTCGCGCGCAATATCGAACGCCAGCTTTTCGCGGGCTTCTCGACCGAGGACGTGGACCGCTTCCGCCACATGCTGCGCACCGTGCGAGCCGAAGTCGGCGACCTCGATTCTGACAGCCTGACGGACGGCAGCTACCGGTAAGTCCAGCCGGCGATTGCACCGGATGCAGAAGACCCCGCGATGGCCATGGCCGCCGCGGGGTCTTCGCTTTCGGGTCCGAAAGTATCGGTAAACCGGGCTAGTTGCTCCCCGGCCCGTCGCCACCAAAGGCGTCGGCGATGGAACAGGCTGCCGGTCCAAGGATCACGATGAACAGCACCGGGAGGATGAACAGGATCAGCGGCACCGTCATGATGGCCGGAAGGCGCGCGGCCTTCTCTTCGGCGCGCATCATGCGCTCGTTGCGGAATTCCGCTGACAGCACGCGCAGGGCGGAGCTGAGCGGCGTACCGTAACGCTCGGTCTGGATCATGGTGGTCACCACGCCCTTCACCGCTTCAAGGTTCACGCGGTAGGCCAAGTTCTCGAAGGCCTGGCGGCGTTCGCTGAGGAAGGACAGCTCGATGGCGGTGAGGGCAAATTCGTCGCCCAGTTCCGGATAAGCCCGGCCCAGTTCCTTGGCCACGCGGTTGAAGGCGGTGTCGACTGTCAGGCCGGCCTCGGCGCAGATGACCAGCAGGTCGAGCGCATCGGGCAGGCCCTTTCGAACCGAGTCCGTGCGCTTGTTCGACTTGTTCTTCAGGAACAGCTCGGGGCCCTTGTAACCGGCGATGACCAGCGCAGCGAAACCGCCGAAGCGCTTCATGCTGCCCCACTCGGGGAAAGTGTCGCTCCAGTAGAACAGCATCACGCCCAGGAAGCCGAGCACGATCGGCAGGATCATGCGCGCAAAGATGACGACAACCGCCCATTCCTTGTTGCGGTAACCGGCCTGCGCCAGCTTCTGCTCGATGATCTTGACCTGGCTGTCCTGCAGGACCTTCATGCCCTGCAGTGTGTCCTTCACCTTGTCGGTGGTGTCGGTGCGCCGCACCAGGCTGGTGCGTTTCTTGGCCGTGGCCTTGACGATGCCCGCCTTCAGCTCGTCACGCCGCGCATTGAGCGACTTGACCCGCTTGGCCATCGGATCCTTCACCGTCAGCGCGGCATAGACCGCGAAGACGACTGCCAGGGCGGCGATGCCCGCCAGGACAGACCCGACGAGGATGACGTCGACGCCGAGAAGCGTGGGGCCGGAATTTTGCTGGATCATCGTTCCGTCTCCCTCAGATCTCGAAGCTGACCATCTTGGCCATGATGAAGACGCCGATGCTCATCCAGACCAGGCCGCCAAGGCCGGTCACGATCAGGCGGTCGTCGGTGAAGAAGCCGCCGATGTAGGACGGGTTCATCCAGTACACGAGGCCGAAGACGATGAAGGGCAGGGCGCCCACGATATAGGCGGAAGCCTTGGATTCAGAGCTCATGGCCTTGATCTTCAGCTTCATCTGCGCGCGCTTGCGCAGCACGTCTGCCAGGTTGGAAAGCGTTTCGGCCAAGTTGCCGCCCGTCTCGCGCTGGATGGCCAGCGTGATGACGAAGAACTGGAATTCCGGCGTGCCCAGGCGGTCAGCCGATTCCTGCAGCGCCTCTTCCATCGTGCGGCCGATCTTGATGCGCTCCACCGTGCCGCGGAATTCCTGGCCCACCGGGCCCGGAACTTCCTGTGCCACCACGCCGAGCGTCTCGGTGACGGGCAGGCCGGAGCGCAGGCCGCGCACCAGCAGCTCGATCGCGTCGGGGAACTTGGCGTTGAAATCCGCCGTCCGCTTCTTGATCAGGCGGTTGACCCACAGGTGCGGCAGGCCCGCGCCAGCGAACAGCCCGACGGCCAGCGCGAGCAGCGCAGCGCCCGTCTTGAGGTAAAGCAGTACGGTAATGACCAGTCCGATGCCGAGCGAGGCATAAAGGTAATTCGCCACGGTCCAGTTCTTGCCGGAGCGTTCCAGCCGCAGGCCCAGCGCTTCCGAACGCGAGGCGGAACCTGCGATCTTGTGCATCTTGGGTTTGCGGGCGGCAATCGCCTTCTTCAGCTGGCTTTCGACCTTGGTGGTGGTGCTTTCGGAGTGCCTGTCGCGCACGCCTTCCAGGCGGCGGGCAGCTTCCTTGGCCGGGCTCTTCTGCCCCATCAGGGAATAGCCGATGACCAGCAGCATCATAAGGCCGCCGGCAAAAAGCAGGATCTGCATGATATTCATCGCGCTATCGGTCCCCGGTCAATTGGTTCGTGATGGGCGGCGCGGCTCCCTTGCCGGAAACCGCGCCCGCCGTTGTTACTCAGCTGCTTCGCGGGCCGGTTCGGCCTTTGCAGCGGGTTTCTTGCCCAGCAGCGACTTCAGGTCGAACTTGCCGAGCAGCGAGGTCGGACCCGCTTCGGTGATGTCGCCTGCTTCCTCGTCGGCTGCGCCCATGATGGCATTGCCGATGTCGCGCATGACCGATGCGGCCTTGCTGGAGGAATTCGCCTCGATGAAGGTCTGGCCGAGCTTCGCTGCGTTGACCGCGGCCTTGTGATCGAACGGGATCACGTAATTGATCTTGCGTTCGATGCTGGCTTCGAAGTCGGCCTTGCTGATTTCGGCTGCGCCGCTCTGCACGCGGTTGGCAACCACCAGGGGCTGCACGCCGGGCGCATTGGTCTTCAGCCAGGACAGGATACGGATGGTGTCGCGGGCGGATGCCAGCGTCATTTCCGTGACCAGTGCCATGACATTCATTTCCTGCAGCACGTGCGGGAAGTTGATCAGCATGTTGCGCGGCAGGTCCACCACCGACATCTCGAACGACTGGCGGAATTCTTCCTCCAGCTGCACGAAGGCGCTGCCATCCGTCATCAGCGGCGAGTTGATCGGCGCTTCTGCGGAAAGGATGGCAAGGTTGTCGTTGGCGCGGATCATGGCGCGTTCGATGAACAGTCCGTCGATACGGCTGGGGTTCTCGATCGCGTCGGTCAGGCCGCGGCCCGGCTCAAGGTCCAGCGAAAGCGCGCCCGTGCCGAAGTGGACATCAAGGTCCAGCAGCGCGGTGGGCATCTTTGCATCGGCGCTGAACATCCATGCCAGCGAAGTGGCAAGGGTGGATGCACCCACGCCGCCGCGCGTTCCCACGACGGCGGTGGCAACATGCGACTTGGTCGCTTCGCCTTCGCCATTCTTGGGGGCCATGAATACGGACTGCGCCTGCGTCAGGGCATCGCGCACCTGGCCAGAGCTCAGCGGCTTCAGCAGGTAATCGTGGATGCCGCTGGCCAGCAGGTCGCGGTACAGGCGCACGTCGTTGACCTGGCCGATGGCGATCACCACCGTGCCCGGCTCGCAGACTTCCGCCAGCGCGTTGATATCGTTCAGCGGGTCTCCGCTTTCCGACAGGTCGACCATCAGGATGGCCGGGCTGGCGGAAATCGACAGGGCCTGCACGGCATTGCGCAGGCCGCCCTTGTTGCACTTCTCGGGCTGCCAGCCCATTTCGATGATGATCGGGCGCAGCTGGTCCAGCGCCGCATCGTCGCAGATGAAGGCTGCAAACGGATCGCGGTTGCCCGCAAGGTTCGGTTTCCAGGGTGCGTTCATCTTACTCGCCTTTCGAAGAAACTGCGGGCAGGCCGCCAGCGCCGGTCGGCTGCTGGTCGCGATAGGTTTCGATCGCCTTGTTGCTGCTCATAATCACCGTGTTGCCATTGCCGTCGGCGCCGCGGATCAGGTGCTCGGGATCGGCAACCATGGCAGCCATGTTGCTGTTCACGGCGCAGCCGAAGCCCTGCGAGGTGGCGTTCTTGCCGAAATCCGGTGCCTTGTCGGACCAGTTCGGGCAGCCCGGCACGTAAGCGACGGAGCGGGTGATCGTGACACGAACCGTGCCCGGCTCGACGTAACCGGCGGTGACCGGTGCACCCGGCTGCACGAGCAGGCCGTAACGGCCGGCAATCGCTGCGACGTCTTCCGCCACGGCGCGGTTGCCGCTGGGATCGTCGATGGCGACACGTGCGCCGTAACCCACGCCCATGCTGGAAAACCAGTCATTCAGGCGCTGCTGTTCCGTCACCGGCAGGCCGGCGGCAGTGGCGCGCAGGTCCAGCGCATAGCTCTGACGTTCGACAACCGGCTGGTTGACCGAATTCAGGCTGCGGTTGGCCGGCTCGCTACCGGACATGCAGGCCGAAAGACCCATGCCGAGGGAGAGGGCGAGCGCCGTGGTTGCGGCGCGTTTCAGGGAAATCTTGTTCATCTTAGCCTCTCTCAATTGATGCTGAAGCCGGGGGCGACTGCTTCGGCGCGCTGGCCGGAAGCGGGCTGGCGCCGACGGTCACGCGGCTGGCCGCCTGCGACTTCGGGCTGGCCTTGGTCGATCAGGCTGACCTGGGGATCGGGTGCGGGCTGACCGGCAGGCTGCGGCAGCGGGCGGCTTGCGCCGGATACCCCGTCCGTCTCCTGGTTCAGGAACAGCTGCTGCCCGGCGCTTGGCGCGCGGTAGCCGTCAGTCGGCAGGACGATGTCACGGTCATTGACCGGGCGCACCAGATACGGGGTCACCACGATCACCAGTTCGGTCTCGCCGCGGCGGAAGTCCTGGCTCTTGAACAGATTGCCGATGATCGGCAGGTCGCCAACGCCCGGCGCCTTGTCGATCGTGGACTGCGCATTGTTGCTCAGCAGGCCGGCAATCATGAAGCTCTGGCCGCTGCCCAGTTCCACCGTCGTTTCCGCGCGGCGGATGGTGAGGGCAGGGATCTGGAAGCCGTTCAGCGTCACTGCGCCCTGGCTCGAAAGCTCGGACACTTCGGGACGCACGCGGATCGAGATGCGGCCATTGGCCAGCACGGTCGGCGTATAGGACAGGCTGACACCGTACTTCTTGTACTCGACGGTGGTCGTGCCCAGGCCCTGGCTGAGCGGGATCGGGAATTCGCCACCGGCCAGGAATTCGGCCGTTTCGCCCGACAGTGCGGTCAGGTTCGGCTGCGACAGCGTGGTCACCAGGCCGTTGCGTTCCGCAAGGTCGAAAGCGGCGCCGATGTCGAGGCCGAGGAAGCTGCCAACCACGCCCAGCGTCGTGCCGGGGCTGATCGGGCTGATGTTCGTGCCGGGCGTCTGCGCACCGCCAGCGCCAATGGCCTGGCAGGTCGTGGAGCCGACACAGGTCACGCCGCTGCCGGGGGCAAACGTCGGGGCATAGCCGTCACGGCCCTGTCCGATACCGAACTGGATGCCGCTGGTGCTGTCGATGGTGGTCAGGTTCGTACCGATTGTGCGAACCAGCGACCGGCTGACTTCGGCAAAGCGCACGCGCAGGTTTACCTGCAGCGGGGTCGCCATGCGAAGGCGGGAGATGACATTGGCATCTTCGCCCACGAAGGCTGCGACGAGGCGCTCTGCCTCTGCCGCATCTTCCGGAGCGGCCACGGTGCCGGTCAGCAGGAAGGTGTTGGTGCCCATGGTGGAAACCTGGATGTTGGCTTCCGGCATGGCGAGGCGCAGCATCTGGTCGACGCTGTCGATGTTCGAACCAACGCGGACATTGGCGGACCAGATGATGTCGCCCGCAGCGTTGCTGGCGTAAATCGTGGTCTCACCGCCTGCGAGGCCGAAGACGTAGAGCTGGCGGCGGCTTTTCACCTGCACGTCGGCCACCTGGTCGTTCGCCACGAAGATGTCGGTCATGTTGCCGGGCACGTTGACCAACTGGCCACGCCCGATGCTGAGCGCGATGTCCTGCGAAGGCGCGATCACGTTCTGCGCGGTGGCGGAACCCACCGGCACTGCGGCCAGCGGGGCCAGCGCACAGGCAGCTCCCAGGATTGTTTTCAGAAGACGGCTCTTCATGGTCTTGCCCCTCGGTTCGGGAATTCGGGCCATTGCGGCCTGCGAATGGGTGTTGGCGCGGTGCATCTCAGCGAACCACGGCCTGGGCGGCGGGCACGGTGCTGGCTGCACCGGACAAGCCGCGCGATGATTGGGTGGTCAGGTCCCGGCCGGACTTGCCGATCGGTTCTG
Organism: Paraurantiacibacter namhicola; assembly: GCF_001687545.1. Taxonomy (NCBI): domain Bacteria; kingdom Pseudomonadati; phylum Pseudomonadota; class Alphaproteobacteria; order Sphingomonadales; family Erythrobacteraceae; genus Paraurantiacibacter; species Paraurantiacibacter namhicola. Next base: position 2,324,382 of record NZ_CP016545.1, on the reverse strand, counting down.
CCGTCGTTTCCTTGCCGCGGGTCACGTTGACCACGGGGCCGGCGGGGCGTGCGACGCCGGGCTGGCCGGCGGGAGCGCCGCCCTGCTGCGGTGCGGCTGCAGGGGCCGGAGCCGGGGCAGCTGCACGCTGCGAGGGAACGGTGCTGCGCTGGAAGCGCGACACGTCGCCGCCCGTCACATAGCTGGTGGCACCATCTTGCGGGCGAGCCATGGCTTCCTTCAGAAGGGCTTCTTCCTCTTCCTTGCTGACGCCATCGGGCACGGTCACTTCACCCGAAGCGATGGCGCGTTCCAGTTCGGACTGGTTATCCGCGATGGAGCGCAGGGAGAGGGAAAGCGTGCCGATGGTCTGCGCCACGGCGATCTTTTCCGCGATGCGCGGCGTCACTTCCAGCGTCACTGTACGCAGGGCGCGAACAACGGTCTTGCCGTTCTCGTCCGTCGTGGTTTCAGTGGACTGGTCGGTGGCGAGCACGCGCAGGTTGCGAAGGATCGTCTCGGACGCCTGCAGGTTCTGGCCTTCCGCGCCATTGACGGTCTGCGTCAGGACCAGGTCGACACGGTCGCCCGGGAAGATGAAGCCGCCAACGCCGGTCTTTTCCGACACGGGGACGGTGATGGCGCGCATGCCGGGTGCAAGGGCAGCCGCCAGGAAGCCGCGGTCGCCCGGGCTTACAAGCGAGCCCTGCGTTACGGGTTCACCGGCAGTCACTGCGTGACGCACAACGGTGCCGAGCAGCTTGCTCATATCCGCTTCGCCTTCAACGAAATAGGCGTCCTGCACCATTTCCTGCGGCCACAGCTGGTAGCCGATGGCATCGGCAGTGATGATCGTGCCGACCGGCAGGCCGCGCTTGGCGACCAGGACCTTGGGGCCCTGCGGTACAGCGGGTGCGGCCTCGGCCTGCGGGGCAGACGCCCCAGCGAACATGCTCCGCGCGGCAAATGCCGTGCCGACCGCGATGATCAGCGCACCTACCAGCAGAATAAGCTTCTTCCTGTCCATCGAACTCAAGGCCCCCTAAATGGAAATGGGATTACGATTGACCGCTGATACGGCGGGATTGGTTAAAATCGGGTTCATGGCGCCATGACGGCAGCTTGCGCTGCGGCCGGCATGTAATGGCTGGAAAGCACCCACAGCCCGGCCATCGAAATCGCCACGCCATAAGGGATCGCCAGACGCTCGCGGCGGCCGCGCAGCATGTGCACGGCGGCAAACACGATGGTCAGCACGCCGCCCAGCAGCGCCATCATCACCAGCAATTGCAGGAACCACTGCGGCTGTATCCACAGCGCAAGGGCGGTCAGCAGCTTCACGTCGCCGCCGCCCATGGCGCGCATCGCGAACAGCACGGCCAGCGCCGCGAATGTCACCAGCGCCACGCCTACTTGCGTTGCGATGTCGGGCCACAGGGCCATGCCGCTGGCCCACCAGAACACCGGCGCACCCAGCGCGACGGCGCCGGTCAGCCAGTTGCCGATGGTGCGGCTTTTCAGGTCGGTGAATGCGGCAATAACCAAGGCCAGCGCCAACAGCGCCAGCAGGCCATATTTGATTGGATCGTCCAGCACTGTGAAATTGCCCCCTTGAACCTTCAGGGCGAGTGCTACAGGCGATGGCTTACCAAATAGTAACCACGCGAGCGAAGGTGGAATTCACCACATGGACACCGTGACACGCGAATTTCCCGATACGAGGCACACGGCCACCACCGTGCCGTCCAACGCGACAGAGACGCTCTGGCGCGCAGAAGACGGGCACAGGATCCGCACGATCATGTGGGCGCCGCCCGAAGGCGGCATCCGCGGGTCCATCCTCTTCATGCCGGGCCGCGGCGATTTTTACGAAAAATACCTCGAAACATTCGAGCACTGGCGGCTGCAGGGCTGGCAAGTCAGCGCAGCGGACTGGCGCGGGCAGGCAGGCAGCGGCCGGCTGGGCACGGACAAGACCACCGGCCATGTGGAGGATTTTGCCACCTGGACGAAGGACCTTGCGCAGTATTGGGATCACTGGCGCGAGACGACGCCCGGCCCGCACGTCATCGCCGGCCACTCCATGGGCGGGCACCTGGTGCTGCGCGCCGTGGCAGAAGGACGGGTGAAACCGAATGCCATGATCCTGAGCGCCCCGATGCTGGGGTTCCTGCCCGAAAGCGTGCCGCTTGGCGTCAGCGCATCGCTGGCGGCGATCATGCGCCGCATCGGCGATCCGCGCCGCCCGGCATGGAAGGTGAGCGAGAAGCCCGGCACGCAGCTGGAGACCCGCATCAAGCTGCTGACCCATGACGAGGACCGCTATGCCGATGAGGCCAAGTGGATAGAGCAGCGCCCCGTCCTGAAGATGGGACCGGGCAGCTGGGGGTGGCTGACGGCCGCCATAAATTCGATCAAGTACCTCGAATCGCCGGGTACGCTGGAGGCTATCGAGGTGCCCAGCTTCATCTTCGGGACCTCGGCAGACCTGCTGGTTGGCTTCAGGGCAATCGAACGCGCGGCTTCGCGGATACCCGGCGCTGATTTCCTGCCCTTCGGGAAGGAAGCGCGGCACGAGATCCTGCGCGAGATCGACCCGGTTCGCCAGCGTGCGCTGGGCGGCATCGACGACTTCCTGGACCGGCATTTCCCGGTGTGAACGACGCATACGACATCGCCATCATAGGCGCGGGCATGGCTGGGGCCAGCCTGGCTGCCGAGCTGGTTTCGCTGGGTGGTGACAGGCTGCGGGTGCTGCTGCTGGAAGCGGAAGCGCAGCCGGGCTACCACACCACCGGTCGCTCCGCCGCCTTCTGGGAGGAATGCTACGGCGGGCCGGGCCTGGTCCCGCTCACGCTCGCATCCGGCCCTTACCTGCGCGACAGCGGCTTTCTTGCCCCGCGCGGCGCGCTGTATATCGGGCGCGATGAAGACGCCGCAAAGCTGGACGCCTTCCAGCAGCGGTTTGCACGCACGCAGGCCAGCTTCGAGCGGATCGGCCGTGCTGGGATCGAGCAGCGAATCCCCAAGATTTCCAGGGACTGGACGCAGGCGATCTGGCAGCCGGATTGTGCCGACATCGATGTGGCCGCGCTCCACCAGCATTACCTGCGACTGGCCCGCGCCGGCGGTGTTCAGCTGCGATGCAATGCGCGGGTCAGTGCCATCCGGCGTATGGGCGAAGGCTGGCAGGTCGAAACCGAAACCGGGCAGGTCGTCCGCGCGGGCAAGGTCGCCAACGCAGCCGGGGCGTGGGCGGATCGTATCGCCGCGATGGCTGGCGCTGCGCCGGTCGGCATCACACCGCTACGCCGCACCGTGGCTGTCCTGCGCACCGATCCGCCAGCCCCGGCAGCCTTGCCCCTGACGCTGGACATCTCCGGCGAGTTCTACTTCCGCCCCGATAGCGGCCGCGTGTGGCTGAGCCCGCATGACGAGACGCCGAGCGAGCCTTGCGACGCGGCGGCGGAGGAGATCGACGTGGCCCGTGCACTGGACCGCTTCTCGCAGGTGATCGGCTGGCGTGTGGAGGCGGTCGAACATCGGTGGGCTGGCCTTCGCAGCTTCACCGCGGACCGCATGCCGGCTTATGGCTTCGACCGGGCGGAGCGCAGCTTCTTCTGGTTTGCAGGGCAGGGCGGCAGCGGCATCCAGACGGCCCCTGCTGCCGCGCGGATGGGGGCGCAGGTGATGCTGGGGCTTGGAAGCGACGCGATGACGAGTGGGCTGTACCCGGCGCGGTACGATCCCGCGCGGTTTTCGCCTGCCCCCTAGCCAGCAAGCAGACATTTGTTAGGGTGGCCGCCGAATCAACCAGAGAGGACACCCGATGGCTCACCATTTCGAGATCTACAAGGACAAGGCCGGCGAATTCCGCGTGCGCTTCAAGTACAATTCCGAAGTGATGTTCTCGACCGAAGGCTATTCCAGCAAGTCCAGCGCGAAAGCTGCGATCGAATCGATCCAGAAGAACGGGCCGGGCGCGGAAACCGTCGACAATTCCTGATTACTGAGCGGCAGCGCTGCGGGCGATTTCGTCCGCAGCGTCGCTTGCCAGCCGGTCGACGCGTTCGTTTTCCGCGTGGCCCGCATGGCCTTTCACCCACTGCCAGCTGACGCGGTGGGGCCGCACGGCCTCGATCAGGTCGTGCCACAGATCCGCATTGCGCACCGGCTTCTTGCTGGCATTGACCCAGCCGCGTTTCTTCCAGCCGTGGATCCACTTGGTCATCCCGTCGATCACATATTTGCTGTCGGAATAGACGGTGACGTCGCACGGTTCGGTCAGCGCATTGAGCGCATGCAGCACGGCTGACATTTCCATGCGGTTGTTGGTGGTGTCCAGCTCCGCCCCGGCCAGTTCCTTCTCATGCTTGCCCATGCGCAGCAGCGCGCCCCAGCCGCCCGGCCCGGGATTGCCCTTGCAGGCCCCATCCGTGAAGATCTCGATCGTTTTCATCACCCCGCCTTAGGCCTGATCCCGCAAGGTAAACACATCCTCGCCGCAGGCGGTGTAGAATTCGAGGCGGCGCACGAAATCCATCGGGTCCTTGCGCACCACCAGCGCATCGGGCGGCGTGTGTATCCAGTCATGCGCCCGCGTGGCGATGAAGCGCATGGCCGCGCCGCGCGCGAGCAGTGGCAGGGCGGCCCGCTCCTCTTCGCTGACGGGGCGCACCGCGTGATAGCCCGCCAGCAGCGCCGCACCGATCTGTGCGCGGTATTCGCCATGCGCATCGAAGCTCCACGCGGCATGTGTCACCGCCAGGTCGTATGCGTACATGCCGTCGCAGGCGAAATAGAAATCGATCAGGCCGGTCACGTCCTGTCCCAGCGTCAGGACATTGTCGGGAAACAGGTCGGCATGGATGATCCCTGATGGCAGGCCCTGCGGCCATTCGCGCACGATGGGGGCAAGATGGCGCTCAACCGCCTCGGCCAGTGCGGCATCAATGGCGGCAAGCTGCGCATCGCCGCAATCGTGCAGCATGTCCTGCCACTGCGCCGGGCCCAGCGTATTGGCGCGCCGTCCGGCGAAGTCCGCCGCATCCAGGTGCAGCTGCGCCAGTGCGCGGCCGACCGCCTCTGCTTGCGCCGCATCGGGATGCGACAGCGATACGCCGGGCAAATATTCGATCAGGGCCACGGGCTTGCCGCGCACTTCGCGGAAGGCGGCGCCATCGCGGTCATGGATGGTGCGCGGGACCGGGCTGCCCTTGGCAGAGAGATGGTCCAGCAGGCCGAGGAAGAAGGGCAGGCCTTCGCGCTCGGTTCGCTCCTCATAAATGGTCAGGATGAAGCGCGCGGCCGTGGTTTCCACGATCCAGTTGGAGTTTGAAACGCCTTCCGCGATGCCCTTGGCGCTGCGCAGTTCACCGACGTCGTAATGCTGCAGGAGCTGGCCGATCTCCTCCGTCGTCAAATGGGTATAAACGGCCACGGGGGCGCTCAGTCCATCAACTGGCGCGGCAGCTTGAACACCATCTTTTCCTCGGCGGTCTTGACCTTCAGCAGTTCGACCTCGCGCCATTCGGACAGCTTGTCGAGCACCTCGCGCACGAGGAGTTCGGGCGCGGAGGCACCGGCGGTCAGGCCAAGGGTGCCAACGCCTTCGAGCCATGCGGGATCGATGTTTTCTGCCCGCTGGATCAGCTTTGCATCCGTGCCGCAGCGCTCCGCCACTTCAACGAGGCGCACCGAATTGGAGGAATTGGGCGCACCAATCACCAAGACCAGGTCCGCGCCGGGCGCGATTTCCTTGACTGCCGCCTGCCGGTTGGAGGTGGCGTAGCAGATATCCTCCGCCTTCGGCCCGACGATCTGCGGATAGCGCACGCGCAGCGCCTCCACGATGTCCGCCGTGTCATCGACGGAAAGCGTGGTCTGGGTCAGGAAACCCAGCGCATCGTCCTGTGTAAAAGGCAGTTTCTCGACGTCTTCCAGCGTCTCCACCAGCGTCATCTCGCCGGGTTCGACCTGGCCCATGGTGCCGATGACCTCGGGATGGCCTTCATGGCCAATAAACAGGATGTGCCGACCCTTTTCGATCTGGCGTTCGGCCTGCCGGTGCACCTTGCTGACCAGCGGGCAGGTCGCATCGAGGTAATCGAGGCCGCGCTGCTCCGCTTCGGCCGGTACGGCCTTGGGAACGCCATGCGCGCTGAAGACGACCGGAACCCCGTCCGGCACCTCGTCCAGTTCCTCGACGAAGATGGCGCCCTTCTGCTTCAGTCCCTCGACCACGAAGCGGTTGTGCACGATCTCGTGCCGGACATAGACCGGCGCGCCATAACGCTCGATCGCCTTTTCCACGATCTCGATCGCGCGATCGACGCCGGCGCAGAACCCGCGCGGCGCAGCGACGAGCACTTGCAGCGGCAGTTTGCGGCCGGAAGCATTGGCGGTGGGGGCGTCATTCTGAAAGGGGGCGTTCATGCAGGGCGCTCTAGCGGTTGTGGCCTTCTCATGAAAGAGGTAGGGCGCTGCCCCGAACTGACAAGGAATTCCAGTCGATGATGTCTCGCAAGGTCCTGATCACCGCCGCCGCCACAGCTTTCGCGCTGGCAGGCTGCCGCTCCGAAGGCGATATCGTGGTGGAACAGGGCGTTGGTATCAGCGCGCTGCGCACCACCTGCCCGGCTGTTGGCGTTCCCGATTACACGGGCAACCTGACCACCTTCACCCGCGAAGGTGCCCGCACGGCCGATGCGATCGACGTCACCGCCAGCATCACCAACGTGCGCAGCACGTGCGACGAATCGGGTGACCAGGTCTATGCCACCGCGACATTCGACGTGCTGGCACAGCGGCGCGACAATCGCGGCGCGCGCACCGTAACCCTGCCGTATTACTCGGTCGTCATGCGCGGCGGCAGCGCCGTCGTTGCCAAACGCATTGGACAGGTCACGCTGAACTTCGCAGACGGTGAATACCGCGCGCAGGGCACGGGCACGGGCGCTGCGTGGATCGACCGGGCGGCGGCGACGCTGCCCGAGGATATTCGCGCGCAGATCACCCGCCGCCGCCGTGCTGGCGAGGCTGATGCAGCCGTCGATCCGCTGACCCAGCCCGAAGTGCAGGCCGCGCTGGCGCGTGCTTCGTTCGAACTGCTGGTCGGTTTCCAGCTGACGCAGGACCAGCTGCGCTACAACGCCACGCGCTGATTGGCAGGGCACGGCGCGGGGTAGCCACCTCGCACCTGCCTGGGACCGATTCTGTCGAGGCCTTGCAGGTGCTTTCCCGCAGCGCGCAAACACGCTAACGGCGCGGCCATGCCTGCACCCGATACGCTTTACGCCCAGTTCACTGCCAAGATCTCCGCTGCGCTGACCGCGCTGGAGAAAGAAGGCCACCTGCCGCCCGGCACGCCGCATGCGAATGTGAGCGTGGAGCCGCCGCGCGATCCCTCGCATGGCGATCTTGCTACCAATGCAGCCATGGTTCTGGCCAAGCCTGCAAAGACCAATCCGCGCGCGCTGGCCGAGCTGATTGTCGGCAAGCTGGCGGACGATCCGCTGATCACCAGCACCGAAATCGCCGGGCCGGGTTTCATAAACCTGCGCCTTGCCCGGCAGGTCTGGCTAGGCGAGCTGGAAGCCATAGCCGCGCGCGGTACGGATTACGGCCGCTCCACGATGGGCCACGGGCGCTCCGTCAACGTGGAATATGTCTCCGCCAACCCGACGGGCCCGATGCACATGGGCCATTGCCGCGGGGCAGTGGTGGGCGATGCGCTGGCCAGCCTGCTCGAATTCGGCGGGCACGAGGTGACGCGCGAATATTACGTCAACGATGCCGGCGCGCAGGTACAGACGCTCGCCCGGTCCGCGCATCTGCGTTACCGCGAGGCGCTGGGCGAGGACATCGGCGAGATTCCCGAAGGTTTCTATCCCGGCCCTTACCTGATCCCAGTCGGCAAGGCGCTGGCCGAGGAATTTGGCGACACATACCAGGGCGCGCCCGAGAGCGAGTGGCTGGACCTGTTCCGCACTCGCGCAGTCGCGGCGATGATGGAAATGATCCGGGGCGACCTTGCGCTGCTGGGCATCCGCCACGATGTCTTCGCTTCGGAAGCCGAATTGCAGGCCGCCGGTAAGCCGGAAGAGGCAGAGAAATGGCTGCGCCAGCACGATCTCGTCTATGATGGTGAGCTGGAAAAGCCCAAGGGCAAGACGCCGGAAGACTGGGAGGCGGTGGAGCTGCCTCTCTTCCGCTCGACCCGATTCGGGGACGACCAGGACCGTCCCATCAAGAAGAGCGATGGCAGCTGGACCTATTTCGGCGCGGACCTCGCCTATCACATGCAGAAGGCGGAAAGCTCCGACGAGCTGATCGATATCTGGGGCGCGGACCATGCCGGCACCGTCAAGCGCATCAAGGCCGCAGTCGAAGCGCTGAGCGAAGGGAAGGGTGAGCCCGTGCCCTTCGATGTGAAGCTGGTGCAGATGGTGCAGCTGCTTCGCGGCGGCGAGCCGGTGAAGATGTCCAAGCGGTCCGGCAATTTCATCACCATCGCGGACATGGTGGAGGAAGTCGGCAAAGACGTGGTGCGTTTCACCATGCTGACCCGCAAGCCCGAAGCCCAGATGGATTTCGATTTCGCCAAGGTGGTGGAAGCGTCCAAGGACAACCCCGTCTTCTACGTCCAATATGCCCATGCACGGATCCATTCGACGCTGCGCAAGGCAAAGGCGGAAGAAGGCGTGGAGCCGTCCGGTGACAATCTTGGCCTGCTGGGCGAGGACGAAATCGCGCTGATCAGGGAAGCCGCGCAATTCCCGCGCATGGTGGAAAGCGCAGCGCAGGCGCGCGAGCCGCACCGCATCGCTTTCTACCTCTACGACCTCGCCGGGGCCTTCCACGCCTACTGGAATGCCGGGAATGACGACCCGCAGAAACGCATCATCGTGGCACAGAATGCGGAACTGACCGCAGCAAGGCTTTTCCTTAGCTGCCAAATCGGGCAGGTTTTACGCAATGGCCTGTCCGTTTTGGGGGTCGAGGCGGTTGAGGAATTGTAAGACATGGCCGGACCGGAAGATGACGATCGGTTGGAAGAGCACGAGCTGGTCCAGGAAGACGACCTGGAACTGGACGATAGTGACGAGCTCGACCTCACCGACGAGGACGAGCCGCTGCCCTGGCTCGAAGGCGATGACGAGTACGAGGAAGAGGACGGCTACGATACGCCACGCCTGATCGCCTATGCCCTGCTTGGCCTGCTGGCCCTGCTGCTGCTGATTGGCGGCATCTGGTGGCTCAACCGCGATCGCCCGGACCCGGAAATGGTGGCTGACGGCAGCACGATCGAGGCGCCCGAAGGCGATTACAAGGAAAAGCCGGAAGATCCCGGTGGCCGCCAGGTCGAAGGCACGGGCGATACCAGCTTTGCCGTTGGCGAAGGCGAACAGCGCGAAGGCCGCGTGGGCAGCAGTGCCCCGTCGCCCAGCATCGACCGTTCGCAGGGCTCCGGCTCCAGCGCCGCATCCGGCAGTGGTTCGGCGTCGGGCTCCGGCTCCGGCTCGGCTTCTGCCTCCGGGTCTGCCAATGGCACTGCATCTGCCAGCGGTGGTGTCGGCGTGCAGCTGGGGGCGTTCTCCAGCCGCGAGAATGCGCAGGCCGCATGGAACACCTATTCCGGCCGTTACAGCGCGCTCAGCGGCGCGAAATACCGCATCGTGGAGCTGAAGCGCGATGGCGGCACGCTCTATGCCCTGCAGGCTGTCGCGGGTGACCGCAGCGCGGCCGGCAAGCTGTGCACGGCCCTGCGCGGCCAAGGCGGGGACTGCCAGGTCAAATAGCCGCGCCACGCGCATGTTTTTGCACATTTTCGCCCGCCCCGCGCCTTGCGCAGGGCGGGCGAAATTGCGACTCTGCCACCATGCTTCCGGTCATCTTCTCTCCCAGCGGTCCTGCCCTGACGGAAGATGAGCGCGCTTTCTTCGCAGAGGCCGATCCGGCGGGCTACATCCTGTTCGGCAGGAATTGCGTGGACGCGCAGCAGCTGCGCCGCCTGACGGACGATTTGCGCGCGCTCCATGGGCGGGACAAGCTGTTGGTCTCCATCGACCAGGAAGGCGGCCGCGTGGCCCGTCTTCGTGCGCCCAACTGGACCAATTACCCGGCCGGCGAGGCTTTCGACCGGCTGTATGAGATCGCCCCCGCCAGCGCGATAGAAGCGGCGCGGGTCAACGCCCACGCTCTCGCGCTGGAGCTTTCCGCCATGGGCATCACCGTCGATTACCACCCGCCGCTCGATGTGCGGCAGGAGGGCGCGCACGACGTGATCGGGGACCGCGCGCTTGGCCGCGAATCGCAGCGCGTGGCGGCATTGGGCCGCGCCATCCTGGACGGGCTGGCGCGCGGCGGCGTGGCGGGCTGCATCAAGCATATGCCGGGCCATGGACGCAGCGCGGTGGACACGCACAAGGAACTGCCCACGGTCACCGCCTCTGCCGAGGAGCTGGAGACCGACATCGCGCCCTTCGCCGCGCTCAATTCCGCGCCCATCGGGATGACCGGCCACCTGATCTTCACCGAATGGGACGCGGATAATCCCGCGACGCTTTCAGAGACCGTCATTCGCGACATCATCCGCGGGCGGATCGGGTTCGACGGGCTGCTGCTGACGGACGATATCGACATGCAGGCGCTCGATGGCCCTCTGCCGGAGCGCGGCGCCCGCGCGCTGGCGGCAGGCTGCGATATCGTGCTGAATTGCTGGGGCAAGATGGACGACATGCAAGGCCTGGCCGAGGCCTGCCCCGCCATGTCCACCCAGACTGCTGAGCGGCTGGAGCGCGCGCTCGCCGGGACGCAGGTGGATGCGGCCTCTGGCGACAGGGCGGAGCTGCTGGCCAAGCGCGACAGCCTGCTCGCCATCGAGGGGGCCGCCGCATGACGGATGAGGGCTTCCTGCTAGACGATGTCACCGCGCCTGCGACGCAGGACGGCGACGACTGGGCCGGCCCCGCCTCCGCGCCGACCGATGACAGCGCGCTCTACCTTGAGCTGGATGGCTGGGAAGGCCCGCTCGACCTGCTGCTCGACCTCGCACGGCGTCAGAAGGTGGATCTGCGCCAGATCTCCATCCTGGCGCTGGTCGACCAGTACCTCGACTACATCGACACGGCCGAGGCGCTGAAGCTGGAAATTGCTGCCGATTACCTCGTGATGGCGGCGTGGCTGGCTTACCTCAAATCCGCGATGCTGCTGCCGAAGGAAGAGCAGGAGGATCCCAGCCCCGAGGAACTGGCCCTGCGGCTGCAGTTGCGCCTGCAACGCCTCGGCGCGATGCGGGAAGCGGCGGCGCGGCTGCTGGCGCGGGACCGAGTTGGGCGCGATGTCTTCCTGCGCGGCGCGCCGGAGGGGCTGCGCGTCGAGAAGGTGCGCGCCTGGCAGTGCGACTGGTACCAGCTAGTGCGCGGCTATGGCGACGTGCAGCTTCGTAACGAGCCGGTTGTCCACATGGTGCGCGAACGCCCCGTGATGACGCTTGATTCGGCCTTGGACCGGGTCTCCTCCATGCTGGGCGTCAGCCTCAACTGGATGGAACTGCGCGATTTCCTGCCGCGCGAGGCGGACCCGCGCCTGAAGCGTTCGGCGCTCGCATCCAGCTTCGTCGCGGCGCTGGAGCTTGCCCGGCTCGGTAAGGCGGAGATGCGGCAGGAGGAAACCTTCGGCCCGCTGCACCTGCGCAAGGGCGCGGCCCGATGACGGAAGCAGACGACCTTCTGCGCGCGGTGGAAGCGGCCCTGTTTGCAGCAGAAGAGCCGCTGACGGCGGAGCAGCTTTCCGCCCATCTCGGCGATGCGGATGTCCGCGGCGCACTGGCTGAATTGCAGGGGCATTATGCGAAGCGCGGCGTGCACCTGGTGGAGCGCGCCAAGCGCTGGCAGTTCCAGACCGCGCCGGACCTCGCGCATTTGCTGCGGCGAGAGAAGGAACAGGTCCGCCGCCTCAGCCGCGCGGCCACGGAAGTTCTGGCCATCATCGCCTATCACGAACCCGTCAGCCGTGCGGAGATCGAGGCGATCCGCGGCGTGCAGACCGCCAAGGGCACGCTGGACGTGCTGATGGAGGCCGGATGGGTGCGGGCAGCGGGGCGGCGCGAGGTCCCAGGCCGTCCGCTGATTTACGCCACGACGCTGGAATTCCTCGTCCATTTCGGCCTGGAATCGCGCCGCGACCTGCCGGGGATCGACGAATTGAAAGCCGCCGGCCTGCTCGACCCGGTGGACGATGCCTATGGGGCCCTGATCGGCGATACGGATCTGGGCGACGACGCAGGGGATACCGCCGAGGAAGATACGGACACAGACGCGTCCGGTGCGGACCTGGATGACGAAGAGCCTGCGTCCTGACTGGCAAGTGCCGTGCAAAGCGCCTATATTGCCGGCAAGCTATTTGAGAGAGACACCCCATGGGCATCGGTTGGCCACAGCTCATCATCGTTGCGATCCTGGTCCTCGTCCTGTTCGGACGCGGGCGGATTTCCGAAATGATGGGCGATTTCGGCAAGGGCATTTCCAGCTTCAAGAAGGGCATGAAGGAAGAGGAGGCCGGGGGCTCCTCCGACAAGCCTGACTCCGCCCGGATCGAGGGGCCGCACCACGAGGCAAAGCCGGCCTCGCAGGCCGCCGCCGATCCGCAGCCGGCGGCGGACAAGACCACCGAAAGCTGATTTCCTGACCGGGTTGCCCCGCGCAGCCCGGCTCGCGCCCGGAGCACATTTGCATGTTCGACATCGGCGCCTTCGAGCTGTTGCTGATCGTGGTGGTCGCCATCGTGGTGATCGGCCCGAAGGACATGCCGCGTGCCATGCGCACGGCTGGCCGGTGGATCGGCAAGGTCCGCAAGCTGTCCGGCCATTTCCGCGCCGGGATCGACGCCATGGTGCGCAATGCCGAAATGGAGGAAATGGAGCAGAAGTGGAAAGCGCAGAACGAGAAGATCATGCGCGAATATCCCGATGGTGCCCCGGCGGAGATGGAACCGACTGGCGCGCTGCCCGGGCCTGCTGCTCCCGCCGCTGACAAGGCCGGGACTTCTCCCGAAGACCGGCTGCCGGAAGACGCCGCGGCTGCGGATTCGCGCCGCGCGAAGGCGGCGAAGCCATTGCCGCCTGCTTCGGACGAGCCGGAACTGCCGCTTTCCTCGCAGGACGGGCAGGACTGAGCCATGGCCCTGCGCATCAGCGATATTGACGAGACACAGGCCCCGCTGCTCGATCACCTGGTGGAGCTGCGCAAACGGCTGGTGCGCGCCGTACTGGCGCTGGTCGTTGGCTTTTCGATCTGCCTGTTCTTTGCCGATCCCATCCTCGGCTTCCTGGTCCAGCCGCTGAAGGATGCCTTTCCAGATGGGCAGGGCCAGCTGATCTTCACCAAGCTGTACGAGGTGTTCTTCGTGGAGCTGAAGGTGGCGCTGTTTGCCGGCTTCTTCGTCAGCTTCCCGATCATCGCCAACCAGCTATGGGCCTTCATCGCTCCGGGGCTTTATGTGAAGGAGAAGAAGGCCTTCCTTCCGTTCCTGTTGGCAACGCCGATCCTGTTCACGCTGGGCGGGGCGCTGGCTTACTACGTCGTGATGCCAACCGCGTTCCGCTGGTTCCTGGGCTTTGAAGGGCAGGCCGGCGGAATGGAGATCGAGGCGCTGCCTGCGGCAGGCGATTACCTCGGGCTGGTGATGCAGTTCATCCTGGCCTTCGGGTTCAGCTTCCTGCTGCCGGTGTTGCTGCTGCTGCTGAACCGCGCAGGTATCGTCAGCCGCCAGCAACTGGCGGGCGCGCGGCGTTATGTCATCGTCGCGGTGTTCGCCGTGGCGGCCATCATCACGCCGCCCGATCCCGGATCGCAGCTGCTCCTCGCTATCCCGCTGCTTTTCCTGTTCGAAGGAAGCCTGCTGCTGATGCGCTTCAGCGAGCGGAAAGGCGACGCGGACAGCGAGCAGCCGGCGGAGGCAGCGCCTGCGGACGAAGCCTCGGCAGAGGCGAAAACCACCGACTGATCGTCATCCCAGCGGAAGCTGGGTTCTTTCTCGGGTAAAGCGCGAGGGGCGAGAGATCCCAGCTTTCGCTGGGATGACGAGCTAGAAATTATCGCCCGTCATCCGCCATCGCGTCTTCACCCGCGCCATCACCATTGGCGTCATACACTTTCACGCCGCCGATCCATGTCTCCAGCACGGCAATCTCGCGCGTGTCGGTGACGCTGGCCATCAGCGGGTCGTCGCTAAGGAAGACGAAGTCCGCACGTTCGCCGACCACCAGCCGGCCGAAGCGTCCGTCACCATAGCCAGCCCAGGCCGCACCCGCGGTGAAACCAGCCAGCGCCTGTTCGCGGCTGACGGTTTCTTCCGGTCGCCAGCCGCCGAAGGGCTCGCCGCTCTTGTCCGTGCGGCTGATGGCAACCGCGAGGCCATCGATCACATCGGGAAATTCCACCGGTACGTCGGACCCGAAGGCCAGCGGCGCGCCGGCAGCGGCGAGGCTGCGCCAGGCATAGGCGCCGGTCAGCCGGTCCGGCCCCAGCCGTGCCTCGGCCATCAGCCGGTCGGAGGTCTGGTGCACGGGCTGGACGCTGGCGATGACGCCCAGCTCGCCGAAGCGGACGATATCGTCGGGGTGCACGATCTGCGCGTGTTCGATGCGCCAGCGCTGCTCGGTCGTGTAAGTCGCGCCAAGCTCCTCGATGGCGTCCAGCGCCTCACGATTGGCGGCGGTGCCGATGGCGTGGATCGCCACCTGGTATCCGTCCATCGCCGCGCGGCTCATGAAATTGCGCAAATCCGTGCCGCCGATCAGCGGCAGGCCGCGTTGGCCCGGCGCATCTTCATAATCTTCCAGCAGCAGCGCCCCGCGCGAGCCCAGCGCTCCGTCGAGATACAGCTTCACGCCGTTCAACCGCAACCGGTCGTCATACAGCCAGCGCGTGGGGCCCGTGCCGCCGATCAGCACCATTTCCGGCACGCCGGTGGCATAGGCCATGATGCGCACGACCAGCCGCCCGTCATCGCCCGCGCGGCGGAAGGTCATCCAGTCCTCCACGCTCGTGCCCATATCCGCGATGGCGGTGATCCCCTGGCTGACGAGCAGGTCCTGCGCCTTGGCCAACGCCACGTCGCGTTCGTCCGCGCGCCATGCGGGCACCTTGTCCGCCACCAGCGGCATGGCGGCATCCACCAGCACGCCCTCGGGCGCCTTGCTACCTGCAATCCGCTCTATGCGCCCGCCTTCGGGGGAGGTCGTGCTGGCCGTCACGCCGGCAATTTCCAGCGCGCTGCTGTTGGCCCAGCCGGCATGGCCGTCCACCCGCTCCAGCCAGACGGGGCGGTCGCCGACCACCGCGTCGAGGTCGGCAGCGGTGGGATAGCGGCCAAGGCCCCATTTCTCCTGGTTCCAGCCGCGCCCGATGATCCATGCGCGCCCAGGGTTCGCCTCTGCATAAGCGGCGATGGTGGCTAGCGCGTCCTCCAGCGAGGTCGTCCCGGACAGGTCCAGCACCATCAATCCCATCCCAAGGCCCATCACGTGGCCATGCGCGTCGATGAAGCCCGGCACCATGACGCGGCCTTCGCCGTCCACGCGGTATTCGGTGCGCGGCAGCGGATCGCCCATCTGCAGGATCTGCACGATGCGGCCGTTCTCGTCGAACACCAGCGCGGCGAAGCGCGTAACCTTGCCCTCGCGGTCGATGGAAATACCGTTGATGTTATCGACCAGCGTATCGGCCATGGCGGGCGCGGGGACGAGGGCGATAGCGGCGAAAAACAGGAGGAGCTTGCGGATCATGGCGAGAGTGACGTCCCTTGGAAAACCTGCCCGCTTCCTGCCGACTTGCCCGTGCTAAAGCAATGCCATCGCGCTCCGCGCTTTCCTTCGCCTGCGAAATCGGATTAGGGCGTGGGGCCATGGACACCGGAACGACGCCCGAACAGGCCCCCGAACTAACGCTGGACGATGTGCGCGCCGCTGCGGAGCGGATTGCCGGACAGGTGGTGCGCACGCCCTGCATGCATTCGCAGACGCTTTCCAACATCGTGGGCACGGATGTCTGGCTGAAGTTCGAGAACCTGCAGTTCACGGCAGCTTACAAGGAACGCGGCGCGCTGAACGCCCTGCTGCTGATGGACAAGGCGCAGCGCGAGCGCGGCGTGATTGCGGCCAGCGCGGGCAACCATTCGCAGGGCCTCAGTTACCACGGGCGGCGGCTGGGCGTGCCGGTCACCATCGTGATGCCCAAGACCACACCGATGGTGAAGGTGATGCAGACCGAGCAGGTTGGCGGCAATGTGGTGCTGGAAGGCGAGACTTTCGACGAAGCTTACGCCCATGCCCGCCAGCTGGAGCAGGAACTGGGCCTGACCTTCGTCCACCCCTTCGACGAGCCCAATGTCGCTGCCGGGCAGGGCACGGTGGCGCTGGAGATGCTGGAAGATTGCGGGGAGATCGACACGCTGGTCGTCCCCATCGGCGGCGGCGGGTTGATGAGCGGCATGGGCACGGCGGCACGGGCGCTGAAGCCCGACATCGAGCTGGTGGGCGTGCAGGCGAAACTCTACCCCAGCATGTATGACCGCCTGACCGGCAAGGACCTGCCTTGCGGCGGCGACACGCTGGCCGAAGGGATTGCCGTGAAGAAGCCGGGCGACTTTACCGGCCGCATCATCGAGAAGCTGGTGGACGAGATCCTGCTGGTGGACGAGCCATCGCTTGAAAAGGCGGTGGCGCTGCTGCTGCAGATCGAAAAGACCGTGGTGGAAGGAGCGGGCGCTGCGGGCCTTGCTGCCGTGCTGGCCCAGCCGGAACGCTTTTCCGGGCGCAAGCTGGGGCTGGTGTTGTGCGGCGGCAATATCGATACGCGCCTGCTGGCCAATGTGCTGCTGCGCGATCTTGCTCGCTCAGGCCGCATCGCGCGCCTGCGCATCACCCTGCAGGACCGGCCCGGCGCGCTGTACAAGGTGATGCGCGAATTCCAGGCGCACAACGTCAACATCCTGGAAATCTACCACCAGCGCATCTTCACGGACTTGCCTGCCAAGGGCCTTGTCACGGACATCGAATGCGAGGCGCGCGACCGCGAGCAGCTGGACCAGCTCGTCGCTGCGCTGCGCGAAGTGGGCTACAACGTTAGCCAGGTGGAACTCAACTGACCGAAAACGGGTCGGTTTTTCCACAAGCGGCTTCCCGCTGTGCAAATTAACCCTGCATCGGGCACGAAAAAGGGTTAACAAGGTTCTAACTCGCGAATCCGGTGTCATACAGGCCGGACCGCGCCTTCGGGCCACACGCCAGGATAAGAGGATCGCCAGCGCCGTGACGGCCCCAGTCAGATTTCCGCGTTTCTTCGTGACCAGCCCGGCGCCATGCCCGTACCTGCCCGGCAAGACGGAGCGGAAGGTCTTCACGGAGCTAAAGGGCCCGCATTCCGAAGAGCTGAATGATGCGCTGGGCCGCATCGGCTTCCGCCGCAGCCAGACCGTGGCTTACCGCCCGTCCTGCCTCGATTGCCGCGCCTGTGTATCGGTGCGCGTGGTGGCGCAGGAGTTTCGCCCGTCCGGCACGCAGAAGCGTATTTCGCGCCGTAACGAGGACCTCGTGGTCACCGAATGTCGGCCATGGGCGACGGCCGAGCAGTTCGAATTGCTGCAGAAATACCTCTCCGTCCGGCATCCGGGCGGCGGTATGGCCGCGATGGACGAGATCGACTATGCCGACATGGTGGAACACACCAGTGTTTCCAGCTATGTCGTTGAATATCGGGAACCGAATGCCGACGGGACACCGGGTCGCCTCGTCGGTGCCTGCCTGACTGATTGTCAGGCGGACGGTCTTTCGATGATCTACAGTTTCTATGACCCGGAACATGAGGATCGCGCCGGGCTTGGGAATTTCATCATCCTCGACCACATTCGCCGTGCGGCTGAAGGCGGGCTTCCTTATGTCTATCTCGGGTATTGGGTCGAAGGTGCTGCGCGCATGCAGTACAAGGTCCGCTATCGCCCGCTCGAAAAGCTCGGCCCCGATGGCTGGCAGCGCATGTCGGACGCGGCACAGTCCGCCCTCATCGCTGCCGCAACCGCTCCTGGCGGGCAGGGCAGCCAGCCGGAAGGCAGCGGCAAGGACGGCGTACCCGGCGGACAGGCCCAATATGATGCGGAGCGGCGGGATCGATACAGCGTCGGCTGACCGGGCCAGCGCTTCCGTTCAGGACGCCCGCCTCATCTCACGCCTCGCCATCTCGCTCGCCGCGGGCGCATCGCTGCTGTCCAGCCCCGCCTTCGCGCAGGATCCGGAAGCGCCGGAACGTCTGGAAGACCTGATCCCCGACAGCGCGCTGGAAAATCCGGAAGGCTGGGCCGAGCAGGGCGTCCCGCAGTCGGCAACCGACATGGAAGATGCACCGCCGGAGGTGGAGGCGGATAGCCCGCTCGATGCCATGCCGCTGGTCACTGTCCCTTGGCCGACCGAGATCGAACTGCCCGAAATCGACCCGCTGGACGCGGAAGAGGATATCCAGTTCGCGGAATTTCCCTTCGAAACGCCCGCGCTGGTCGATGGTTCGGAAGAACGGATTTCGGACGAGCTGGTGCTGGTCTTCCCGTCCGACCTCGCGCTCTTCCCGCTACGCGACGAATTCCTCGCCCGGTTCAAGACGCTCTCCACCATCGAAGAGTTGGACGACGATGCGAACAACGCCCGCCTCGCCGCGCAGGCACGCGAGGACGAGGAGCTGCTCCAGCGCATGCTGGCGGTTTACGGCTATTACGATGCGCAGGTGATCCGCAGCGTGCAGGGCCTGACCGAGCTGGACCCGATCGATGCGCCGCAGGCCGAACGCGGCGTGCGCTTCGACATCATCCCGGGCGCGCAGTACCTGTTTGGCAATATCGACCTTGGCAGCCTGGCGACCACCTCGCGCTTCGGCGATTACGAGGCGCTGCGCGGCGCGTTCGAAATCCTTCCCGGCGATCCTGCCCTGCAGGACAAGATCGTGGAAGAGCAGGCCGACCTCGACCGCGCGCTGGGTGAAAGCGGTTATCCCTTCGCTGCGATCCGCGCACCGGAACTGCTGGTCGACCACGCCCGGCAGGAAGCCGACCTGACGATGATCGTCACGCCGCAGGGCAAGTACCGTTTCGGCAGCGTCACCAGCAACCGGCCCGATTTCCTCAGCGGGCGGCATCTTGGCACCATCGCCCGCTTCAAGCCCGGCCAGACTTACCAGCGCAGCGAGGAACTGGACCTGCGCCGGGCGATCCTGGCCACGGGCCTGGTCGCCAGCGTAGTTATCACGCCAGTCGAGGTGCAGGCGCCCGTCGATGGCGAACCCGGCGTGGTGGACATGCAGGTGGAGCTGGTGCCTGGCGAGCTTCGCACCATCGAAGGCTCTATCGGTTACGGCACGGGCGAGGGCTTCCGCGCCGAGGCCAGCTGGCAGCATCGCAACCTCTTCCCGCCCGAAGGCGCGCTGAAGGTTCGCGGCATTGCCGGCACGCGCGAGCAGCTGCTGGGCGTCACCTTCCGCAAGAACAATTTTTACGGCCGCGACCGCATCCTGACGCTGGACGCCTATGCCAGCACGCTCGATTACGACGCCTATGACGCGCGCACGATCAGCCTGACAGGGACGTATGAGCAGGTCAGCACGCTGCTGTTCCAGAAGGAGCTGAGCTGGTCCGGCGGCTTCGAAATCCTCGCCACGCAGGAACGTGAAGCCGACGCCAATGGCAATTTCGGCCCGCGCGAGACCTATTTCATCGGCGCCCTGCCGGTCTATGCCCTGTGGGACACCAGCGACAGCCTGCTGGACCCCAGCGAAGGTTTCCGCCTCGGCGCGCGCGTCTCTCCCGAAATTTCGAAGCGCAATGGCGGCGACATGCAGACTTATGCGCGCCTGCAAGCCGACGGATCGTACTAT
This sequence comes from Paraurantiacibacter namhicola, assembly GCF_001687545.1. Classification (NCBI taxonomy): domain Bacteria; kingdom Pseudomonadati; phylum Pseudomonadota; class Alphaproteobacteria; order Sphingomonadales; family Erythrobacteraceae; genus Paraurantiacibacter; species Paraurantiacibacter namhicola. Next base: position 2,304,484 of record NZ_CP016545.1, on the reverse strand, counting down.
TACGGCGTGAACGACAAGATCGTGATCGCGGGCCGGGCGCGGATCGCCAGCATTCCGGGCGCGCCGCGTGACGAGATCGCGCCCTCGCGCCGTCTCTATGCCGGCGGCGGCGGATCGGTGCGCGGATATGGCTATCGCTCCATCGGGCCGTCGAACAGCAATGGCGATCCTACGGGCGGACGCTCCCTGCTGGAATTCAGCCTGGAGGCTCGCATCCGTACGCCACTGCTCGACAATTCCATCGGGATCGTGCCCTTCGTCGATGCCGGGACCGTGGGCGTGAATTCCACTCCCAGTTTTGACGAGATCAAGATCGGGGCGGGCATTGGCGTGCGCTATTACACCAGCTTCGGGCCCATCCGCGTCGACCTCGGCGTGCCGCTGAACCCGGGCCCGAATGACGATGTTGTGGGCGTCTATATCTCGCTGGGCCAGGCGTTCTGATGGCTGGGGAGGGGACACAGGACAGCGCGGCCGAGCCGGTGGACGTGGCAGAAACGGGCACGGACGATACCGCTCCGCGCAAGCGCAAGCGGCGCTGGTTCAAGCGCGGCGCGCTGGGCATCTTCGGCTTGCTGATCGCGCTCGTGCTCGGCGCCGTCGTGTTCCTGAACACGCAGTCCGGGCGTGATTTCATCGTTGACCAGATTGCCGGCGTCGCCCCGGCATCGGGCCTGTCTGTCGAAGTCGGCCGGATCGAGGGCAGCGTCCTGTCCGAGGCCACATTCTACGACGTGCGCCTGCGCGATGCGAACGATACGCTGTTCCTGGTGCTGCCCGAAGTCCGCCTGGACTGGCGCCCGCTGAAATTTTTCTTCTCCGGCCTCGATATCCGGGACCTGGATGTGAATGGCGGCACGCTGCTGGCCATCCCCGAGCTCAATCCCGGCGATCCCGACGCGCCGGTCCTGCCCAATTTCGACATCCGGGTGGACCGGCTTTCGATCCAGAACCTGCGCGTGGCCGACGGGGTCATCGGGGAAGAGCGCATCATCGCGCTCACCGCGCAGGCCGATATCCGGCAGGGCCGGGTCCAGCTGGATGCCGATGGCGAATTCGGCGGCGAAGACCGCTTTGCCGTGCTGCTGGATGCAGAGCCCGATGCCAATATGTTTGACATCGACCTCGATTACCGCGCGCCAGCCGGCGGCTTCCTGGCCGCCATGGCCGGGGCGGAGCAGGACCTGCTGGTCCGCATCGTGGGTGATGGCACATGGCAGGACTGGGACGGTGCGCTGGTCGTACTGGGCGATAGCGAGCCCCTGCTTGCCACCAAGATCGGCGCCAAATCCGGTCGCTACCGCATCGTGGGCCAGGCCCGCCCGGGCGACTATGTCACCGGCCTGCCGCAGCGCGCGCTGGGCGAGGTTGTGGACATTGCAGCCGTGGGCACGCTGGACGACAGCATCCTTACCGGCGACCTCGCGCTGCGCGGCGCGGGTGTCTGGGCGAATGCCGAAGGCGGCATCGACCTCGGCAACAATGAGTTCGACAATCTTGATGTCGACCTGGACCTGCGTGATCCGGCGCTGTTTGGCCCGGACTTCCGGCTGGAGGGCACGGATCTGGAGCTGGTGCTGGACGGACCCTTCCGGGGCGTGGACCTGCCGCACCGCCTGACGGTGGACCGCGCCATGCTGTCCGGCACGGAAGTGATCGATATCGAGCAGTCCGGCATCGCGACCTGGGACGGCACGCGCTTCGTCCTGCCGCTGGATGCCAGCGTGCAGCGCGTCATCAGCGGCAATGAACTTGCCGACCCGCGTCTTGTGAACGGCACGCTTGGCGGAACCGTGGTTTATACGGGCGGGCAGCTGCTTTCGGACGACCTTGCGGTGCGCTTCCCCGGCCTGACGGCGGACCTCGCGCTGCGCGGCGATCTCGACCGCGGTGCCTATGCTCTGGCCGGCCCGGTGGCCATGCAGGGTCTGGCGCTGGAGAATATCGGGACAGTAGACGGCAATGCGCGCATCCGTTTCTCGCTGGGCGCAAACTCCCCTTGGAAGCTGGACGCGGATTTCGACGGGCGGATGGCGCGCGTCACCAATGACACGCTGGCAAACCTGGCCGGCAGCAACATCCGGTTCGACGGCGGCGTCACGCTGGGCGCGGACCGCCCCATCGTCTTCCGCCAGACCCAGCTGCGCGCCAGCAAGCTGTCCCTGACGCTGGATGGCCGGGTGTCCGATGGCCGCACCACGCTGGCCGGGCGCGGGCGGCATGTCGATTACGGTCCCTTCACGGTGGAAGCGGCGCTGTCGGATTCCGGCCCCACCGCGCAGCTCGTCTTTGCCGATCCGCTGCCTGCGGCTGGCCTGAAGGACGTGCGCGTTGCCCTTGCCCCCACGCGCGAAGGCTTCGCCATCGACACGAGCGGGCAGAGCTTGCTCGGGCCCTTCGATGGCGCGCTCAACCTCTACTCGCCGGCAAACGGCCCGACCCGGATCGAGATCAGCCGCATGGACATCAGCGGTACAGACGTGGCCGGATCGCTGGTGCTGGCCGATGGCGGCGTGGCGGGCGACCTGGCGCTGTCGGGCGGCGGGCTGGACGGCACGGTCACCCTGGCACCGCGCAGCGGCGGACAGGGCTTCGATGCCAATCTCCGCGCTCGCAACGCCCGCTTCCAGGGGCCGACACCGCTGGCCATCGCATCGGCTGACGTAGACCTGACCGGCGTGGTCGGCGGCGATGGCACGACGATGCGCGGCACGGTCTCTGCCCAAGGCATCAGCTATGGCCAGCTGTTCGTCGGCCGGTTGCAGGGCAATGCTCGCGTGACGGACGGCGTCGGCTCATTCGAGGCCGCCCTGACCGGTCGCCGCGGGGCGCGCTTCGCCCTGCAGGTGCAGGGGCAGGCCAACACCCAGCGCATCGCCGTGGTGGTGGATGGGACCTATGCCGGGCGCGACATCACCATGCCGCGCCGCGCCGTGCTGCTGAAGCAGGAAGACGGCGGCTGGGCGCTGCAGAAGACACAGCTCGGCTTTGCCGGCGGCTTCGTCATTGCCGAAGGACAGTTCGGTGGCACAGGCGGCACCAGCGGCACGGTGAAGCTAGCGGACATGCCGCTTTCGCTCGTGGACGTGCTGGGCATGGATCTCGGCCTTGGCGGCGATATTTCCGGTGTGATCGACTTCGATACCGGTCGCGGCGGCCTGCCCACGGGCGAGGCGCGCGTGCTGGTCGATGGCCTGACGCGTTCCGGGCTGGTGCTGACGTCCCGCCCCGTGGACCTCGCCTTTGTCGGCAAGCTGACGCCCAACAACCTGCAGATGCGCGCGACGTTCAAGGACGGCGCGGAGACGAGCGGCAGGCTGCAGGGGCGGATCGCGAACCTTCCGGCCAGCGGCGGGCTGATGGACCGGCTGAACGCGGGCGACATGTATGCGCAGCTGCGTTACAAGGGCCCGGCAGAGGCGCTGTGGCGTCTTGCCGCGCTCGACCTGATCGACATTACCGGCCAGCTGAATGTGGCGGCGAACATCACTGGATCGCTGGCCGATCCGGGTATCCGCGGCTCGCTGGCGGGCGACAATTTGCAAATGCAGAGCGCTCTGACCGGCACGAACCTATCCAATGTCCGTGCGCGCGGACGCTTCGCCGGATCGCGCCTGGAACTCAGCAGTTTCAAGGGAACCGCGCCCAATGGCGGCGCGGTCAGCGGCAGCGGCGTGGTGGACCTGTCCAACCTTGGTGCCGGGCGAGGGCCGATGATCGACCTGCGCATGGCCGCCCGCAATGCGGAGATCATGGACCTGCCGAACATGGGCGCGACCGTGACCGGGCCGATGCGCATCAAGTCCAATGGCGTGGGCGGCGTGATTGCGGGGCGGCTTGAAGTGGACGGTGCGCGGTGGAAGCTGGGGACGGCCAGCAGCGCCGCCAGCCTGCCCAACATCAAGGTCACGCAGGTCAATCGCCCCAATGATTACGGTCCCGCGCCCAGCGCGTCTGCGCCTTGGCGCTACCTGATCGATGCCCGCTCTCGCGGCGGCATCCTGGTCGATGGCATGGGCCTCGATTCCGAATGGAGCGCCGACATCCTGCTGCGCGGGACCACCAGCGATCCGCGGATCGGCGGCGAGGCGCGCGTCGTGCCGCGGCAGGGCTTCTACAACTTCGCCGGCAATCGCTTCGACATTACCCGCGGCGTCATCGACTTCGACGAGAACCAGCCGATCGATCCGCGCGTGTCTATCGTGGCCCAGACGGAGCTGCGCGACGGGCTGGACGTGACGGTGACGGTGCGCGGCAACGCTACCAATCCGGAAGTGGACTTCAGCTCCAACCCCGGCCTGCCGCAGGAGGAGATCCTGGCGCGCCTGCTGTTTGGCGGTTCGATCACCGACCTCTCGGCCACCGACGCGCTGCAGCTGGGTTCTGCGCTCGCATCCCTGCGCGGCGGCGGCGGGGGCGGGCTGGACCCCATCAACTCGCTGCGCACGGCCATCGGGCTGGACCGCCTGCGCATCGTCGCGGCCGATCCGGCGCTGGACCGGGGCACGGCCATCGCGCTAGGCAAGCGGTTCGGCAATCGCTTCTATGGCGAGATCATCACCGATGGCCGCGGATACAACGCCACGGAGCTGGAGTTCCGCATCACCAGCTGGCTCGCCATGCTGGCATCGGTCAGCTCGCTGGGCCGCGACGGCGTGGCGCTTGAATACAGCAAGGATTACTGACGGCGGCGGGGAGCGACCTCGCCGGTCCTCCGCTGCCGCCGTCGATCCTGTGGCTTATGCGCCGGGCGGGGCCTTGAGGACGCCGTCAATTGTGATGACGACGCCGTTCTCGCCCAGGCTCTCGCTGCCGAGCATCGCAGCCTGCCCGTCGGTGCTGCTCACTTCGATGCCATCGTCGAGGCGCGTGAAAGTCAGGTCATTGCCGTCCATCGCCGCGATGCTGACTTCGCCGCCGGAGCTGTCGAGCGCTGCGCCGATATCGGCCAGGGTCAGATATCCCGGCACGATGTGGCCGCGCACGATGGCGGCCTTCTGCGCGGCATCCAGCGGCACTTCGCCGCTGGCGAGAGCCTCGAATGCCTCGTCGCTGGGGGCCAGCACGGTGTAGGAGGCCGCCGCGTCGAAGGCGCTGGCGATGCCGCTTTCCTCCAATGCGGAGGCTAGCATCCCGACCTCACCCGAATGGGAGATGAGCTTTGCCAGCGTCTCGTTCGACACCGATCCTTCCGTATCAGCCGCGTCGGGACTGTCGGAGCACGCCCCCAGCGCCAGGGCCAGCGCGCCGAGCGAGGCGACACCTGCGATGCGAAGCCGCGCGATCATGATGCCACCAATTCGATGGCTGCGGCCACAAGGCGCGTTTCCGGATCTATCTGGTAGATGTAGCCATCGCTGTAGCGATACTGGCGGTCCGGTCCCTCGGCATACTCGTCGCGGTAGGCATAGGGGACGTTGTAGACATCGTATCCGGCAGGGACGGGCGACCCAACGCTGAAGTCATCGCCGGTCAGCAGCGCCGCGATTGACGTGATTGCGGCGGTTTCCGGGTCGACACGGTAGATCACATTGTCCGCATAGCGGTATGCGCCGGGTCCGCCGAGGTTGTAGAAGCTGTCGTAATAGGCAGGCACCTGCGCCGCGCGGTAGCCATCCGGCCACATCTGGCCCGGGGCCAGCGCGCCGCCAAGCAGCGGCAGGTAGGACAGCAGGCCGCCGCCATTGCCGAAGCGCAGCAGGTAGCCGTCGCGATAGGCGAAACGCTGACCGTCGTAACGGTCATATCCGAACCACGAAGGCGAGTAGTCCTGCTTCTTCGCCTGTCCGGGAGGCAGGCAGCCGTTACGCTTCTTCGCAAGGCCGGGAGGGCATCCGTCGATCAGCCCGTAATCGGCTTGGCGGTAATCCACGAGATCGCCATTGCGGGTCCGCGTATCCGGGCCGCGCCGGTCGTATCGATCCTGGCCTGCATAGCCACCGCGATTGCCGTTTGCATTGCCATTGCCATTGCCATTGCCACGGTTAGCGGCGCGGGGTTCGGGGCCGCGATTGTCGGGCTTACCGGCACCGTTGCCGCGCATGGCCTGAGGGGCCTTCTTGGCCGCGCCATTGCCGTTTGCGGCGGCGTTGCCGTTTACTTGGCCATTGCCGCGAGGCTTGTCCGGCTTCGCGCCGCGCTCCGCCTTCGCAGCGGCGCCATTGCCATTGCCGTTTCCATTACCCTTGCCATTGCCCTGCGCCGCGGCGGGCGCGGCCGTGATGGCGAGGGCTGCGATACCTGTAAGCAACCATTTCACGCAGAAGTCTCCTTTGCGCGATCAACCCATGGCGCTCGTGCAGAGTTCCAACACTGACCTCGTCACACGCCGCCCGGCGATCCGCGATACAGCTCGGCCTCCGCCTCGCGCCGCCTGACCAGGCCCTTCATCACGCGGCCGCCTGCTCGGTTCCAGCGGGCGAACTCGCGCGCGGCTGCCGCACTGTCGCCCGCCTTGTGGCGGCGCGTCAGCGTGGCCCGGGCGATGGCGCCGGTGTTGTAGTGGAAGCTGACGAGGGCATCGAACTGCGCCTGCGTGGTGGCGGCATCGCCCAGCGCGCGGTCGACATCGGCGGCATAGCGCGCAAGGTCCGCCTCCAGCCGCGCGTCGCACTGCGCCTGCGTCCACACCGTGCCCGGGCCGATCCCCGCGCCGGTTGCGCCCCAGCCGATGGTCCAGGGCGCGGCGCCCGTGCCCGGATCGGGATAAGCCGCCACCCGGCCATCTGCCAGCCGCCGGGCGCAGCCTTCGAAACGCTTGATGAGGGCAATGCCCTGCGGCCCGATCCGGCGCGGGCGGGGCAGCGGACCGCGCCCGCATCCGTCTTCGCGCAGGGCCAGCTCCAGCTCGCGCGTTTCGCCCGCGCTGAGACCACGGCCCAGGATCTGCCGCACCGTTTCCATCACCACATGCCTGTTCATTGTGCATCCTCCTGCAATCGCGAATCGCCGGTTAGGCAGCGCGCGGGGCTGTAGGACAGCGGCGATCCGTTCAGCTTTCGAGGCGCGAAGCTGAAAGGTGTTACAGGTGTTACACAGTCCTGGAGCGAAAACCCGCGAGCGCGCGAAGCGAGGGTTTTCTGCGGCATGGAGGGTGAGAGCGGGCGAGACATGGCGCGGCCATCGCGCGCTGCGGTCCGTGTAGGAAAGCTGTAAAGAGCTCTTGACTGACAAGAGGTCTTTACAGTAAAGAGCTCTTTACAGGCCCGGGAGGCGATCCCAGCGCACTGATGCGGAGAGAGACTTGGAAAACCGTTTGAAGGAACTGCGCGAGGGGCGCGGCTGGAGCCAGGGAGAACTGGCCCGCCGCATCGGCGTCTCGCGCCAGACGATCAACGCGGTCGAAACAGACAAATACGACCCCAGCCTGCCGCTGGCGCTGCGCCTGGCAAAGCTGTTCGCGGTCGGGGTGCCGGACATCTTCATCGACCGCTGGGAACCGGACATTGAACAGGATTGAGGGACAGACAATCATGAATACCGAAGCTAAGAAATCGAAGACCGGAAAGACCATCTTCGCGCTAGTGCTGGGCGGGCTCGCGGGCTTCTTTGCCGCCATGGGCATGATGCAGCTGGTGGAATCCGGCACGCTGGGCGACCTTTCCGCCAGCCGCGAAGTCGCGCTTCTGGTGGCGCTGATCTACGGCCTGACCGCCGCGGCCGTGCTTGTCGGGCTGCTCAATCCCGCCATCGGCGCGAAATTCCTGAATGTGGAGGACGCCGAGGAGCTGCGCGAACAGCGCGGCATGCTGGGCTGGAGCGGGGCGGCCATGTTGTGCTGGGCCGGCACGCTTGCGGTTCTCGCGCTTGGAGGAGAGGGGTTTCCCATTCCTTCCGTCACGGCGGCGGCAATCGTCGGCGGCCTGATGCTGGTATCGATACTGGCCACGGCGAAGCAGTGGCACCTGACCGATGAGCTGATGCGTGCCCTCTCGCGCGAAAGCACCGCGCTGGCATTCTACCTGCTGGCCGGCATCGGCGGCGGCTGGGCGGCGCTGGCCCACCTGGACCTCGTCAGCGGCCCGGCGATGCTGGACTGGCTGACCATGGCTGCGGCCTTCATCCTGATCGCCGTGTTCTGGAAGGCGGGACGCCGCGGCATGCTGGAGATGCGGTAAGCCGCCGTCGCCGGCTTTCGGCTGGCACGGAAAAGGGCCGCCCGGATCGCTCCGGACGGCCCTTTTCCTTTGCATGTGATCCGCGGGATCAGGCGCTGTAGTACAGGTCGAATTCCACCGCGCTCGGGGTGGTTTCGACGCGCATCACCTCTTCCCACTTCAGTTCGATATAAGCCTCGATCTGGTCCTTGGTGAACACGTCGCCTTGCAGCAGGAAGTCGTGATCGTCGGACAGGGCGCCCAGTGCTTCGCGCAGGGACCCGCAGACCGTGGGCACGTCGGCCAGTTCGGCCGGCGGCAGGTCGTACAGGTTCTTGTCCATCGCTTCGCCCGGGTGGATCTTGTTCTGGATGCCTTCCAGGCCCGCCATCATCAGCGCGGCGTAGGCGAGATAGGGGTTGGCCATCGCATCGGGGAAGCGGAATTCCACGCGCTTGGATTTCTCGCCCGTGCCATAGGGGATACGGCAGGACGCAGAGCGGTTGCGGGCGGAATAGGCCAGCAGCACCGGTGCCTCGAAGCCCGGGACCAACCGCTTGTAGCTGTTGGTGGTGGGGTTGGTGAAGGCATTCAGCGCCTTGGCATGCTTGATGACGCCGCCGATGAAATACAGGCAGGTTTCCGACAGGCCGGCATATTCATTACCTGCGAAGGTCGGCTTGCCGTCGCTCCAGATCGACATGTGGGTGTGCATGCCCGATCCGTTATCGTCCTTGATCGGCTTGGGCATGAAAGTCGCCGTCTTGCCATAGGCATGGGCCACCTGGTGCACGACATACTTGTAGATCTGCATGCGGTCGGCGGTTTGCGTCAGCGTGCCGAAGGTCAGGCCCAGCTCGTGCTGCGCGGCGGCAACCTCGTGGTGGTGCTTGTCGCAGGGCAGGCCCATTTCCAGCATGGTGGAAACCATCTCCCCGCGGATATCCACGGCGCTGTCGACCGGTGCGACGGGGAAGTACCCGCCCTTGGCACGCGGGCGGTGAGCCATGTTGCCGCCTTCGATGTCGGAACCGGAATTGGTCGGCAGTTCCACGTCGTCGATCTGGAAGCCGCTGCCGGCATAGCCGTCCTCGAAGCGCACATCGTCGAACATGAAGAACTCGGCTTCGGGGCCGACATAGATGGTGTCGCCGATGCCGCTGGACTTCAGGAAAGCCTCGGCACGCTTGGCGGTGGAGCGGGGATCGCGGGCATACAGCTCGCCCGTGCTCGGCTCCACGATGTCGCAGAACACGATCATCATCGGCGTGGCGCTGAAGGGATCCATATAGACCTCTTCCAGGTCCGGCTTCAGGATCATGTCGGATTCGTTGATGGTCTTCCAGCCGGCGATGGACGAACCATCGAACATCAGGCCTTCTTCCAGCATGTCTTCATCGAGGCCGGAACCGACCATGGACAGGTGCTGCCACTTGCCCTTGGGATCGGTGAAACGCAGGTCGACCCATTCGATCTCCTCGTCCTTGATCCGCTTCACGATTTCCTTTGCACTGGCCATGGGTATTCGTCCTCTTGATTGAAGGTGTCAGTTTGCGCCCCGGCACGCGCCGGGCCGGAATTCAGATTGCGGCTTCGTCCTTTTCGCCCGTGCGGATGCGCAGGGCGGTGTCGATGGTGGACACGAAGATCTTGCCGTCGCCGATGCGGCCGGTCTGGCTGGCCCCCGCGATCGCTTCCACGACGCGTTCGGCCTGCGCGTCGGGCACGACGATCTCCAGCTTCACCTTGGGCAGGAAGTCCACAACATATTCGGCGCCGCGATAGAGCTCGGTATGCCCCTTCTGGCGGCCGAAGCCCTTGGCCTCGGTCACGGTGATGCCGGATACGCCCACTTCGTGCAGCGCCTCCTTCACCTCGTCCAGCTTGAACGGCTTGATGATGGCTTCGACCTTTTTCACGTGTCCCCCGTCTCTCCAAGGGCGGGCGCGCGCCCGCATGCGTTATTACCTATCAAGAATCGTGCCAAGGCATGGTTCCAAGCCAAACCTGCGCGCATACGGGCTGGCGGCGATGAATAGTGTTACGCAGCGGTGTGCGACATGCCCATCCGGCGGGCACTGCTGCACGAAAATCAGGCAGCTGGCAGGGCCAGGCCGATAGTCGGGTCCAGCCCGGCCATCAGGTTCAAATTCTGCACCGCGGCGCCGCTCGCGCCCTTGCCGAGATTGTCCAGCCGGGCCACCAGCCGCGCCTGCCCGCCATCGGGGGAGGCGAAGACGAAGAGCTCCATCGCGTCCGTCGCTGGCGCATCACGCTCCAGCACCAGCTCGGGCACCACGTCCTCGCGCACGGTGATGATCGGGCTGTCGGCATAGGCTTCCATCAGCGTGTCCCGCATGCAGTCGGCCGTGCTGGCGGACGGCATGGCTTCCAGCGGCAGCGGCACTTCCACCACCATGCCGCGGAATGCGGGGACGACCGCGGGGGCAAAGACGGGCGGATACTTCAAGCCCGCCTTCTGCTGCATTTCGGCCAGGTGCTTGTGCCCGAAACCATAGCCATAGCCGCGCCAGGCGATGTCCTGCCCCTCTTCGCTGCCGAAGCGTTCGATCATGGCGCGCCCGCCGCCGGAAAAACCGGAGACCGCATTGATCGTCAGCGGCCAGCTTGCAGGCAGGTGCTTGGCCCGTACCAGCGGGGTGACCAGCGCCAGGAAGCCGGTGGGATAGCAGCCGGGATTGGTGACCTTCTTGGCGCCCGCAATAACCTGCGACCCGATGATTTCGGGAAAGCCATAGATCCAGCCGCTGGCCGTGCGGTGCGCGCTGGAGGCATCGATCAGGCGGGTGGCCGAGTCCGCATCCAGCATCTGCGCTGCTTCCACGGCGGCATCGTCCGGCAGGCACAATATGGCGAAATCGCTGTCGTTCAGCGCGCGCCGACGCGTGGCGCTTTCCTTGCGCTCGTTATCGTCCAGGATGACGAGTTCAAACTCGGGCCGGTCTTCCAGCCGCTCGACGATTTCCAGTCCGGTCGTCCCGGCAGCACCGTCGATGAAGACCGTATGCGGCATCAGCCCAGGGGCTCGAGCCGGTCGAGCTGGATATAGCCCACGGGCCCTTCCAGCGTCAGGCATCCCCATGCATGATTGCCGGCCACGTCCAGCACCTCGAAACTGTCGCCTTCCATCAGGCTGCACACTTCGGTGGCATCGTCCTGCGTGCCGGTCATCAGGCTGGCCCCGCCGGGCATCACGGTGCGCGGCTGGGGCACGGCGTAATGCGGCACCAGGAAACGGCCGGCCAGGCCGATATGCGCCAGGTCGCCCCGGATCGGCAGGCCGCGCGCGGTCTCGCGATCGACCGGGCCGCTGAGGGTATAAGGTCCCTGGATTTCGCTGTCGCTGCTCACGCTGCCCTGATCCCTGTCATCTCGCATGGTTTCATGCCGTGCGCGCCGCTTAGCGGGCACGCGCGGATGGGGCAAGGCAGGGGGCCGGTTGGCCGGGGAGGTGCGTCAATCCTGGCCATCCGCATCAGCTGAAACGGCCCTTCAGCATGTGATAGGTCGCGCGAAGCCCGTAAGCCGCGCCGCCCTTGGGCCGCCCGGGCTTGGGGAAGGGACGCCAGCCGAAGGTGTCGAAATGCGCCCATTCCACGCCGTCACCCACGAACTTGTCCAGGAACAGGCCTGCCACGCTGGCGCCCGCATAGGGGTTGCTCTGCGCATTGTTTGTGTCTGCGATGTCGCTGGCGAGGTATTCCACATAGGCTTCCGGCAGCGGCAGCCGCCATGGCTCATCGTCATTTGCGCGGCCCGCTGCGATCAGCGCGTCGGCGGTCTCGTCGCGCCGCGTCATCAGGGCGGGGAAGTCCGGCCCCAGTGCCACGCGCGCCGCGCCGGTCAGCGTGGCGAAATCGACGATCAGCTCCGGATCGTGCTCGCTCGCCAGCGTCAGGGCGTCTCCCAGGATCAGGCGGCCTTCGGCATCGGTATTGCCGATCTCCACCGTCAGCCCCTTGCGGGTCTGCAAGACATCGCCCGGGCGGAAGGCGTTGGAGGAAATGGCGTTCTCCACCGCGGGCACCACCAGGTGCAGGCGGACCGGCAGCTCGCTCGCCATGATCCATTCGGCCAGCGCCAGCGCATGGGCCGCGCCGCCCATGTCCTTCTTCATCAGCTTCATGCCGGCGGCGCTCTTCACGTCCAGACCGCCGGAATCGAAGCACACGCCCTTGCCGACGATGGCGACGCGCGGCGCGCTTTCCTTGCCCCATTCCACCTCGATCAGGCGGGGCGCGTGGTGGCGCGCGGCGGCCCGGCCCACGGCATGCACCATGGGGAAGCCCTGCTCCAGCGCATCGCCGCGCACGACATTCAGCTTGCCGCCGTGCGCCTTGGCAATGCGCTCCGCCTCGGCTTCCAGCCCGGCCGGGCCCATGTCCTCGGCCGGCGTGTTGATCAGGTCGCGCACGAGGCATTCGGCGCGCGCTTCGAACATCGCGGCATCGATCCGCCCGGCCTTTTCGGTCAGCAGGACGCGCGGCCCCTCCGCGTCGGGATCGGACTTGTAGCGGTCGAAGACATATTGCGCCGTCTGCCAGCCATGCAGGGCAGGGCCGGGATCGCGCCCGTCGAGCCGGTACGTGCCGGCAGGCAGGCTCTCTGCCAGTTTGGCCAGGCACCAGCTGGAAAGCTCTTCCGGATTGGCCACGCCGCCCACGGCGAACCAGCCATCATCCTTGGCATCCTTGGCCGGGACGATGCCCACCTGGTATCCCTTGCCGGTGAATTTCTGCGCCGCCAGCGCCGCGCGCTGCGGGCCGGACAGGCCCTTGGCAAAGGTATCGAAGCCATCGGCGTTGACGAGGTGTATCGATGTGGCATCCTGCCCGCGATCCGGCTGGATAAGTTCGGTGTTCATTCCCATGGATCCTCCATGCCCGATTTGCGGGCGGTTTGAAAAGGCAATCGGCGATGCGGCATTTTGTTTCGGTTTTTGCAGGCGTGGGCGCGGCTTTTTCCATGGCGGGATGCGGTGGTTCGACCGGGGCGGAAACTGACCAGGGTTCGGCCTCCGCCACGTCCACCGCCGCGAGTAGCGGCGAGGGCGGCACGGTTTCCAGCAGCACCAAGACCTCCACCAGCAGCAGCACCAGCGATGGCGATGGCCGCAGCGAGGCGAGCAGCACCAGCCGTTCGAGCGGCGCATTTGCCACCAGCCAGGAAACGGATCGCTACATCTTCGAATACAGCTGGCCCGCCGCCGCCGGATCGATCCCGGCGCTGGATGCCATGCTGACCGCGCGGATGGAGAAGGAGCGTGACCAGCTGCAGCGCTATGCCGCAGAGGCTGCGCGCGATGCGAAAGCCGACGACATCCCGTTCTTCCAGCATTCCAGCTATACCGAGTGGGAAGTGGCAGCGAATACGCCGCGCTTTCTCAGCCTGTTCACCGGCGTGTCCACCTATGCCGGCGGTGCCCATCCCAATCTGCATTACGACGCGATCCTGTGGGACAAGCAGGCCGGGAAGGCACTGGCGGCGGGCGAATTGTTCAAGAGCCGCAGCGCCTTCGAGAACCGCGTATCCGGGCCGATGTGCGATGCGCTGGATGCCCAGCGCGAGGAACGGCGCGGCATGAAGGTGGAGCGGGGATCGGGCGGCATGTTCGAGGATTGCCCGGCGCTGGAGGACGTGGTCATCACCTTTGCCTCCTCCGGCGGGACAGCCTTCGACCGGATCAACTTCCTCTTCGCCCCCTATGTCGCCGGGCCTTATGCAGAAGGGACGTTCGAAGTGACGCTGCCCATGACTGCGGCGCTGCTCGACATGGTGAAGCCGCAATATCGTGAGGCGTTTGCCGTGCGCCGGTAAGCGCGCCCTCGCAATTTCTGCGCGCTATCGCTACATGCCCCGGCATGACCGAATACCAGCACATCACCGGTGAAGAGACCGTCATCCGCGACGGCACGATCAAGCTCCACGGCCCCGCAGGCTTTGACGGCATGCGCGCCGCCGGGCGGCTGGCAGCCGAGATCCTGGACGAGATGGCAGACCGGGTGCAGCCCGGCGTCACCACTGGCGAGCTCGACCGGATCGTGCGCGAGATGACCTTCGACGGCGGCGCCGTGCCCGCGACGCTGGGCTATCGCGGCTATACCCATTCCTGCTGCATCAGCATCAACCACGTGGTCTGCCACGGCATCCCGTCGGACAAGAAGCTGAAGGATGGGGACATCGTGAACATCGATGTGACCCCGCTGCTGGACGGCTGGCACGGCGATACCAGCCGCATGTATCTGGTGGGCGACGTGCCGCTGAAGGCCCGCCGCCTGGTCGACATCACGCATGAATGCCTGATGCTGGGAATCGAACAGGTCCGCCCCGGCGCGCGGCTGGGCGATATTGGCGCGGCCATCCAGCGGCATGCGGAAAGCCAGCGCTACGGCGTGGTGCGCGAATTCTGCGGCCATGGCCTCGGCCGCCTGTTCCACGACGCGCCCGAAGTCGTCCATGCCGCCCGCGCGGGCACGGGCCCGGAGCTGAAGGCCGGCATGTTCATGACCATCGAACCCATGATCAACCTCGGCCGCCCGCATGTGAAATTGCTCAACGACGGCTGGACCGCGGTGACGCGCGACAAGAGCTTGAGCGCGCAGTTCGAGCATTCGATCGGCATCACCGAAGACGGCTGCGAGATCTTCACGCTGAGCCCGAAGGGGCTGGACAAGCCGCCTTATTGATTGGTTTCGGCCAATGCCAGTTTCTGAATGATTAGCCGATCACTGAGCTGTGGGTTGAGATGATGGGACGGTTACGGGAATCAGCAGCAACCGTCGGGTTCTATGGTGATGATTTAGACCCGCATGAGATCACGGGCTTACTCGGAATGGAGCCCACGATTGGCGTCGCAAAAGGTGGCAGATGGGCCACCTCCCCTGGTGCGGAGAAAATCGCCCATACAGGCTCATGGCGATTGAAAGCGAACCGTTGCGAACCCGAAAACCTTAGCCGGCAAATCGACGAATTGCTAGCGTCACTGACCAAAGATTTGGGTGTATGGCGCGACTTAAATGCTCGCTTCCGGGGCGTACTTTTTTGTGGTCTCTGGCTCAATTCGTACAATGATGGCTTGGAAATTGAGCCTAAGGTCCTCGGTGCAATAGCTGAGCGCGGCCTTGCCCTCGACTTGGACATCTATGAAAGTTCCATTGACTAGACATTGCTCAGGGGTTGAAAGTCGAACGAGGTTAACCCTCGCGCGCCGCCCGCACCGCAGCCCCCGCAGCAAACGGGCAGGCCGCGCACAGCAGCAAACTCATCGCCCCGGTCAGCGCAATCCCGCCCGCACCGCCGGTCGAGAGCGCGCCCGCGCCGAAGATCAGCAGCGGTACGGCCAGCGGCACCAGCAGCAGGCCCGCCAGTGCAGCGCCCCCGCGCAGGGAGACAGTCAGCGCGGCGATGGTCAGGCCGATGGCGGCGAGGCCGGGGGTTCCGGCCAGCAGGCCCAGCAGCACCGTCCGCAGTGTCTCCCCGCTCAGGCTTAGCAGGGCGGCGGCGGGCAGGGCGGCGAGCATCAGGGGCGGGCCGAAGCTGAGCCAGTGGGCGGCGAGGCGGCTGGCCATCACCATTTCCTCCGTCAGGCCGCGCAGGGCCCATTGGTCGAACATCCCCGCCTCAAGGTCCGGGGCGACGAGTCGGTCCAGCGGCAGGATCGCGGCGAGTAGGGCCGCCACCCAGATCACGCCGCCGCCGGTGCGCGCCAGCAGCGGAGCGTCGGGCCCCACGGCGAAGGGATAAAGCATCGCTACCGCCAGGAAGAACAGCACCGGCAGCAAGGTGCCGCCGCGCTTCCCACCCGGCAGCAGCAGGCCAAGATCGCGCCGGAAGATCGCGCCGAGGCCGCTCATGAGACGTAATCCTCGACCGCGAGGTAGCGCATGCCGCGCAGTGCAAAGGCCTGGTGGCTGGCTACCACTGCGATGCCGCCGCTCGCGCAATGCTCGGCCACCAGCTTTTCCGCCAGCGTCACCGCGTCGGCATCGAGGCCGTTGAGCGGCTCGTCCAGCAGCCACACCGGCGCGCCCTGTCCGATCATGCGGGCCAGCGCCGCGCGCTTGGTCTGCCCGGTGGAGAGGTAGCGCACGGGCACGTCCAGCAATCCGTCCAGCCCTAGCCTTTCCAGCGGCATCTCCCCGCCGTCCATCCGCTGCCAGAAGGCGAGCGCCTCGCCCAGCGGTCGGTCGGGGTCCAGCGCGGGCCGCTCGTCCAGCAGGGCGATATCGCAGCGGCGGATGACCTGACCGGATGTGGGCCGCATCAGGCCGGCCAGGATGCGGATCAGGCTGGACTTGCCCGTGCCATTGGCGCCCGTCACCTGCAGGGCCTCGCCCGGTTTCAGGCCGAGCGTGAGCCCGCGGAACAGCAGCCGCTCCCCGCGCAGGCAGGCAATCTCATGCGCTTGAAGTCGGCACCCTTCCATGCGGCGGAGCGTTAGGGCATTGCGCCCCCAACACACAAGAAAGAGGTTTCTGCGAGATGGCGATTGCCGAACTGACCGATGCCGAGCGCGACGAGGCGCTGGGCGAGCTGACCGACTGGACCCTGCGCGATGATGGCAAGGCCATCCACCGCAGCTTCAAGTTCAAGGATTTCAACGAGGCCTTCGGCTTCATGACCCGCGTCGCCATCACGGCGGACAAGCAGGACCACCACCCGGAATGGTCCAACGTCTACAACCGCGTCGAAATCACCCTGACCACGCATGATTGCGACGGGCTGAGCGAGCGGGACGTGAAGCTGGCACGGTTTATCGACGGGATTGTTTGAGACGTATCGCCGTGCGTCGCCCACCCCGCTGCGACTAGCTTCGCCTACGGCTCAGCAAGTCTCGCAAACCCCTCCCGCATGCGGGAGGGGAAGCAGAGCTTGGCGAATGAAGTGAGCCTAGCGTCGCGTGGTGGGCGAAGCGAAGGACTGAGCCTCAACCCGCCTCGCGCCCCTCGCTGCGGTTATGGGCATTGGCCAGCAGGCGCGCACGCTGGCGCAGCTTGCCGGGCAGCCATTTGGCGGTGAACTTCAGCCGCTCTGCCGTCTTGCCGACAATATAATGCAGGCCCTTTTCCGAATGCACCGCGTTCCAGGCATTGTCCGCCACCACTTCGACCGGCGTGAATTCCAGCCCGGCCTCGATCACCGCATCGCGGATGGGCGTGTTGCGGCTGCGGTTGGGCGGGTTCTTCAGCAGCGGCGTGTCGATGAAGCTAGGCATCATGCTGCGCACGCGCACGCCCTGCGGGCTCCATTCGGCATCGAGGCTTTCGGTCATGGATCGGACCGCCGCCTTGGTCGCGCCGTATACGCTCTGGTTGGCCATGCCGTATAGCGCCGCGGCGCTGGCGGTGTTGAGCAGGCAGGAGCCCGGTGCGCTTTCCAGCAGGTAAGGGAAAGCCGCCTTCGCGCCGTAGAACACGCCGCGGATATTTACGTCCAGCAGCGCGTCCAACTCCTCGATCGAAACCTCGTGCAGCGGGCCGCCGCTGGGGATGCCGGCATTGTTGGCCAGCGCATCGATCCGCCCGCCGGACTTCTCGGCAAAGGCCGCCAGCTCGCGCTCCCACGCCTCGAAATCGCGCACGTCGAACTTGTGGATGGAGCTCGCGCCGTCGGGTAGCAGGGCGGCGGTTTCCTCCATCCCCTGCTGGTTCAAATCGGCGAGGCCGCAAAACCAACCCTCACCGGCAAATTTTTGCGCGATGGCGCGGCCGATGCCGCTGCCGCCGCCGGTGATGAAGATTGCTTTGCGCTGAGTCATGTAGGCTGTTCCTCTATCCCATCGGGCGCGTGCCGGCTTTTTCCAGCCTGTGCGCGCGGAAGCGGATATAGCCGGGCGACCAGCGGCTGGCGAGGGCCAGAAGTTTCGCGGTCTTGCCCACGGGGCGGTGCATCGTGCTGCCGTTGACGGCGCGCCAGAATGTCTCGGCCACATCCTCCACCGGCGTGAATTCCAGGCCCGCCTCCTGCACGCGCTGGCGCATGGGGACATTGTCGCCGACATGCGAGCCACCATGCAGCAGGGGCGTGTCGATGAAGCTGGGCATGACATCGCGCACGGCAATCCCGTCCGGCGCCCATTCCGCGTCCAGGCTTTCCGTCACGGCACGCACGCCGAACTTGCTGGCGCAATAGACGCTCATGCCCGGCTGGCCGTAAAGCCCCGCGGCGCTGCAGGTGTTGACCAGGCAGGCATCGGGCGCGGCGGCCTTGAGGTAGGGATATGCGGCGCGCGCACCGTACAGCACGCCCGACAGGTTGATAGCCAGCGTGCGGTCGATCTCCGCATCGGTCAGCGCGGCCAGCTTGCCGCCCTGCGCCACGCCGGCATTGTTGGCGAGGACGTTGATCGTCCCGCCCGCCGCGCCCGCGAAATCGGCGAGCGCCTGCGTCCACTGTTCTGGCTGCGTCACATCGAGCGCGTGGCTGGAGCTGCGCCCATCGGGCAGCAGGGCGGCGGTTTCCGCCATGCCATCCGCGCTGATGTCGCCGAGCCCGATGAACCAGCCCTCGCGGGCGAAACGCTGGGCGATCGCGCGGCCGATGCCGCTGCCGCCGCCGGTGATGAAGATGCTTTTCATGGCAGCCATCGTTACTGACAGCGATGTAAATGGCAAGCTGCCGCGCACAAAAAAGGGCCGCGCGAGGATTCCCATCGCGCGGCCCGATTTTGTGCAGCGATGCTGCCTGCTGCGATCAGCCGCCGTTCGACAGGCCCATCACATATTCTTCGCCGGTCACGATTTCGGCGGTCGAGTTCTCCACCGTGTCGCCGACCGCTTCCGAACGCCCGCCAAGGCAGGTGGCGAGGAAATTCTCGGTCACCGCGTTGAAGGCGATGTTGTTGTTGGGCTTGGCGAAACCGTGCCCTTCATCGGGGAACAGGACGTAGGTGACGGGGATGCCCGCTTCCTGCATCGCGCCCACGATCTGGTCGCTTTCCGCCTGCTTCACGCGCGGGTCGTTGGCGCCCTGGCCGATCAGCAGCGGCTTCGTGATGTCGCCGGCGCGGTAAAGCGGGCTGGCATCGCGCAGCAGCTGCAGGCCTTCCGGCGTGTTGGGATCGCCCATGCGGGTGTGGAACTGCTTCACCAGCGGCTCCCAATAGGGCGGGATGGTTTCCAGCAGCGTTTCCAGGTTGGACGGGCCGACGATGTCCACGCCGCATGCGAAGGTGTCGGGCGTGTAGGCCAGGCCCACCAGCGTGGCATAGCCGCCATAGGACCCGCCCATGATGGCAACGCCGTCTTCGCGCGCAACGCCCTTGTCGACCGCCCACTGCGTGGCGTCGATCAGGTCGTCATGCATCTTCTTGGACCATTCCAGATTGCCGGCGTTGATGAAGTCCTTGCCGAAGCCGGTTGAGCCGCGGAAGTTGACGCTCATCACGGCATAGCCGCGGTTAGCCAGCCACTGATGGTAGCTGTTGTAGCCGTAGCCATCGCGTGCCCACGGACCGCCATGGACCAGCAGCACCATCGGCACGGCCTCTTCCGGGACACCGTCGCCATCCTTGTCCGAGCCGGGCGGCAGGGTCAGGTAGCTGACCAGCGTCAACCCGTCGCGGCTGGGAATTTCGAGCGCCTGCATCGGCTGCAGGGGCGCGCCTTCCAGTTCCGGACGTGCGGTGTAGAACTCGGTCAGAGTGCCTGCGTCGCGGTCATAAAGATAGGTGGTGGCAGGCGCGGTCAGCGGGTCGTTCCAGACCAGCCAGGTGCGATCGTCATCGGTCCGGCTCTGGATGCCGAATTCACCGTCCAGCCGCTGGTCCAGCCAGTCGAAGCTCGCCTTCAGGTCGGCATCGAAGAAGGTCCATTCGGACTTCTTGTAATTGATCGAATAGGCGATTGGCTCGCCGGTCTTCTTGTCGGCGATGACGCCGCCGATATCGGCCTTGTCGCTTTCGGCAATGACGCGCTTCTCGCCCGTTGCCACGTCCTGCGCGATCAGGGCGGCTGTGTTGCGACCGCGGCTGTCCAGCCAGTAGAAGGTGTCGCCGCTGATGTTGAAGCCCGCCGGGCGGGTCGTCAGCGAATCTTCCATCATCGTGCTTTCGGACGGGGTCGCCTCGACCTCGCCGTCCACGATCTTGAACAGGTCCATGCCGCCAGCTGCGTTCTGGCGCATGGCCCAGCGCAGGTTCAGCTGGTCATCCGCCACGAAGCCGACATAGCCGGTGTTTTCCATCACCAGCGTCAGTTCGCCCGTGTTGAGGTCCAGCAGGTAAGCATCATGCAGGCGCGGGTCGCGGTTGTTCAGGCCAACCAGCACCTTGTCCTTGATTGTATCGGAACCACCCAGCATCTGGACGCGGGTGTTCTCGAACGGCGTCATCGTGCGCTCTTCACCGCTGGCAAGGTCGATGCTGTAAAGCAGGAAGTTCTCGTCGCCGCCCTTGTCCTGGACATACAGGATGCTTTTGGCGTCGGGAGCCCAGAAGTAGCTGCGGATCGGGCGGTCGGTGGAATTGGTGATGCGGCGTGCAGCGGCCGGATCATTCGCTGGTGCCACCCAGACATTCATCACGCCTTCGTGCGGTGCGCGCCAGCTGACAAACTTGCCGTCCGGGCTCAGCTGCCCGCCGGCCCGCGTCGGGTTGCCGAACAGGTCGTCGCGGCTGATCAGCGGGTAATCGGCGACCATGTCCGCTGCGCTCATCGTCGTGGCTGTGGCGGCCGGTTCGTTCGCATCGGATGCGCTGGCGGTCATCGTGTCTCCAGTCATTGTGGTGCAAGCGCCCAGAGCGGCTGCAAGGCCGATGGATGCGAGAAACTTGCTACGTAATTTCATGATATAAGGCTCCCCTTCCTGATGTGTTGGGCGAACCCTACCGGAAAAGAGCGCCCGTAATATGGCAGCTCTGCGAACTGCGCCGTGCATTCTGCAAACGGCTATAGCGCCGGGTTGTTGTAGACGTGCCATGTCAGCAGGGCGACGGGCCCGCGGTGCGGACTCCATCCTTGTGCCATGAGGCGCGCATCTTTCTCCGAAGGACGCTCTGCAAGCTCCAGGATCTTTGCCAGGCCTGCCTGCACGGCAAGGTCGCCGGCCGGCCAGATATCGGCGCGGCCTTCCGCGAACAGCAGGTATATCTCCGCAGACCAGCGGCCGATGCCCTTGATGCGCACCAGCTCTGCAATCGCAGCCTCGTCATCCGCTGGCAGGTTATCCAGTTCCAGTTCGCCCGCATGGACCAGCTCGCAAAGCGACCGGGCATAGCCCTGCTTCTGGCGCGAGAGGCCGCAGGCGCGCAGCTCGTCGAAATTGCGCGCCAGCAGGTCTTCGGGCGGCATGTCCTCGCCCAGCAGCGCCTCCAGCTTGTTCCAGACGCTACTTGCCGCTGCCACGCTGACCTGCTGGCCCACGATGGTGCGCAGCAATGTGCGATAGCCTGTCTCGCGGATGCGCGGCTCCGGGTATCCGGCCACCTCCAGCGCGCGGGCGATGCCCGGTTCCTGCGCCGCGATCGCATCCAGCCCTTCGCGTATGCGCGTCGCCGTCATGCCCATGCCTATCGCTCCCGCCCTGCTTGCCAATCTTCGCGCGATTGCCTAGCAGCCCGCTTCCACTTGGCAACCGACAGGGTTCTCACGCATGCCGAAGCTGATCGTCACCACCCGCGAAGGCGAAACGACTGAAGTCGATGTTGAAAGCGGCCTTACCGTCATGGAAGCCATCCGCGACAACGGCTTTGACGAACTGCTGGCGCTGTGCGGCGGCTGCTGTTCCTGCGCCACCTGCCACGTGCATGTGGATGCGCAGTACAAGGACAAGCTGCCCGCCATGAGCGAGGACGAGGACGACCTGCTCGATTCCAGCGATCACCGCGACGACACCAGCCGCCTGTCCTGCCAGATCCCCTTCACGGACGAGCTGGACGGCCTCAAGGTCACCATCGCGCAGGAAGACTGACTTTAGCGCCGCCCAAGGCATCCTGCATTGCGGGCGCGGGCCGGTGCGCGTAACCCGCGCGGCATGACTGCACCGCCAATCCGCCGAAGCACCCTCGACCTTATCGGAAATACGCCGCTCGTGCGCCTGGAAGGGCCGAGCGAGGCGGCGGGCTGTGCCATCTTCGGTAAATGCGAATTCGCCAACCCCGGCGGCAGTGTGAAGGACCGCGCGGCGCTGGGCATCATCCGGGATGCGGAAGCCCGCGGCGAATTGCAGCTGGGCGGCACGGTGGTGGAAGGCACGGCGGGCAATACCGGCATCGGCATCGCGCTGGTGGCCAATGCGCGCGGCTACAAGACCGTGATCGTCATGCCCGACAACCAGAGCCGCGAGAAGATGGACACGCTGCGCGCGCTGGGCGCGGAGCTGGTGCTGGTTTCGCCTACCAAGTTCGCGGACCCCAACCATTTCGTCCACACCAGCCGCCGCATCGCGGAGGAAACAGAGGGCGCAATCTGGGCCAATCAGTTCGACAATACGGCCAATCGCAAGGCGCACCTTGAAACCACCGCGCCGGAAATCTTCGACCAGATGGATGGCAAGATCGACGGCTTCACCTGCGCGGCGGGCACGGGCGGCACGATTGCCGGCGTCGGCATGGGACTGAAGGGGCTGGACGAGAACGTCACCATCGCCCTGACGGACCCGCATGGCGCCGCGCTGTTTTCCTATTACGAGAACGGCGAATTGCAGGCGGAAGGCAATTCCGTGGCCGAGGGGATCGGGCAGGGGCGCATCACGGCAAACCTGGAAGGCGCGCCGATCGACACGCAGTTCCGCATCTCCGACCAGGAAGGGATGGAATGGGTTGCCCGCCTGCTGCGCGAGGAAGGGCTGTGCCTCGGCCTCTCCAGCGGGATCAACATTGCAGGCGCGGTGGCTCTGGGCCGGAAGCTTGGCCCGCAGGCGCGCGTCGCCACGATCCTGTGCGATACGGGCTTCCGCTACCTATCGACGCTCTACAACCCGGAATGGCTGCGCGAGAAGGACCTGCCGGTTTTCGACTGGCTGGGTTAATCTAGTCCGGTTAGGATGGCGGCATGAACCAGCAAGTCGATATTCCAGAACAGCAGGGGCCGCAGCTCCCGGACGATCACGAACCGACCTCCGCCCCGCTTGCCGGGACGCGCGCACAGAATATGCAGCGCCTGCAGGTGGGCCTGTCCGGCGTGGTCGGGCTGATCCTGCTGGTGGGCCTTGCCAATATCGTGATCGACCAGGCGCGCCTGTTGGACGAGGAAGCCGCCGCGATCGAGGGCGAGCCGCCCGTCGCCGAAGCGAGCCCGTCCCCCGAAGCGCCGAGCGATCCGCTGGTGGATATCGGCGTGGTGCCGGACCTCCCGCCGGTCGACGAGACACCCGATGCGGCTCCCGGACCGGTGGCGGGCGAGGGCGCCCCTGCGGCTGGTGGTGACGGCAATGCGCAATAGGATGCTGGCGGCGGCGCTGCTGCCTGCCGCAATGTTGCTGGCCCCTGCGGCATGGGCGCATGACCCGGTCGCGCAGGTGGAAGAGGCGGAAGCGCAGGAACCGCGCGTCACCGGGCTGTTCACCACCCTGCCGATCATGTGGGGTGAAACCGCCTCCATCGCAGAAACGCTGGCAGGCTCTGCCGAACAGCACTGGGCGCGCGGCGTGCTGGAGCAGGGCGGGAAGCTGCGCGCGGTGGATTTCATCGCGCCGGAATATCTTGCCGATGTGGACCTGCTGGTCATGGCACAGCCGCGCCCGCTCGCCCCGTCGGAGAATGTCGCGCTCGATGAATGGGTGCGCGGCGGGGGCCGCCTGCTGCTGGTGGCGGACCCGATGATGACCAGCCACTCGCGCTTCGGCCTTGGCGACCGGCGCCGCCCGCAGGACGTCGTGCTGCTATCGCCCATCCTCCAGCGTTGGGGGATCGAGATGCTGTATGACGAAGGCCAGCCGGAGGCCGCGCAGCTGCTGGGCGAAAATATCCCGGCAGAGGATGTGGGGACGGTGCGGGACGGGGATGCCGATCGCGGCCATCCGAAGCAGGTTGCCATCCCGGTCATGCTGCCCGGCCACTTCAGGCTGGCGGGCAATGGTGTGCGGGCTTGCCAGCAATCGCATGACAATTCCTTCCTTCGCTGCCGTCTCGGGACAGGCAGCATCACGCTGTTCGGCGATGCCGCCTTCCTGGACCTGCACGAGCCCATGCCCGGTTCCGACAGCGCACTGGCTTGGTTGCTGGGCGAATCCCGGAAATAGGGGACAGCGCGGGAAATCGCGGAATGCGAGGAATTTCGCGTATTTTCCCGTGGTCTAATCTTAGAACTGGGGAAAAAGTCGAGCTCGCTCGAACCGCGTATTTCTGCGGTTTCTGGCCGTTTGCATGGTTAAGTTCGGGTTATTTCCCGCGATTTCCCCTTCCATCCCGCACCATCCCGAGTTAGAGAGTCGTTCCATCGGAAAAGTTGCTTTCGTCGCGCCCTGTCGGGGCGGGCGGGCCGCATGACTGCGCGCCTGCACGGGGAAGCTGTGTCGCGCGCGGAACCGGGGCCGGGTGCGAATGTGAGGGAACGGGACGTTGGCGAAAAAGCCATCTTATGGGGAATTCGGCTTCGCGCTTCGCGGCGAGAAGAACCGATTCGCCCTGCCGCCCGACTTTCGCAAGGCAATCCATGACCTTAGCGGCGAACGTGTGCTGTGCCTGGCCAAGCATGAAAGTTGGCCCTGCCTGGTCGGCTTCGACCTGTCCTATACCGAAACCTTCGAGGATACGCTGGACCGCGAGGAAGAGCGGGCGATGAAATTCGGCCGCGATTTCGACCGCGGCGTGCGCGCCATGCAGCTGTATGGCTATTCCAAGGTCCCCTTCGATGCGAGCGGGCGCTTCATCCTGCCCGACTACCTTCTGGAGCTGGGGAACCTGCGGGACGCGGTCTATTTGCAGGGGCTGGGCGACTATTTCACCCTGTGGGATCCCGAAGCGCTGGAGGGCATGGGCCCGCAATTCCAGTCCGCGCAGGCCAAGTGCCGCGAGATGCACCAGCGCGCGCTGGCCAAGGCAGGCCGGAAGTGAGCGCGCCTGCACCCCACATCCCCGTCCTGCTGGACGAAGTGATCGAGGCGCTTGCCCCGCAGCCTGGCAACGTGATGATCGACGCCACGTTCGGCGCAGGCGGTTATACCCGCGCGCTGCTGGAAGCGGGCGCGGTTGTCCACGCATTCGACCGCGATCCCGACGCCATCGCAGCGGGCAGCAAGTGGGATGAAACGCGCGAAAATCCCCCGCGCCTCGTCCTGCATCACCGCGCCTTTTCCGACATGCTGGACGCCATGGCAGAGGCCGGCGTGGCGCAGGTGGACGGCATCACCATGGACATCGGCGTCTCCTCCATGCAGCTGGACCAGGCGGAGCGCGGCTTCGCCTTTTCCGCCGATGGCCCGCTGGACATGCGCATGGCGCAGGATGGCGAAAGCGCCGCCGATTTCCTGAACACCGCCGACGAGGCGAGCATTGCCGATGTGCTCTATCACTTTGGGGAGGAGCGCCAGAGCCGCCGCGTCGCCCGCGCCATCGTGGCTGCGCGCCCGCTGGAGACCACCGGCGAGCTTGCCCGCGTGGTGCGCCGCGCCCTGGGTCACAAGCCGCATGACAAGAAAGACCCTGCGACCCGCACCTTCCAGGCCGTCCGCATCCATGTGAATGGAGAGCTGGACGAGTTGGAAGCCGGCCTGAAGGCCTCCGAATCCCTGCTCAAGAGCGGCGGGCGGCTGGCCGTGGTCAGCTTCCATTCGCTGGAAGACCGGATCGTGAAGCGCTTCCTGAAAGACGCCGCCGGAAAGGCGCGCAGCACCTCGCGCCACCTGCCCGTGGCCGATAGCGGGCCGCAGCCGGTTTTCGCAGAGCTCAGTAAGGCGATCCGCCCCTCCGAGGCGGAGATTGCGCGCAACCCGCGCTCGCGCTCTTCCACCCTGCGCGCCGCGACGCGCACGGATGCACCGGCGAGGGCAGCGGCATGACCCGGCAGAGCCAGCTCCGCCGCCTTGGCTGGATCGCCGTGCTGGCGATCTGCACGGCATTGTACGGCGCGCTGCACCTGAAAGTGCACACGGTGAAGACCAATGTCGTCGCCGCGGAAAAGCGCATCATCGCGCTGGAGCGCAACAACCTGCTGCTGGAAACCGAATTCGCCGCCCGCGCCAATGTGCAGCAGCTGGTGCGCTGGAACCGGCTGGAGTTCGGCTACCGCCCGCCGGAAGCCGGGCATTACATCGAGAACGAGCGGTCGCTTGCCGCATTCGGCACGCCGCGGGCAGACGGCGCGCCCATGCCGATCCGCGTGGCCGGCGCCGCCACGGGAGAGAATGCGCCGGAATTCCCGCGCCTTGTCTCCCCGTTGACCGGCCGCGTACTGGACGACGACCTGGTCGATCCGGCAGCCGAGGCCGAGAGCCGCCGTGCTGCACGGGCGGATAATGGCATGTTCCGCATCCCGCTGGCCGATGTCGGCGGTGGCAGCACGACCGGCTCCGCTGCGTCTGTGGAAGCGCGGCCGTGACGGCTTTCGTGCATTCCGGCAGCTTCGCCTCTCCCCGCGTGCGGCTGGTCGACGATCGCCGCCGCTTCCTGCTGACCGCCCAGATGCGCGCGCTGCTGGTGGGCGGCGTGTTCGTGCTGCTGGCGCTGGCCGCGCTGCTGCGGCTGGCGTGGCTGGGCGTGGTGCAACCGGCCCCTGCCACCTATTCGCTGCAATCGCAGCTGCTGCCCCCGCGCGGCGAGATCACCGATCGCAACGGCGTGCCGCTGGCGCGCGCATTCCCCGCCTATGCGCTGTGGTTCAACCCCGACGCACTGGAGGGCGATGGCACGCCGCTGGTCAAAGATCCGGCGCAGGTCGCGGCTGAATTGCAGGCCATTTTCCCGGACATGAATTTGGAGGCGACGACCCGCCAGCTGGCATCGGGCAAGCGCGGATACCTGCGCCGCCGCGTTCTGCCGGAGGATGCCAACAAGGTGTACACCATTGGCGAGCTGGCGCTGGAACTGCCACAGGAAACCGACCGCCACTATCCGCAAGGTCCGCTGGCCGCCCACGTGCTGGGCTATGTCGGGTCGGACGGGCAGGGCCATGTCGGCATGGAATCCTATTTCCAGGACCAGCTGTCCAACCCGGCGGTCCACGGCGCAAGCATGCCGCTTTCCATCGACACCCGCGTGCAGGGCGCGCTGGAAGACGAACTTCACCGCGGCATGCTGGCCGTGGATGCCGTGGGCGCGGCGGGCATCGTGCTGGATGTCGACACCGGAGAGGTGCTGGCGCTGGCATCGCTGCCCAGCTTCGATCCCAACCGCATCGACGCCGCCGGCCAGGCCAACATGTTCAATCGCGTGACCAACCAGGTTTACGAGCTTGGCTCCACCTTCAAGCCGCTTTCGGTTGCCGCAGCCATCGATGCGGGCAAGGTCACCAATCTGGGCAAGCGTTACCAGGCCAACCGCCCGCTGAAGATCGGCGGCCACCAGATCAATGACAGCCACGTGATTGGCGCCAGCCTGAACGTGCCGGAATCGCTGATTCATTCCAGCAACATCGTCACCGCGCAGATCGCCGATGCGATGGGGCCGGACGTGCTGAAGCGTTACATGGAGGAGCTGGGCTTTGCCGAGCGGCCCTATATCGAGCTGCCCGCACGCGGTTTCCCGCTGTGGCGCGATGGCAAATGGCCGCGCATCACCGGCATGACGGTCAGCTATGGCCACGGTATCGCCGTGACCCCGCTGCACCTCGCCTCCGCTTACGCCGCGATGGTGAATGGCGGCATCTGGCGCCCTGCGACCATGGTGAAGGTGGAACCCGGCACGGCCCCGCGCGGTCGCCGCGTGTTCAAGGCCAGCACCAGCGCGCGCATGAACCAGCTGCTGCGCATGATCGTGGTCTACGGCACGGGCCGCAGCGCCGATGCCGATGGCTACCGCGTGGGCGGCAAGACCGGCTCTGCCGAGAAGCCGGGCCGCGGGGGTTATCGCAAGACCAGCCTCGTCTCCACATTCGCCGCCGCTTTTCCGATGGACCGCCCGCGCTACGTCGTCATCGCCATGCTGGACGAGCCCAAGGGCACGGCGGCCAGTTCCTACCAGCGCACCGCGTCCTGGAATGCCGCGCCAATCGTGGGCCGCGTGGTCCCGCGCATCGGCCCGCTGCTGGGCGTGATGCCCGATACCTCCCGCGATATAGACCTGTCGGATCTGAAGCCGCTGGTTCACGGGGGTGTCGAATGACGCTGCGAGAGCTTGCTGCGCGGGCCGGGCTGGACGCCGGCGAGGCGGGCGACACCAATGTCACCGGCTTCGCCATCGACAATCGCAAGGTCGCGCCCGGCAATGTGTTCGGTGCATTCCGCGGCAGCGCAGCCAATGGCGAGGACTTCATCCCCGCTGCCATCGCGGCCGGCGCGGTGGCGGTAATCGCGCGGCCCGAAGCGACGGTGGAGGGCGCACTCCATATCGCCGCCGATGAACCGCGGCAGGCCTTTGCCCGCATGGCCGCAGGCTTCTTCACACCTGTTCCGCCCGTGGTGGTCGCGGTGACGGGCACGAACGGCAAGACCTCCACCGTGGAGATGACCCGCCAGCTCTGGCGCATGTGCGGCGAGCGGGCGGCCAGCATCGGCACGCTGGGCGTCACCACGCCGGATGAGAGCGTCTCCACCGGCCTGACCACGCCCGATATCGTCACTTTCCTGTCCAACATGACGGGCCTGGCGCGCGAAGGCGTGACGCGGGTGGCTTACGAGGCGAGCAGCCATGGCCTGAGCCAGTATCGCAACGAGGGCCTGCCGGTGGCGGCGGGCGCATTCACCAATTTCAGCCGCGATCACCTGGATTATCACGCCGACATGGCGGAATATTTTGACGCCAAGATGCGCCTGTTCGACGAGGTCGTCGACGATGGCGGCACGGCTGTGATGTGGGCGGATGACGAATATTCGCCAGCGGCGATCAAACGTGCCGAGGCGCGCGGCCTGACCCTGTTTACCGTGGGCGAAAATGGCGCGGACATCCGCCTCACCGGCCGCGAAGCCGGGCAGCTGGGGCAGGATTTGACCATCGAGCATGGCGGGCAGGAACGCCGCGTGCGCCTCTCGCTGATAGGCGAATACCAGGTCGCCAATGCGCTGGTGGCGGCGGGGCTGGTGCTGGCCACGGGCGGCGACGCCGCGCAGGTGTTCGACGGGCTGGGCCGCCTGCAGCCGGTGCGCGGCAGGCTGGAACGTGCCGTCATCACGCAGGCCGGGGCGCCGGTCTATGTGGATTACGCCCACACGCCCGATGCGCTGGGCGCTGCCATCGCGGCGCTGCGCCCGCACGTGACGGGGCGCCTGATCACCGTGTTCGGTGCGGGCGGCGACCGTGACGAGGGCAAGCGCGGCCCGATGGGCAAGGTGGCGAGCGAGGCATCGGATCTGGTCATAATCACCGATGACAATCCGCGCGGGGAAGACCCGGCCGCCATCCGCTCCGCCATCATGGCCGAAGCGGCAGGCGCGCGCGAAATCGGCGGGCGGCGCGACGCTATCGCCGCTGCCATTGCCGAGGCGGGGCGCGACGACATCGTGCTGATCGCGGGCAAGGGGCACGAACAGGGACAGGTTATCGGACGGGGCGAGGATAAGCGCGTCCTGCCCTTTGACGATGTGGATGTGGCGCGGCAATGCGCCGCTGTTGGAGGACGCTCGTGAACGCAGTTCGCAAGGTAATGCCGTGGCCGGTGCAGGCGCGCGACGAGGCGCGCCTGGCGCTGTGGACCAGCGCCGAGATCGCCGCGGCGACCGGCGGTACGGCCAGCGCGGCCTTCCAGGTCTCCGGCGTGGAAATGGACAGCCGCGATGTGCGCCCGGGCGACCTTTTCGTGGCGCTGAAGGGCGAGGCGATGGATGGCCACCGCTTCATCGACAAGGCCTTTGCCGCAGGCGCCGCTGCCGCCATCGTGGACCGCCCGGTCGACTGGCCGCATGTGCTGGTAAAGGATACCGGCGCGGCGCTGGAAGCACTGGCCGCCGCCTCGCGTGAACGCATGGCGGGCACGGTAATCGGCGTCACGGGCTCGGTCGGCAAGACGGGCGTGAAGGAAGCCATTTTCGCCGCGCTCGATCGGACCAGCCGGGGCCGCACCCATCGCTCCATCCGCAGCTATAACAACCATGTCGGCGTGCCGCTCAGCCTGTCGCGCATGCCCGCGCGCAGCGATTACGGCGTGTTCGAGATGGGCATGAACCACGCGGCGGAAATCTCCGTCCTCACGGCGCAGGCGCGCCCGCATGTCGCCGTCATTACCACCATCGCCCCCGCGCATATCGAGAACCTCGGCAGCGAGGAGGCGATTGCGGACGCCAAGGCGGAGATCTTCGAAGGTCTGCAGGAAGGCGGCACGGCCATCATCCCGGCAGACAGTCCGCATTTCCAGCGCCTGGCCGATGCCGCGCGCGCCGCGAAGGCCGATATCATCAGCTTCGGGCGCAGCGAACAGGCCGACATGCGGCTGGTCGATGCCATCCCGTCTGCCAATGGCGGTTCTCTGGTGACGGCGAAGTTTGCCGGGCGGCATCTGTGCTTCACCGTGGCCGAACCCGGCGATCACTGGGTTTCCAATGCGCTGTGCGTGATGGCAGCCGTGCATGCGGCCGGCGGCGATCTTGGCGCGGCGGGTCTTGCGCTGGCAGAAATGGGCGGCCTGAAGGGTCGCGGTGCGCGCCACCGGATTGCCGCGCCAGGCGGCCAGGCCCTGCTGGTGGACGAAAGCTACAACGCCAATCCCGCCAGCATGCGTGCCACGCTGGCCGGGCTCGGCTCCACGCCCGCAGGCCGGCGCATCGCGGTGCTGGGCGCGATGAAGGAACTGGGCGATTTCGGCCCCGCCTTCCACCAGCAGCTGGCCGAGCCATTGAGCGCAGCGGACGTGGATTTCGCCGTATTGGTCGGCGAGGAGATGGCCCCGCTGGCACGCGAACTGGGGAAAGGGGCGACCCCGCCGCTTGGCAAGTCCATCGCCTTTGCGCATTGCCATGGGCCCGGTGACGCAATCGCCGCGCTGGAGGAATTCGGCCTGCTGGGCGGCGATGCGGTGCTGGTAAAGGGATCGAATTCGGTTGGATTGTCGCGGGTCGTGGCACATTTCACCGCCAAGGATGCATAGATGCTCTATACGCTGGCGCAGTGGCTTGAATTCGAGGGGCTCTTCAACCTCGTAAGGTACCAGACATTCCGCTCGGGCGCGGCGCTGATGACGGCGCTGTTCATCGGGCTGGTGATCGGGCCGCGCTTCATCTCCATGCTGCGCGTGCGGCAGGGCAAGGGGCAGCCGATCCGCGCCGATGGCCCGCAGTCGCACCAGGCCAAGGTGGGCACGCCCACCATGGGCGGCCTGATGATCCTGGTCTCGCTGGTCCTCAGCATGCTGATCTGGATGGACCTGTCCAACCCCTTCCTGTGGGCCTGCCTGGCGGTGACCGTGGGCTTCGGCATCATCGGTTTCGTGGACGATTTCGACAAGGTGACCAAGCGACACCATGCCGGCCTGTCCGGCAAGGTTCGCCTGCTGCTGGAATTCATCGTGGCAGGGATCGCCGCCTGGCTGATCGTCGGGGAGATCAACACGAACCTCTACGTTCCCTTCCTGTCCAACGCCTCCATCCCGCTCGGCCCCTTCTACTACGTCTTCGCGGCCTTCGTGATCGTGGGCGCTGGCAATGCGGTGAATTTGACGGACGGGCTGGACGGGCTTGCGACCATGCCTGTTATCATCGCGGCGGGCACCTTCCTGATCATCTGCTACCTCGTCGGGCGCGTCGATTATTCCGATTACCTCGGTATCCCGCACGTCCCGCTGGCGGGTGAGCTGGCGATCTTCTGCGCCGGGATCATGGGGGCGGGCCTCGCCTTCCTGTGGTTCAACGCACCGCCTGCCGCCGTCTTCATGGGCGATACCGGCAGCCTGGCCCTTGGCGGCGCGCTGGGCGCAATCGCCGTTGCCAGCCATCACGAGATCGTGCTGGGCATCGTTGGCGGCCTGTTCGTGCTGGAGGCGCTGTCCGTCATTATCCAGGTCTTCTGGTTCAAGCGGACGGGCAAGCGCGTGTTCCGCATGGCCCCCATCCATCATCACTTCGAGCAGCTCGGCTGGAAGGAATCGACGGTCGTGATCCGCTTCTGGATCATCTCCATCGTCCTTGCCCTGATCGGCCTTGCGACGCTGAAGCTGCGGTGATTACCGGCTCGCATTTCTCCGGCAAGACCTATGCCGTCCTGGGCCTCGCGCGGTCCGGTCTGGCAGCGGCGGAAAGCCTGCTGGCATCGGGCGCGAATGTGGTCGCGTGGGACCGGCAGGAAGAACCGCGCGAGAAGCTGGCCGGACGTGCGCAGATCGCGGACCCGCTGACCATCGACCTGACCGGCTTCGACGGCGTCGTCGTCTCCCCCGGCGTGCCGCTCAACACCCATCCCATCGCGGAGCGGGCGGCAGCCGCCGGTGTGCCGGTAATCGGGGACATAGAACTGTTCGCCCTGGCCCGGCGCGACCTGCCGCGCCACCGCGTGATCGGCATCACCGGCACCAATGGCAAATCCACCACCACCGCGCTGGTCCATCATTTGCTGCAGGAGGCCGGCGTGCCCGCCATGATGAGCGGCAATATCGGCCTGCCGGTGCTGGGGCAGGATCCGCTGCAGCCCGCGGGCGATGTCGCGGCCGTCTATGTGCTGGAGCTTTCCAGCTACCAGATCGACCTGACGCGCAGCCTTGCCTGCGAGGCAGCGGCGCTGACCAATATCACGCCGGACCACCTCGATCGGTATGATGGGTTCTCCGACTACGCCTTCTCCAAGTCTCGGCTGTTCGCGATGCAGGGCAGTGCGCAATTTGCCGTGTTCGGCTGCCAGGATGCGCCAACCCGCGCCGTGCAGCGGGCGGAGGCGGAGCGCAGGCCCGATGGCATGGCTTCCTGCGCCGATTACGAGGCGTGGCGCGCACGCCAGACGGACTGGCCCGGCTTGCAGGGGCCGCATAATCTGCAGAACGCGGTGATCGCGGCGGAACTGGTGCGCGAGATGGGCGTGCCCTTGCGGCAGGTGGAGGCCGGCCTCGCCAGCTTCCGCGGCCTGCCGCACCGCATGGAAATACTCGGCGAGGCGAACGGCGTGACCTTCGTCAATGACAGCAAGGCCACCAATCCCGCCTCCACCACGCCAGCCCTGCAGGCCTATCCCGCCATCGGCCGCCCGCGCGTGCACTGGATCGTGGGCGGCCTGCCCAAGGAAGACGATTTGTCCGATTGCGCGCCCGCCTTCGGCAATGTCGCGCGCGCTTATACGATCGGCGAGGCGGGACCTGCCTTCGCGGCCGAACTGGAAGCACGCATGCCGGTGGAGCGCTGCGAATTGCTGTGCGAGGCGGTGAAGCGCACTATCGAGCACGCGCAGCCCGGCGATGTCGTGCTGCTGAGCCCCGCCTGCGCCAGCTTCGACCAGTTCCGCGATTACGAGCAGCGCGGCGAGCATTTCCGCCAGATCGTACGCCAGCTGACCGGGCTGGACAGCACTGCGCCCGGCGATGGCGAGAGCCGGTCCGCGGCATGAACGCCAAGCGCCCATATGTCCCCTTGCCAGGTCAGTCCCCACCGCCCGCGCCGCGCCTGCGCCGCGACTGGAAGGACCATGTCCGTATCTGGTGGCGAGAAGTTGACCGGGTGCTGCTGGGCCTGATCCTGGGCCTGATGGTGCTCGGCTCGCTGGCCGTGGCCGTGGCATCGCCCGCCAGCGCCGCGCGGCTTTCCACGTCCGAGACAACGCTCCCCGGCAGCTATTTCTGGATGCGACACATCGTCTGGCAGGTGATGGGGCTGGCAACCATGATCGGCATCAGCCTGGTCCCGCGCGAGCATTTGCGGCGCGGCGGCATCGTGGCGGCGGCGGTGTTCTTCGGCTTCCTGATGCTGGTGCCGCTGATCGGCAGCGAAGTGAACGGCGCGCGGCGCTGGCTGGACCTTGGCATGCGTTTCCAACCCAGCGAATTCCTGAAACCCGGTTTTGCCATCGTGCTGGCGTGGGTGCTGTCCTGGCGCACGCGCGACCCGGACATGCCGGTAATCCAGACGAGCGGTGCGATGCTGGCCGCCGTCGTCTTCCTGATGATGCTGCAACCCAACCTTGGCGGAGCGATCCTGTTCGTCGGGGCATGGTTCGTGATGGTGCTGCTGGCGGGCCTGCCGGTGCAGCGCGTGGCGGTGATGGCGGGCCTCGGTTCCATGGCGCTGGTCGCGGCGTACCTCTTCTATGACAATGCGCGCCACCGCATCGATGCCTTCCTTGGCGGCGGAACGGCGTTCGACCAGGTGGACCTGGCAAGCCGTACGCTGATGGCCGGCGGCTGGACGGGCACCGGCCTGTGGCTGGGCGAACAGAAGATGCGCCTGCCCGAAGCGCATACGGATTACATCTTCTCGGTCATCGGGGAGGAGCTGGGCCTGCTGACCTGCGCCGTGGTGGTGATCCTGTACCTGTCCATCGTGCTGCGCGTTTTCGTCCGCATGGTGGGCGAAGAGGACATTTTCCGCCTGCTGGCCGCCAGCGGCCTGGCGGCATTCTTCGGCGGGCAGGCCTTCATCAACATGCTGGTGAACCTGCAGCTGTTCCCATCGAAAGGCATGACGCTGCCGCTGGTCAGCTATGGCGGGTCCAGCACGATTGCGACCTGCGCGGTGGTGGGTCTGCTGCTGGCATTCACCCGCCGTAACCCGTTCCTGAGCCGCGAGGGTCTGGCTTTCGCCAACCGCAGGGGGCAAAAGGTGCCTTTCGACAGGCGCGCAGGGCAATCCGCCCGCGATGCCGGGAAGGGTATTGCAGCATGACACAGGCGCCGGCAGGGCCTTCGCGCCACTTCGTCCTCGCCGCAGGCGGCACGGGCGGCCATCTGACGCCTGCCTTCGCGCTGGCGCAGGAACTGGACCGGCGCGGCCATCACGTTGCGCTGGTGACGGACGAGCGCGGCGCGGCCATCCCCGGCAAGCCCGATTTCCTGCCTGCCCATGTCCTGCCTGCTGGCCGCTTCGGCAAGAACCCGCTGAAGTGGTTCTCCGGTGCAAAGGCCGTGTGGGAAGGCCGCAGCATGGCGCTGCGCCTGTTCGAGACGTTCGAGCCGACCGCCGTAATCGGCTTTGGCGGATACCCTGCGCTTCCTGCGCTTTTGGCTGCGCGCAAGGCGGAAGTCCCTTCCGTCATCCATGAACAGAACGCCGTGCTGGGCCGCGTCAATCGCCTGCTGGCGGGTGGGGTGAAGGCGATTGCCACAGCCTATCCCGATGTCGCCCGCCTGAAGGATGCGCACCGCGAAAAGGTCCACCTTGTCGGCAATCCGGTGCGCGCGGGCGTGCTGGCACTGCGGGAGGAGGAATTCCCTCCCTTCACGCAGGACGGCCTGCTGCGCGTGCTCGTCACCGGCGGCAGCCAGGGTGCGCGCGTGCTGAGCGAAGTGGTCCCCGATGGTCTTGCCATGCTGCCGCCTGCGCTGCGCAGCCGCCTGCAGGTGACGCAGCAGTGCCGCCCGGAAGACCTCGACGCGGTGCGCGCGCGCTACGCCGGGCACGACATTCCCGCCGAACTGGGCACTTATTTCGAGAACATGGCCGAGCGCCTTGCCGATGCACACCTGTTCATCGGGCGCGCCGGGGCCAGCACCATCGCGGAACTGACCGCCGTGGGCCGCCCGGCGATCCTGGTGCCGCTACCCATCGCGACGGACGACCACCAGGCTGCCAACACGCGCGAGATCGTGAAGGCGGGCGGGGCGCGCTCCATCCGCCAGAACAATTTCTCGGCCAAGGAACTCGCCAAGCAGATCGGCGCGCTGGCCAAGCGGCCCGACACGCTCGCCACCGCCGCCCATGCCGCATGGAATTGCGGCCGCCCCGATGCGGCAAAGGACCTAGCGGACCTGATGGAAAGCTTCGGCGGGGATACGATCCAGGACGTCATCCGCGTGGGCGGCAACAACGCTCGCGGCGCGACGCAGGGGCAGTCTGTCGCGCAGGGCGCGGCGAAGGAGCCGGCACGATGAAGGGCGTTCCCACCGATATCGGCACGGTCCATTTCGTCGGCATTGGCGGCATCGGCATGTCCGGCATTGCGGAGGTGATGCATAACCTCGGCTACACCGTGCAGGGCAGCGATATTGCCGAAGGACCGGGGGTGCAGCGCCTGCGCGAACGCGGCGTTACCATCCATATCGGGCACGATGCGGCCAATGTCGCGGATGCGGCCGTGATCGTCACTTCCACGGCCGTGCGCCGGACCAATCCGGAAGTTGCCGCCGCGCTGGAAAACCGCATCCCAGTGGTGCGCCGCGCGGAAATGCTGGCCGAGCTGATGCGGCTGAAGAGCACGGTCGCGGTGGCCGGCACGCATGGCAAGACGACGACCACCAGCATGGTGGCCGCGCTGCTGGATGCCGGCAAGATCGATCCCACCGTCATCAATGGCGGCATCATCGAACAATACGGCTCCAACGCCCGCGTCGGGGAATCGGACTGGATGGTGGTGGAGGCAGACGAGAGCGACGGCAGCTTCCTGCGGCTGGACGGGACAATCGCGGTCGTCACCAATATCGATCCCGAGCACCTGGACCATTACGGCAGCTTCGACGCGGTGAAGGACGCCTTCGTCGAATTCATCGAGAACGTGCCATTTTACGGCGCGGCCATCCTTTGCGTCGACCATCCCGAAGTCCAGAACGTGATCGCCAAGGTGCGCGACCGGCGTGTGATGACCTATGGCTTCTCCGCCCAGGCGGACTTGCGCGGTGACAATGTCCGCCCGCATGAAGGCGGCAACCGCTTCGATGCCGTGCTGCGCCAGCGCGACGGCAGCGTCCGGCGGATCGACAATATCGACCTGCCCATGCCGGGCCGCCACAATGTGCAGAACGCACTCGCCGCCATCGCCGTGGCGATAGAAATGGGCTGCGACGACGAGACGATCTGCAACGGCTTTGCCAAGTTCGGCGGGGTGCGCCGCCGGTTCAGCCGTGTCGGCTCCATCGCGTTTGGCGAGGGCAATGCCGCGCAGGTAATCGACGATTACGCGCACCATCCGGTGGAAATCCGCGCCGTGCTTGGGGCAGCGCGCGAAGCTGCCGCCAATCGCGTGATCGCGGTCGCACAGCCGCACCGCTATTCCCGCCTCAACGATCTTATGGATGAGTTCCAGGGCGCCTTCAACGATGCCGATGTGGTCTATGTCGCGCCGGTCTATGCCGCGGGCGAGGATCCCATCGACGGGGCGGATGCCGCAGCGCTGGTCGCGGGCCTGAAGGATCGCGGCCACCGCGCGGCGAGCGAAGTCTCCGGACCCGCCGACCTGGCAGAAACGCTGGCCGCCGAAGTGCAGCCGGGCGACCTCATCGTGTGCCTCGGCGCAGGCGACATCACCAAATGGGCCGCGGGCCTCGCAGCAGACGTGGCCGAATGGCAGGCCAGGGCGAAATGATGCAGCCGGACGAATGGACAGTGTGGCAGGGCGGCGCGCCCGGCAGCGAGGAGGCACCGGGCACGGACGGCATGATGCCCTTCGAAGTGCGCGGCAAGCTGACGCGAAACGCACCGCTCGCCAAGCTGGTCTGGTTCAAGAGCGGCGGCGCGGCGGACTGGCTGTTCGAGCCGGAGGACACCGAAGACCTCATCGCCTTCCTTGGCCAGATGGAGCCGGGCACGCCGGTCATGGCGCTTGGGCTGGGCAGCAACCTCATCATCCGTGACGGCGGCGTCCCGGGCGTGGTCGTGCGGCTGGGCAAGCCGTTCGCGCAGGCCGAACATGTCGGCGACTGCGTCATGTCCTGCGGCGGCGGGGCGAGCGGGATCCTGGTCTCCTCCACCGCGCGCGATGCGGGCGTCGCGGGGCTGGAATTCCTGCGCGGCATCCCCGGCACCGTGGGCGGCTTCGTGCGCATGAATGGCGGCGCCTATGGCCGTGAGGTGGCGGACATTCTGGTCGATTGCGACTTGCTGATGCCCGACGGCAGCCATGTGACCGTCCCGGCGGCCGACCTGCAATATTCCTATCGCCACTCCGCCCTGCCGGAAGGCGCTATCGTGATCGCGGCCCGCTTCAAGGGCACGCCCGGCGACCCGGAGGAAATCGGCGCGGAAATGGACCGCATCGCCGATGCGCGCGAGCAATCGCAGCCGCTTCGCACCAAGACGGGCGGCTCCACCTTCAAGAACCCCGAGGGCGGGAAGGCCTGGCAGCTGGTGGACGAGGCCGGCTGCCGCGGCCTGCAGATGGGCGGCGCGCAGGTGAGCGAGAAGCACACGAACTTCCTGATCAACAAGGATGATGCGACCAGCGCCGACATCGAAGGCCTGGGCGAAGAAGTCCGCCGCCGCGTGGCGGAAAAGACCGGCGTGACACTGGAATGGGAAATCAAGCGGGTGGGACGGCCATGAGCCTCGACCGGAAACTCCACGTTGCAGTCCTGATGGGTGGCTGGGCGAACGAACGCCCCGTTTCGCTGATGAGCGGCGATGGCGTGGCCGATGCGCTGGAGGGCAAGGGCCACAAGGTCACGCGGATCGACATGGACCGGCAGGTCGCCGCGCGCATTGCAGAGGCTGCGCCGGATGTAGTGTTCAACGCGCTGCACGGCGTGCCCGGAGAAGATGGCACGGTGCAGGGCATGCTGGACCTGATGGGCGTGCCCTATACGCATTCCGGCCTCGCCACCTCCGTTATCGCGATCGACAAGGAGCTGACGAAGCAGGCCCTGGTCCCCGCAGGCATCCCGATGCCGGAAGGGACCATCGTGAAGAGCGCGGACCTTTTCGAAGGCGACCCGATCCCGCGGCCTTACGTGCTGAAACCGGTCAACGAAGGCTCCAGCGTGGGCGTCGCCATCGTCACGGATGACAGCAATTACGGCAATCCCATCGCCCGCGATGCGGAGGGGCCGTGGCAGCAATTCGAAACGCTGCTCGCCGAGCCGTACATTCGCGGCCGCGAGATGACGACGGCGGTAATGGCCGGCCCGGACGGTCCGCGCGCACTGGCGGTGACGGAGCTCGTTCCCAAGAGCGGCTTTTATGATTTCGATGCCAAGTACACGGATGGTATGACCGACCATGTCTGCCCAGCCGAGATCCCGGACGACATCGCTGCCCTGTGCCGCGAATATGCGCTGAAAGCGCATGAAGTGCTCGGCTGCCGGGGCACGAGCCGCACGGACTTCCGCTGGGATGACGAGCGCGGGGCAGATGGCCTCTTCGTGCTGGAAACCAATACGCAGCCGGGCATGACGCCGCTCAGCCTCGTGCCCGAACAGGCGAAATATTGCGGCATCGATTATCCGGACCTCGTCGAGGCGATCATCGCCGATGCGCTGGCGCATTTCGCGCCTGAAGGGCAGGGCGGCTGATGGCGCAGACGATCCGCCGCAAGTCCACGGGCGTGCGCCGGCAGGCCCGCGCGCAGGGCACCAAGCGGCAGGTTAGGAAGGCAACGAAGCAGACCAGCAGCCTGTTTGGCGCGCTGCTGCGGCTGCTACCCTTCACCGAAGAACAGCTTCATCGCATCTTCCTGGTGCTGATCATCGGCGGCTTGCTGGCAGCGGCTTACGGCGTCGCGGCCTATGCCGGGCTGACCGCCATCGCGCACAAGCAATACAGCACATGGGTGGCGGGCCTGGGTTACAAGGTTAGCCAGGTCGGGACGACGGGGACGGAGCGGCTGAACCCGCGCCGGGTCGATGATATCGTGCTGGGCCGCAAGGGCCGCTCCATGGCGGAGATAGACCTCGACGCCGTGCGGGCGGACGTGATGGAACTCAGCTGGGTGAAGGATGCCAGCGTCAGCCGCCACCTGCCGGGCACGATCCGCGTCCATGTGCAGGAGCGCGAGCCCTATGCCGCGCTGCGCAAGCCGGACCGGCTGGTGCTGATCGATGTGACCGGCCACGCGCTGGAACCGATTTCCGCCGCAGCGGCGAAGGATATGCTGGTGGTCGAAGGCCCCGGCGCGCAGGCGCAGGTGGAGGCGCTCGACCGCTTGCTTGATGCCGCGCCCGCGCTGCGCCCGCAGGTGAAGGGCGCGGAATGGATCGGCAATCGCCGCTGGGACCTGACCTTCGGCAGCGGGCAGGTGCTCAGCCTGCCGCGAGGTGAGGAAAAGGCCGCCGCTGCGCTGATCGACTTCGCGCGGCTGGACGGCACCAACCGCCTGATCGGCGGCAAGGTCACGGCCTTCGACATGCGCACGCCGGATCGCATTTACCTGCGGTGCCCCGATTGCGCGGACAAGGAACAGCTCGACGTGACGGAAGGATCGTAATGGCGCATCAGCCGAACATCGAACGCCTGTTCGGGGCCGTGAACATCGGCTCCTTCCGCGTCTCCGCCATGATCGCCGGGATCGCCGAGAAT
This sequence comes from Paraurantiacibacter namhicola, assembly GCF_001687545.1. NCBI lineage: Bacteria > Pseudomonadati > Pseudomonadota > Alphaproteobacteria > Sphingomonadales > Erythrobacteraceae > Paraurantiacibacter > Paraurantiacibacter namhicola. The sequence continues at coordinate 2,263,991 of NZ_CP016545.1, read as the reverse complement.
GGCGAGATGCAGGTGCTGGGCAGCGGCCACCGCATGGCGCAAGGCATCCGCCGGGGTTACGTCACGGACATGGCGGCGGCGACCTATGCCGTGCGCGATGCGCTGGAAAAGGCGGAGAAACTGTCCGGCCACAATGTCTCCAGCGTCTGGATCGGATCGTCCGGCGCGGGCCTCGCCAGCCGGGTGGACCCGGTGGAGATCGAGATCGGTGGCCGCCGGATCGAGGAAGAGGACGTGGAGCACCTGCTGCTCGCCGCGCAGGACGTGGTCCAGCCCGATGGCCGCATGGTGCTGCACGCGCACCCGGCCTGCTATTTCCTGGACGGCGCCGATGGCGTGGCCAATCCCGTGGGCCTGCATGCAGAGCGGCTGGGCGTCGATATCCATTCCCTGCTGGCCGATGGCGCCCCCATGCGCAACGTGCGCGAGGCGGTGGAAAGCGCGCACCTGGACGTCGAAGGCATTGTCGCCAGCCCGCTGGCCGCCGGCTATGCCGTATTGTCCGAAGAGGAACGCGACCTTGGCGCGGCGCTGGTGGAAATGGGCGCGGAAGTCACCAATGTGGCGGTCTATGCCGCCGGCATGCTGGTGGGGCTCGCCGCCATCCCGCATGGCAGCGCGGATATCACCGATGCCATTGCCAGCGCGTTCGGCATCAAGCGGTTCCAGGCGGAGCGGCTGAAATGCGTCAACGGGTCTGCCGTCGCCAGCCCGGCGGATCGCAAGGAAATGATCCCGGTCGCCGGGCCGAATGACGATGCCGCCGTGGCCCGCGGGACGGACGATCGCGGACGCATCCCGCGCTCCGAACTGATCGCCATCGTGACCGGGGAACTGGACGCGCTGATGACCGAAGTGGGCAGGGCGCTGGAAACGCTCGGCTATTCCGGCAGCGGCACGGCAGCGCGTCAGGTCGTGCTGACCGGCGGCGGTGCGGAAATGGCCGGGCTGGCCGATTACGCGCAGTCCGCGCTGGGCATGCCGGTGCGCATCGGGCGCGCCCCCTCGCTACGCGGATTGCCGGAGGCGCATGCCACGCCGGGCTTCGCTACGCTGGCCGGACTGGTGCTTTATGCAGCGGACGAGCCGGCCGATATCCGCTCTGTCGGGGCGGGGCGGCACAAGGTCACCGACTTCGGCTGGGTCGGCCAGGTGCGCCGCGTCGTGGCGGCGATGAAGGAGCATTTCTAGGCCACGCCGCCCGATCCCCCGCGATGAACCGGGCGAGGGCGGCTGTGGATAGTTGGAAATAGGTTTTGCACCCGTGATTCCCTTTGTGGCACAAGCGGATGCGAAAATTTGCACGGGGTCCACCCGGGAGACATGACATGAGCATCAATATCGGCCCGCCTTCCGCTGACGAACTGCGTCCGCGCATCACCGTGATCGGCGTGGGCGGCGCGGGCGGCAACGCCATCGCCAACATGATCGAAAGCGAGATCGAAGGCGTCGATTTCATCGTTGCCAACACCGATGCGCAGGCGCTGAACAACGCAGTGGCCGAACATCGCATCCAGCTTGGCCCCGAAATCACCCAGGGCCTTGGCGCTGGCAGCCGCCCCGAAGTGGGCCGCGCCGCGGCAGAGGAAACGGTCGAGGAGCTGGAACGCGCGCTGGACGGCGTGAACATGGTCTTCATCGCGGCCGGCATGGGCGGCGGCACCGGCACGGGCGCAGCGCCCGTGATCGCGGAGACCGCGCGCAAGAAGGGCGTGCTGACCGTGGGCGTGGTGACCAAGCCGTTCCTGTTCGAAGGCACGCGCCGCATGCGCAGCGCCGAAGCCGGTATCGAGGAGCTGCAGAAGCACGTCGATACGCTGATCGTCATTCCCAACCAGAACCTGTTCCTGGTGGCCAAGGCGGAAACCACCTTCAAGGAAGCGTTCCAGCTGGCAGACGAAGTGCTGCAGCAGGGCGTGCGCTCCATCACGGACCTGATGGTGATGCCGGGCCTCATCAACCTCGACTTTGCCGATGTCCGCTCCGTCATGGGCGAGATGGGCAAGGCCATGATGGGCACGGGCGAAGGCGAGGGCGACAACCGCGCGCTCGAGGCCGCCGAACGCGCCATCGCCAATCCGCTGCTGGACGGTGTGAGCATGCAGGGTGCCAAGGGCGTCATCATCTCCATCATCGGCGGCGAAGACATGAAGCTGCTGGAGATCGACGAAGCCGCGAACCACATTCGCGAGCTGGTCGACCAGGAAGCCAACATCATCTGGGGCAGCGCCTTCAATCCGGACCTGGAAGGCAAGATCCGCGTCAGCGTGGTCGCGACCGGCATCGAAGGCAGCGGCGCGGCGCAGACCATGCAGGACAACCGCCCCTCGGCTCTGTCCAGCGCGCGCGGGCCGAAGAAGCCGGTCCTTCCCCTGCCCACGGACGACGAGCTGGCCGAGGAAGAAGCGGCCTATGATGACAGCATGGGCGGCTCCGAGCCCGGTTTCGCCAGCCTCGGTTCCGGCATCCCCGACGATGATGGAATGTCCGGTGAAGGCGGCATGTCCGAAGGCGGCGGCATCAAGATGCCCGAAGCCTATGATCCCGGAGAGCCTGAAGGCGACGAGGGTTACGAAGACGAAAGCGCCGGTGACGGCCTGGCCGATCCGGCCGTGGACGACAGCATCTCCGCAGGTGACGAAGGCGGCTACGGCTCGCTGGAAACCACCCGCATCGAACGCGGCGCTGCGGAAGACGGTGACGGATCCGGTGACGCCGCAGACGACGGTGACGACTGGGGCGACATGCCATCCAGCGACGGCGACGATGCAGGCGAACTGGAACTGACGGACGAAGCCGCCAATGACGGCGCCTCTTCCGACGCAGGCGCCGATAATGCTGGCGAAACGGCGGACGAGCAGGACGAACTGCTGCTCGACGCAGACCGCCTTGCCGAAGAAGATGCACCCGTGCGCCCGATCGGCGCGAGTGGCCGGCGGAGCCGGATGTTGGGCGGCGCTTCGGACGAGGCGGCCGATGGTGACGCTGGCGGTGATGCGCCCGAGCAAGCTGCACCTGCCGCACCGGCAGCCGCCGCAGGCGGTGGCAGCACGCTGTTCGAACGCATGGCCAATCTCTCGCGCGGTGGCGGTTCGTCCTCCTCCGACGAGGAAGACGGCGATGACGAGGATGATGATGGCGGCTCGCTGAAGATCCCGCGCTTCCTCGGCCGGCAGAACAACCAATAAGACAAGTGCTCCGCGGCATTCGCCGCAGGTTCAGGACCGGGCGAGCAAGGTAAGATCATGCGTATCCTCGCCTCTTCAGGGCCACTGATCGCGCTTGGCGTGGTGGCGGCTGCAGCCTGTGTCCCGGTCTTGGCGCTGGCTCAGGTCAGCCGACCGGTCGTGCAGGCGCTGCCTTCCGAAGCGTCCCAGACACTCACCCGCGCGCTGAGAAACCTCGCGCGCAATCCGCGCAGCCTGCCCGACCTGGTCGATGCGGGCGAAGCGGCGCTGGAGCTGGAGGATGGCGAGGCGGCGCTGGGCTTCTTCCTGCGCGCCGAGGAAGTGCAGCCGGCCTATGGCAGGGCAACGGCAGGCCGCGCGGCTGCTCTGGTGCTGCTGGAACGCCCGGTGGAGGCGCTGTCCGCCTTCGCGCTGGCGCAGCAGAATGGCGCGGTGATGTCACGCTTCGACAAATGGCATGGCCTTGCGTGGGACCTGGTGGGCGATAACCAGCGGGCGCAGGGCTATTACCGCAGCGTGCTGGCGCGCGGGCCCGATGCGGTCGTCTCGCGCAGGTTGGCGCTCAGCCTCGCCATCTCGGGCCAGGCGGAGGAGATGGACGCTGTCCTGCTTCCGCTGCTGCAGGCGGGCGACATTGCGGCCTATCGCACGCGGGCCTTTGCGCTGGCCATCCTGGGCAAGACGGACGAGGCGGTCTCCATCTCTTCCACCATCCTGCCCGCGCGGATCGCCGCGCAGATCGAGCCTTACCTTCGCTACATGCCGCGCCTCACGCGCGCGCAGCAGGCCGCCGCCGCCAACCTTGGCAGTTTCCCTGCTGCGACCAGCATCGGCATCGATAGCCCTGAAATTGCAGCCTATTCCCGCGCCGCAGGCCCGGTGCAGGTGGCGCGCGCGGACAATTCCGGCGACCGGCTGACTCCGTCGGGACGGGCGCTGGGCCGTACGGACCGCGCAGAAGCTGAGCCGCCCCGGCGCGAGAGCCGCCGCGAACGCCGCGAGCGCGAGCGCCGCGAAAGGGAAAGCCGCGAAGCGGGCGGAGCGACCATCGGCGTGGTGCAGGCCCTGCCGCCCACGCCGCTCGCCACCGAACCAGAGCCGGAGCCTGTGCAGGTCGCAGAAGCCCCCGCTGCCGTTCCTCCGGCGTCCGCGTCCGCAGACGTGACCGCCGCGCCGCCGCGCACCGAGCTTCCGGCTGTCGCTGCAGCGCAGCCCGCCGTAACAACCGCCGTCGCCGGACCTCCGGTTGCCGAAGCGGAACCGGAGGCGGGCCCCGCTACCGCGCCGCAGTTCGACCCCGAACCGCAGCCCGTCGTCGTCGCGCGGATGGATCAACCCTCCACCGCCGCGAGCGCTACCACGACGGCGGGACCGTCTATCACGCTGGACCAGGTTCCGCCGCCTGCGCCCGTCGAACAGGCCAATCCGCCTGCGCCGCAGGGGCTGGCCGATGCGTTCTCCGACTTCTCGCTGCCAGCCGGCGAAAGCACCCGGCCTGCCACGGGCGCCGTGGACATCACGGCGATCGAACCGGCCCGCGAAACCCCGCCCCCTGCGCAAGCTGCGCCTGGTCCCCCGCCGAATCCCTCGCGCCACTGGGTGCAGGTCGCCACGGGGCGTGACGTGTCTGCCTTGCGGTTCGACTGGCGCCGCATTTCGCGCGGCTCCGGCGGCGCACTGGACGGCAAATCCGCCTTTACCGCGCCTTGGGGCCAGACCAACCGCCTGGTCACCGGCCCCTATGACAGCGCGGCGGACGCCAATGCTGCTGTGCGGGCACTGAAGGAAGAAGGCGTCGATGCCTTCCGCTTCACCAGCGCTGCGGGCGAGGCCGTAACCCCGCTCGACTGAGGCGGATCCACTGCTTTTCAACAGCCTGTGAACAGGGTTCGGAAGCTATCCACCGTTGACGTCATGGTGCCAATTGCGCCGCGAGTGTGTGCAGGGGCATGTCCGGCGCATGGGATCTACGAACACGGAAACGGGCGCATGGAACTGAAGCTGGACCGGAGGACGGCCGCCGAAGACACAGCGCCGCTGGACATGCTGGCACGCCTGTTCGACGCCCATGGCTGGCCCTGCGGTTTCGAGAACGACCAGGAGCTGGCCGGCGAGATCGAGGGAAGCTGGACGAAGTACCAGCTGCGATTCGTCTGGCGAGCGGAAGACCGCGTACTGCAATTGCTCTGCCTGCCGGAAATCCGCGTCCCCGATGCGAAACGCCGCGCGGCGTGCGAATTGCTGGCGATGGTCAACGAGCAGATGTGGCTGGGCCATTTCGACGTCTGGTCGCAGGGCGATATGGTCTTGTACCGCCACGGCCTGCTGCTGGGCGAGGACGGCACGCTGGACCTTGGCACGGCACAATTCGCGCTCGACCATGCGGTGTCCGAATGCGACCGCTTCTATCCCGCGTTTCAGTTCGTGCTGTGGGGCGACAAATCCCCCCGCGCGGCGCTGGATGCCGCCCTGGTGGACGCTGCCGGGGAAGCTTGAAGCTGGGAACCGAGGAATTGCCCATGCCGTACCAGAACATCCTCCTCGTCGGTTGCGGCAATATGGCCGGGGCCATGCTGGACGGCTGGATTGCCGCCGGTGTCCCCGCGCAGGCTTTCACAGTGGTCAATCGCAGCAGGCGGGACCTGCCGGACCGGGTGACGTACCTGCCTGCCATCCCCGAAAGCGGGGGTTTCGATGCCATCCAGATCGGCGTGAAGCCGCATATGCTGGACGATGTGGCGGCGCAGGTCGCGCGGCTGCAGGGCGGGGCGGTAATCCTGTCAATCCTGGCCGGAACGCAGCTGGACGTGCTTGAGGCGCGCTTTGCGGAGGCGCGCGCAGTGGTGCGGGTCATGCCCAACCTCGCGGTTTCCATCGGCAAATCCCCCATCGCGCTTGCGGCGGGGGACATTCCCGAAGCGGAGCGCGAGCGCGTGAAGGCTTTCATGGACCATCTCGGCACGCCGGAATGGGTCGATGAGAGCGAATACGATCTCGTGACCGCGCTGGCCGGATCCGGTCCGGCCTTCGTTTACCGTTTCATCGCCGCGCTGGCGGATGCCGGCGAGGAGCTGGGCCTGCCGCGCGAACAGGCGCAGCGCCTGTCCATCGCCATGGTGGAGGGCGCAGGGGCGCTCGCCGCCTCATCGCCGCACGATCCGGCGGAACTGGCCCGGCGCGTGGCGAGCCCGGGCGGGGTGACGCAGGCGGGTCTGGACGTGCTGGACAAGGATGGGCGGATACGCCGCATGCTGGTCGATACCCTGCGCGCTGCGCGCGACCGCAGCCTTGAAATGGCCGAGGAAGCCCGCGCAAGCGATTGATTTGCCGGGTTAACCATCCGCACCGGTTTTCCTTGAAAAATGGGCCCGCAAGCCCGATATTGTTTCGCAAGAACCGGCCCATTCCGTGGCTGGGCAATACGGAGTTTTGGGATCAGACATGGCTGACTGGAACGACAACCGGACCGATCGCGGCCTTGGCTCTACGCAGGGCTTCAACGGCGCATCCGTCCCCCGCACCGGCGAAGTGTTCGACGCAGGCCTGCGCTCGCACATGCTGAGCATTTACAACTACATGGCATCGGGCGTGCTGCTGACCGGCATCGTCGCGATGCTGACGGCCAACAGCGGCCTTGCGATGACGTTCGCATCCGGCCCGCTGATGTGGCTGGTCGCCCTGTCGCCGCTGGCGATCGTTTTCGCGATGAGCTTCGGTCGCAACCGCTTCTCCACCGGCACGCTGCAGCTGATGTATTGGGGCTTCGCGGTCCTGATGGGCCTGTCCCTGTCGACGATCTTCCTGGTTTACACCGGCGCAAGCATCGCGGTGACATTCTTCGCCACGGCCGGCGCCTTTGCGGGTCTCAGCCTGTGGGGTTACACCACGAAGAAGGACATCTCCGCCTGGGGCAGCTTCCTGATCATGGGCGTCATCGGCCTAATTATCGCCAGCGTCATTAACATGTTCGTGGGCTCCAGCTCGTTGATGTATGCCATCAGCTTCATCGGTGTGCTGATCTTCGCTGGCCTCACCGCCTACGACACACAGCGCCTGAAGAACGAGTATCTGGAAATGCAGGTGGCCAAGCGTCACAGCCCGGACATCGCCGCAGCCTATCCGGCTGGCAAGATGGTGATCATGGGCGCGCTGACGCTGTACCTCGATTTCATCAACATGTTCCTGTTCCTGCTGCGTTTCATGGGCGCTGCCCGCGAATAGTCGCACGCCGGAATCGGCTTATCGTGCCCGGGATGCCAAAGCGGCGTCCCGGGCATTTTCTTTGCGCGCTCGGTTCGCTAGGCTGTTCAGCGAGGATCAGGGTGCGGGCGGCTATGCCGGCATCGGACAAGAGGCGGACAGCATCGACATGACAGGTTTCAGCAGGACTTTTACGCGCCCGGCCATCGCGGCCATCGGACTGGTGGCTCTGGCAGCCTGCGCCACGCCTCCGCCGCCCCCGCCGCCGCCGCCGCCTGCTCCGACCCCCACGCCGACGCCGATCCCGCCGCGTCCCACGCCGCCCAACAGCGCGATGACGAACATGGATATCCCGCTGCGCAATGCCTACGGGCAGCGCCAGACGGTGAATGCGAACCTGACCACGGCGGAAACAGTCTGGAACCTGCGCAGCGGCATGAACGTGGCCGCACTCAACTGTCTCGATCCGGAATACGAGCCGATCCTGACCGCCTACACCAAATTCCTGGGCGATTTCAGCAAGGACCTGTCGCGCATCAACCGCGAGCTGGACGCGATGTACAAGGATCGCCACGGCAGCACGACGTACAAGCGCGAGCGCGATACGCAGCTGACGGGCGTGTACAACTATTTCGCCCTGCCGCCGGCCACGCGCTATTTCTGCGAAGCGGCACTGCAGGTTGCCAACAATTACCTCGCCCTGCCGCCGACCGAGCTGGAGCCCTATGCGCTTGAGACGCTGCCGGTGCTCGAGGGCGCGTTCGAGCGGTTTTACAGCGAATACGAGGCGTACCAAGCTGCCGTGCTCGACTGGGATGCGCGCTATGGCGAGCCGGTGTCCACCAGCGTCTATGCGCAGGATCCCGTGACCGGCGTTTCGGCCGATACCATGGGCGGCACGCCCCAGCCCGCCATCGACGCGCCGATCGTGGACAGCACGCCGCTGCCTGCGGGCACGACCTATGCTGCCCCGCCGGCGGACGAGCCGGTTGTGGTGCTGGGCGGGCAGGCAGGCGATGGCGCATCGGATATGGCGCCCGCAACGCCGCCTGCCGATCCCGCGCCGCAGGACCAGCCTGCCACCGTCTCGCGTCCCGTGGTGCAGGAATTGCCTTCCGACACCGAAGACTAGGTCAGGGGCGGCCCGGCATACGGGCCTGGGCCAGCCCGCGCGTAGCGGCGCTTCATCCACCCAAGCAAATGAGGGGATGAATTGCGCGGCGCATTCGGGCAAAGGGCCGGACATGCATTTTCTCGACCAGGCCAAGATTTTCGTCAGATCCGGCGCGGGCGGCCCAGGGGCCGTCAGCTTCCGCCGTGAGAAGTATATTGAATATGGCGGACCCGATGGCGGCAATGGCGGCAAGGGCGGCGATGTCGTGCTGGTGGCCGCGCACGGCCTCAACACGCTTATCGACTTCCGCTACGCCCAGCATTTCAAGGCAAAGCGCGGCGGCCACGGCATGGGCAAGGACCGTACCGGTGCAGGCGCAGACGACCTGGTGATCGAAGTCCCTGTGGGCACGCAGGTGCTGGACGAGGACAAGGAAACCGTCATCGCCGACTTCACGGAGGAGGGCCAGCGCGTCGTCCTGCTGGAAGGCGGCATGGGCGGACGCGGCAACGCCAGCTACAAAAGCTCCACCAACCGCGCTCCGCGCCAGCACCAGCCCGGTGAACCGCCGCAGGAGATGTGGATCTGGCTGCGGCTGAAGCTACTGGCGGACGTGGGGCTGGTTGGCCTGCCCAATGCGGGCAAGTCCACCTTCATCAACCAGGTTTCCAACGCCGGGGCCAAGGTGGGGGCCTACGCCTTCACCACGCTGATCCCGAAGCTGGGCGTGGTGCGCCACAAGGGCCGCGAATTCGTGATTGCGGATATTCCCGGCCTGATCGAAGGCGCGGCGGACGGAGCCGGCATCGGGGACCGCTTCCTGGGCCATATCGAGCGTTGCCGCGTGCTGGTGCACCTGATCGACATTGCCGGCAGCGACCCGGTGGAGGCGCTGCGCGTGGTCGAAGGCGAGCTGGCCGCTTATGGCGAGAAGGAAGCCGCCGGACTCGAGGTCAAGCCTCGCCTGGTGGCGCTGAACAAAATCGACCTTGCGGATGACGAGCTGGCCGAGGCCTTCGCCGACGAACTGAAGGCCGAAGGCGTGGAAGCCGTCTATCCCATATCCGGCGCGACCGGAGCCGGGGTGGAAGCCCTGATGGACGCCGTGCTGTCATACCTGCCAAACAGGACGCAGACGGAAAACCCCGGGCAGAATATTGCGCTGGGTGATGACGCGGAAGAGAAGCCGTGGTCCCCCATCTGATCGCGCCCGCAATCCCGCCCTGCATGATAGCACGCTGCACGGCAGCCCTGGCCAGCTGACCCGGCACGCTCGCGCGCATGGCTATCGAAACGCTCCCCGATTTCCTTTCCGCCGAGAAATGCGGGCGGCTGGTCATCAAGATCGGCAGCGCGCTGCTGATCGATGATGGCGGCGATGTGCGGTGCGAATGGCTGCGCAGCGTGATCACTGAAGTGAAGGCGGCGCGCGATCGCGGGCAGGATGTGGTCATCGTCAGCTCCGGCTCCATTGCGCTGGGCGCGGCACGGCTGGGCGTGAGCGGCGGCGGGCGGCGCACGCTGTCCGAAGCGCAGGCCTGCGCGGCCGTGGGGCAGATCGCGCTGGCGGGTGCCTGGGCGGAGCTGCTCTGGGAACAGGGCCTGGTCGCCGCGCAGATGCTCCTGACGCTGGACGATCTGGAGGAGCGCAGCCGCTATCTCAACATTTCCGCCACATTCTCGCGTCTGCTGGGCGAGGGCGTGGTCCCGGTGGTGAACGAGAACGACACCATCGCCACCGACGAAATCCGCTTCGGCGACAATGACCGGCTGGCTGCGCGCACGGCGCAAGCCTGTACCGCAGACGGCGTGATACTGCTGACCGATGTGGACGGCCTTTACGACCGCCATCCCGCGCAGCCCGGAGCCCAGCGCCTGCCGGAAGTGCGCGGCGTGACCGAGGAAATCCATCGCATGGCGGGCGGGGAAAGCGGCTCCGGCGTCGGCACGGGTGGCATGACGGCAAAGCTGCTGGCGGCAGAGCTGGCTGAGCGGGCCGGGATTGCGCTCTCCATCATGGACGGCACGCCGATGAACCCCATCGGTCGCACCATGGAGACAGGCGGGGGGACGCTGTTCCTGCCCAAGCGCGATGATTCCGGTCGCCGGGCATGGATTGGCGGGCGTTTGCGTTTCGCCGGCGCGCTGACGGTGGACGAGGGCTGTGTGCGCGCGCTGGAGGCGGGCAAGAGCCTGCTGGCGGCGGGCATTACCGGCGTCACGGGCCGGTTCGAGCGCGGCGATGTGCTGCCGATCCACGCGCCCGATGGCCGCATGGTCGCCAAGGGCATCGTCGAATACGGGCATGAGGAGGCCGCCGCGATCCTGGGCAAAAGCATCGAAGACCAGCAGGCAATCCTGGGCCATGCTCCGCGATCCTGCGTGGTTCACCGCGACCATCTGGTGCTGCTGTGAGCGCGCCTGTCCCGCTCGCCATCACCGGTGCGACCGGCTTCGTCGGGCAGGCGGTGCTGGACGAGGCGGCGGCGCGGGGGCTGCCAGTTCGCGCGCTGACCCGCCGCCCGCAGCAGCCGATGGCGAATGTCGAATGGGTGCAGGGCGGACTGGACGATGCCGCCGGCCTGCGCGCGTGCTGCGACGGCGTATCGGCCGTGCTGCATATCGCCGGCCTGACGAACACGCCCGATCCCGCTCAGTTCGAGCAGGCAAATGTCGCCGGTACGCAGGCCGTGATCGACGCGGCAAAAGGCGCGCGCGTGAAGCGTTTCGTGTTCGTCTCATCTCTCTCCGCACGCGAGCCGAAGCTGTCGGCCTATGGCGCGTCCAAGGCGCGGGCGGAGGCGCTGGTGCAGGCGAGCGGGCTGGACTGGACCACGGTGCGCCCACCCGGCGTATACGGCCCGCGCGATGTCGATTATTTCGAGATGTTTCGCAGCGCGAAGCTGGGCGTGGTCCCGCTGCCGCCGCGCGGGGCCAGCTCCATCATCCACGTCACGGACCTGGCGCGCCTGCTGCTGGACTTGGTCGATGCGCAGCCCGCCCTGGTGCGCAAGAAGCTGTTTGAGCCCGATGACGGCCGTACCGGTGGTTACGGGCATGACGAGCTCGCGCAGATGATTGGCCGCGCCGTGGGGCGGCGGCGGGTGTTCGCACCGCATCTGCCAGCGCGATTGCTAAAGGCGGGCGCACGGATCGACAGCTTGCTGCGCGGTGCAAAGGCGCGCCTGACAGCAGACCGCGCCAGCTACATGGCGCATCCCAACTGGGTATCCCGCAGCGACCGGGCGGTTCCGAAGCCCGTATGGCAGCCCGAAATCGGCGGCGAAGAGGGCATGCGCCGCACCGCCGCATGGTACCGGGAAGAGGGCTGGCTTTAGCGCGCCATCCGCCATAGGCTGCATCGATGGATTTCATGAAGATCATCAAGTCGCTGGAGCAGTTGCTCTACGAACTGATGGTCTGGCTGGTGTTCTATCCGCTCACCATGGCGCGTGCCATTTTCCATCCGCTCCGGTTGATGGATTATGCGGATGACGAGCTGGATGACGAGGATGAGGACAGGTATTCCGACACGCTGAGCCCGCCGATCTTCCTCGCCATCACGCTGGCGCTGATCCACGTTGTGGAGGTGGCCGAGGGCTGGAACCTGACCACCGAAGGCCTGCTGGCGGACGATCGCAACCTGATCGCCTTCCGGCTGGTGGCCTTCTCGCTATTCCCACTGATGCTCTCGCTGCGCATGCTGCGCGCGAAAGGCGTCGCGCTGGACCGCAAGACGCTGCGCATGCCCTTCTACGGCCAGTGCTTTATAGCCGGTCCTTTTGCGTTGGGGATCGACAGTGCGACACTGACCATCGCAGGCGGTCTGCATCTCGGCATCGCATGGCTGATCGTGATCGCGGTTACGGCCTGGTATCTCGCGGTTCAGACCCTCTGGTTACGCAGTGCACTGAGGGCCGGCTGGCTGCGATCTTTCGGCAATGCGGTGCGGGGCTTTGTTGAGGCGCTGGCGATCATCCTGATACTCAACGTACTGGTCGAGCTGCTCGGCTAGAGGAACGGTTCCTCGCCGGGCTTGTGGATGCCGCATTCGGTCTTGTCCCAGCCGCGCCAGCGCCCTGCGCGCGGGTCTTCGCCCGGCTTCACCGTACTGGTGCAGGGCGCGCAGCCGACAGACAGATATCCCTGCGCCTCCAGCGGGTGGCGCGGCAAATCGTGCTCCGCGAAATATGCGTCGAGGTCTTCCTTCACCCAGTCGCCCAGCGGATTGATCTTCAGCCTCCCGTCCTCGATTTCGAAGCGGGGCAGGTTTGCGCGCGTGCTGGACTGGAAGGCCTTGCGGCCCGAAATCCACGTGTCGAGCCCGGCCTTGGCGCGGGCGAGCGGTTCCACCTTGCGAATGTCACAGCAGCCATCGGGGTCGAAACTCCAGCGCAGGCCATTGGCATCCTTGGCCGCGATCACATCCGGATCGGGCTTGACGACGCTGGCGTTCAGCAGGCCAAAGCGGTCGAGCAGCGTGGCGCGGTATTCCAGCGTTTCGGGAAACATCTTCAGCGTGTCGACGAACACCACCGGCACCAGCGGATCAGCCTGCGCGGCGAGGTGCAGCAGCACGGCGCTTTCCGTGCCGAAGCTGGAGACGACGGCAACACGGCCCAGCTCCCCGCCCGGCAGCAGCTGGCCCAGCATGGTGGCCGCGTCCACACCCGCGAAGCGCGCATTCAGCGCGTCGGCATCGGCCTGCGTCCAGGCAGGCGCGGTGTCAATCCGGTCGATGGCGCGGGCCGGTTCAGCCATGTCGCAGCTTCCAGATCGGCACGGCGTTATCCGCTGCCGCCTGATAGGCGTGGGGAAAGCGGTCGAAGGCGGCCTTCACGTCGGCCTCGTCCAGCGGGCGTTCGGGCGCGAAGCTGTCGAAGCCGCAGCGGCGCATATAGGCGATCTGGTCCACCAGCACGTCCCCCACGGCGCGCAATTCGCCGGTGTAGCCTTCTTCGCGCAGCAGGCGGGCGGCGGAATAGCCGCGCCCGTCGCCGAAAACCGGGAAGTTTACCTCCACCAGCCGGATCCGGCCCAGATGGGGCAACAGGTCGCGCGCATCGTCGCCGGGCTCCACGCGCACGGCAGTGGCGTCGTCCTGCTCCAGGAAGGCGTCCACGGTCACCTGCGCATTGGGCGGCAGATCGTCTTCGCGGAAGCGCAGCTGCACCTCGTCGCGGCCTGTGCCGAGGCCGCCGCCAGCGGGGGAATTGGTCGGCTCAGCCATAAAGCGCCTCCTTGAACGGGGCCATGCCGAGGCGGCGATAGGTGTCGAGGAAGCGCTCCCCATCCTCCCGCTCGCGCATGTAGAGGTCGGTGACGGTTTCGATGGCATCGACCACGCCGTCCTCGTCGAAGCCGGGGCCGGTGATCTTGGCGAGGGAGACATCTTCCGCCTCGCTGCCGCCGAGCAGGAGCTGGTAATTCTCCACGCCTTTCCGGTCGACGCCAAGGATGCCGATATGGCCCGCATGGTGGTGCCCGCAGGCGTTGATGCAGCCGGAAATCTTCAGCTTCAGCTTGCCCAGTTCCTTCGCCTTGCCGCTTTCAGCAAAGCGCCGCGAGATCTTCTGCGCGACCGGGATGGAGCGGGCATTGGCCAGGCTGCAATAATCGAGGCCGGGGCAGGCGATGATGTCGTCGATCGCATCGAGGTTTGCCGTGGCAAGGCTCGCATCCTGCAGCTTTGCGAACAGCGCGGGCAGGTCCGCCTTGCGCACATGCGGCAGGACGATGTTCTGCGTGTGCATGACGCGCAATTCGTCGAAACCGTATTCCTTCGCGAGGTCAGCCATGACGTGCATCTGCTCCGCCGTCGCATCGCCGGGGATGCCGCCGACGGGTTTCAGCGAGATGACCGCGCTGACGAAGGCCGGGTTCTTGTGCTTGTGCGTGTTGGCGAGGATCCATTCGGCCAGCTCGCTGCCGGGCGATTCGGCCTGCGGGGCGTCGGCGGCGTTCGCAACCTCTTCCGGCAAGTCGAAGAACGGCTTGATACGTTCCAGTTCGGCCAGCGGCGGTTCCACGCCCTGCTCCAGCAGATGGGCGAATTCCGCCTCCACTTGCCGGGCATATTCCTCCGCTCCCATCTCATGGACGAGGATCTTGATGCGCGCCTTGTACTTGTTGTCGCGGCGGCCATGGCGGTTGTAGACGCGCAGGCACGCCTCGGAATAAGTCACCAGCTGGTCCAGCGGCACGAATTCGCGGATGCACGGCGCAATCATTGGCGTGCGGCCCATGCCCCCGCCGACATAGAATGCCGCGCCCAGATCGCCGCCGGGCCCGCGCACGATGTTGATGCCGATATCGTGCAGGCGCATGGCCGCGCGGTCCTGCTCGCTGGCGATGACCGCGATCTTGAATTTGCGCGGTAGATAGCTGAATTCCGGGTGGAAACTGGACCACTGGCGCAGCAGCTCCGCATACGGGCGCGGGTCCACCACCTCGTCCGCCGCAGCGCCCGCGAAATGGTCCGAACTGATGTTACGAATGCAGTTCCCGCTGGTCTGGATGGCGTGCATTTCCACCTTGGCGAGGTCGGCCAGGATGTCCGCTGCGTCCTCCAGCTTGATCCAGTTGTACTGGATGTTCTGCCGCGTGGTGAAGTGGCCGTAACCCCGGTCATACTTGTCCGCGATATCGGCCAGCGCGTGCATCTGGCGGCTGTCCAGCGTGCCATAGGGAATGGCCACGCGCAGCATGTAGGCATGCAGCTGCAAATAGAGCCCGTTCATCAGCCGCAGCGGCTTGAACTGGTCCTCGGACAGCTTGCCGGACAGGCGGCGCTCGCACTGGTCGCGGAATTCTGCGACGCGCGCGTCGACCATCGCCTGGTCGTAGGAATCGTATTTGTACATCAGATCACCCAGTCGAGCGCTTCGGGCTCGGACGGTTTGAGGGTCAGGTCGGGGCGGACGGTGGGGCCAAGCGCGCGCACGCGGTCCTTGATATGCGCCGGACGGATGCCGCCGCCCGCTTCGCGCTCCGCCTCAATGGCATAGGGCGCGTTGACGCGGCGGGCCGCTTCCTCGCGCGCCATGATGGCCGGGGCTTCCTCGCCTGCATCGGCGGCGTGTTCGACATGGAGAGACCAGCCCTGGCCGTCCCACCACACCACCGCTCCGCTCAGCAGGTCATTGCCGGTCAGGATCTTCATGCCGCCGCCTCCAGTGCGGTGCGGGCGAGCACCAAATCCTCGCGCGCCGTGACCTCGCCGATCACGATGAGCGCGGGGCTCTTCACGTTTTGGCGCGTCACGATGTCCTCCAGCGCAGCCAGCGGCCCGCGCAGCACGCGCATCTCCGGCCGCGTGGCATTCTCGATCACGGCAATCGGCATGTCGGGCGCCAGCCCGTCCGCCATCAGCTTCTCCGCAATTTTGGCGGAGGTCTTGACGCCCATGTAAATCACCAGCGTGCGGCCCACACCGGCAAGTCCGGACCAGTCCTGATCCGACAGCCCCTTGCACTGGCCGGCGACGAAGCTGACGATGCTGGCGGCATCGCGGTGGGTCAGGGCGATCTGCGCGGCGGCAGCGGCACCATTGGCGGCGCTGATGCCGGGTACCACTTCAACGCGCAAACCGGCGGCGCGGGCATCTTCCGCCTCCTCGCCGCCACGCCCGAATACGAAGGGATCGCCGCCTTTCAGCCGCACCACGTCCCGGCCCGCCAGCGCCTCGCGCACCAGCAGGGCGTTGATCTGGTCCTGCGGCAGGGTGTGGCGGGCGCGGCTCTTGGCCACGCTGACCAGCCGCGCAGAGGGCGGAGCGAGGTCCAGGATTTCCTGCGAAACCAGCCCGTCATGCACCAGCACGTCCGCACGTGAGACCAGCCGCGCGGCGCGCAGCGTCAGCAGGTCCGGATCGCCCGGCCCGGCGCCGACAAGGTATAATGTTCCCGTCTTTGTCATGCAGCGCAGATGCGCCGATGCCCGCTAGGCTGCCAGCGAGAATGCCTTGGCGATGCCCCTATATTCGCTTTTGAAAGCGCAACTACGCAGCGACCAAGATCGGCTAGCTTCCGGCTTTTTCGCCGCTTTCGCCGCCATCGCGCTCTTCCATGCGCTGGGAAATGGCGGCGATCAGCTGCTGCATCTGCTCGTTATCGCGCAGGTTCAGGTCGCGCTGCGGGAAGGGAATTTCGATGCCGTGCTCCTGGAACAGCCACCACAGCTTCTTCAGCACGTCTGAACGGACGTTGCCCACGCCCTCTTCCGGATCGACGATCCAGCAGTGGATCACGAAGTCGACCGAGCTGTCACCATAGCCGCTGAGCCATACCGTCGGTGCGGGCTTTTCCAGCACGCGCTTGCAGGCCTTGGCGGCCTCCAGCATCAGCTCTTCCGCCTTGGCGATATCGCAGTTGTAGCTGATGCCCACATTCACCTGCATGCGGACCTGCTTGCTGGAATAGGACCAGTTTTCGACCTGGTTGATCATCAGGTTTTCGTTGGGGATCAGGTATTCGCGCTGGTCCCGTGTGGTGACCGATACGGCGCGGATGCCAATCTTGCGGATCTGGCCAAAGGTCTCGTTACCCGCCAGGTCTGCCACCGCGATCACGTCGCCCGGCTTGATGGACCGGTCCATCAGCAGGATGATGCCGGAGATCAGGTTACCGAAGGTCTTCTGCAGGCCGAAACCGATGGCGAGGCCGAAGGCGCCGGAGAACACGGCAAGGGCTGTCAAGTCGATGCCCAGCACGTCGATGCCGATGAAGATCGCCAGCGCCCAGACGCCGATGGTGACCAGTTTTTCCGCCAGCAGGCGCTGCGTGGCGCTCAGCCGCGTGCTGCGGCGAAGAACGGTCTTGGCAACGGCTGTCAGGATGCGCGCGGCAACCAGCACCGCCATGACCACCAGAACCACCAGCAGGACGGTCCAGACGGAGAAGCGCGTGTCCGCGACGGTGAAGCCCCATGCGTCCAGCTGCTCGATGATGCCGCCGATCGTGGTGCTTTGCTCGGCCACCGCTTCCTTGATGGTGTTGGCGCCTTCCAGCCCGTCATCGATCGGCGTGGGTTCCGCGGATGGGTTGGTTCCGCCCACCAGAGCTTCTCCGGTCCCTTCCAACGCGTCCGAAGCAGCCGCAGGGTCGAGCTCTGCGGGCAGGGCGTCTGTCAGGGCGCTATTGTCCTGCGGGCTGGCGGCGGCGTCCGGCGATGGGCTTGCAGTGGTCATTCGTTATCCATGGCCGCGAAGGCCTGTTCGAGGTCCGCGATCAGGTCCGCCGCGTCTTCCAGCCCGATGGATAGGCGAATGCCCAGCCGGTTGTCACCATCCATGCCCGCGGGCGGCCAGCGCATCACCGTGCGCGCACGTGCCGCATCGAAGGGGATGGCAAGGCTTTCGAACCCGCCCCAGGAATATCCGATGCCGAACAGGCGCAGCGCATCGATCAGCCGCGCGCGGTGGGCTGGGGAGCGCCCCTCCAGCATGAAGCTGAACAGGCCGCAGCCGGACTTGAAATCACGCTGCCACAGCTCGTGTCCCGGCGCGCCCGGCAGCATGGGGCACAGCACCTCGGCCACCTCGGCGCGCCCCGCCAGCCACTGCGCGATTTCCAGCGCGGCACCTTCGCTCTGCTGCAGGCGGATTGGCAGTGTGCGCAGCCCGCGCGAGGCAAGCGCGGCATCGTCCGGCGAGACCACCTGTCCCAGCGCCAGATACGTCTCGCGCAGCTTGCCGAACCATTCCTCGCCCGCCGCGACGGAGCCCATCAGCAGGTCGGAATGGCCGCCGACATGCTTGGTCAGGCTCATGATCGAAATGTCGCACCCGCGCTCCAGCGCCGGGAAGCCCAGCGGGCTGGCCCAAGTGTTGTCGATCATGCTGGCCGCGCCCTTTTCGCGCGCGATCCGCGCCAGTTCGGGCACATCGCACACTTCCATGGTCAGGCTGCCGGGGCTTTCCAGCAAAACCGCCTTCGTGCGGTCGCAAAAGGCGGCTTCGTATGCCGGGATGTCGAGCGGGTCGAAGAAGCGTGTCTCAATGCCCAGCGGTGCCAGCAGGGTGCGGGCCATGGCGCGACTGGGTTGATAGACATTGTCGGTCATCAGCAGGACATCGCCCTGCCGCAGCACGCCCAGCAGCGCGCCCGCAATCGCCGCCACGCCGCTTGGGTACAGCAGCGTGCCATGCGCGCCGGGTTCCAGCTGCGTCAGCGCGTCGGCCAGCGCCCATTGCGTAGGTGAGCCGCGCCTTCCGTAATAGAAATGGCCGTCGCCATCGGGCCTGCCGCGCGCCAGATCCGCGCAATCGGCGTAGAGATGCGTGCTGCCGCGCCAGACCGGGGGACTGACGACCGCGCCGGTCCATTCCGCCCGCCGCCCGGAGGTGACGGCATCGGTCTTGGGCCGGTCTTCCTTTCGCCGCTCGCTCAACTGGCTGCTCCCGTGGCCTTGGGCGTATCGGGGTCCGCGCCCCATTCGCTCCAGCTGCCGTCATACAGCGCGGTATCGTCCTTGCCGAGCATGTGTGCGGCGAAGAGGACGACCGAAGCCGTAACCCCGCTGCCGCAGGTGGCGACCAGCGGGCGTTCAAGGTCGATCCCGGCATCGGCAAAGGCGGCGCGCAGTCCCGTCTCGTCCTTGAACGTATTGTCCGGATTGAACAGCAGCCCGTGCGGCAGGTTGCGCGAACCGGGGATATGGCCCTCCGCGACGCCGCCGCGAAAATCACCGCTTTCGCCGGTGAAGCGGGCCGCACCGCGAGCGTCCACCACCTGCTCCGCTCCGCTGGAGAGGTTGGCCAGCATGTCCTGCTTGCTGCGCACCGTTCCCGGACCGGGCGAGGGTGCGATGTCGCCAGTGGCGCTAGCTGCGGGGCCGGTCTCCACCGCGCGCCCCTCGGCCCGCCACTTCGCCAGTCCGCCGTCGAGCACGGCGACCTGCGTCATCCCGTGCATGCGCGCGATGAACCACGCGCGGGCGGAGGGGTGGATGTCGCTGTCGTCATAAAAGACCACGCGGCTCTGGTGCGTCACGCCCATGATCTGCATCCGCGCCGCGAAGGATGCGGCATCGGGCAGGGCGGAGGGCACATCGCTCGCTGGATCGGTGAAGCTCGCCATGTCCAGGAACCGCGCGCCGGGGATGTGCCCGGCCTCGAATTCCGGCCGCGCCTCGCGTCCTGCTGTGGGCAGGTGCATGCTGGCATCGATGACGGACAGGTCGGCTGCGCCAAGGTTGTCGGCCAGCCATTGCGTCGTGACGAGTGGTCCCATGACCCCAGCGATAACCGCTGCGGGCTGGCCCGTCGAGCCGCGTCAGAAACCGCGTGCCTGCAGGCCCCGGATGATGCGCGGACCCTGGTCGATCCGGACGGGGGCAACGCCGCCTTGCGGGCCCATGGCGCCAACTACGGCATTCAGCACCGCCACGTCCGCCCCGCAGCGCGCGGCGAAGCGTGCGAGCGGTATGAACAGCACGCTGCTGCCCTGCCGGATGGCGGCGATCTGGTTCAGCGGCAGGCGAATTTCGCCATTCACCTCCTTCGTTTCGCCCGGCGCGATGCCATCCAGCCGGTGGCGGATTTCCATCACGGTGAAGCCATCGGCCAGCTGGTCTGCCTGCGGGCGCGCGGCGTGGGCGGAGGTAAGATCTGCCTCGACCACCACATCGGTCATAGCCGTATCGCCGGTATTGGTCAGCTGCAGGCGGTAAGCCAGCGTTGCGGCCATCAGCGTCAGGCTGAGCGTGTGCGGGGCCAGGGTGACGCCGAGCGGGCCGGAAGCGCTGGTGGCAGCCGCGGCAGGCGCAGCAGGCGCAGCGGCAGCGGCTGGGGTGGTGGCAGTGGCCGCAGCAGGAAGCGGCGCGGCTTCCGGCGCGGGCGTCTCTGGCACGTCAGTCTTTGGCGTGACATTTGGCCGCACGATCTGCGGAACTGCCAGCGGGATCGCACCGACGCGTCTGCGCCGGACCAGCAGGATTGCGACCAAGGCAAGCACGCCCAGCGTCAGGGCTGCCAGCAGCCACAGCGACGCTATGCCGCCCGGGGCATCCGCGTCCAGCGATGTGTCAGGCGGGCTTGCCGGGGCGAGATCGAACGATGGCGTCGCTGCAATGCCAGCATCCGGTGACGGCTGGCCTTCCGGCCTGTCGGCTGGCGCCTCGCCGGTCGGTGGCAACGGGACTGGCCGTGCCTGCGGTGCCTGCTGTGCCGGCCGGCGGATGGTCGGCTCAGGCCGGGTCGCCGGCCGCGTGGCTGCCGGTGAAGGTGAAGGCGAACGCGTCTGGCGCGGTTCAGCGGTGGGCGAAGGTGCCGGGCTCGCTGCGCGTGTGGGCGAAGGCGAGGGCGTGGGCGATGGGCTGTTGCCTCCGGGCAGCGGAACCGTGGCGCGCGGCGCTTCGGGATCCACCGGTCCTTGCGCGGTGGGCGTTGGCGTGGGGGCGGGCGGCAGGCGGAAATCGGTGACCTGCGCAGCCGCTGGCGTGCTCGCCAGCATCAAGGCTGGCAGGGCCGCAGCAAGGGCAGTGAGGGAAATCGTGTAACGCATGATGTGTCCGGCTGGTGCGCTTGGCGCGCCGCGCTGAATAGCGACTGAATTGCTGCCTGCAAGCGGGGCGAGGCGCGCCGTGCACACTTCGCTGCGCATCGGTGCAAACCGGCAACGGGGTTGCCCATCGCCGTGGCCTGCGGCAACAGGCCTGCCATGTCAGGCAAAAGCGATAATGCCCCGCGCCAGCTGGGCCAGCAGACCCCGCTCCCAGGCTCCCCGGCGGAGGCGGAGCTGGATTACGTCCCCAATCCGCGCCCGGGCACGCAATATCTCATCCGCTTCGCCGCGCCGGAATTCACCAGCCTTTGCCCGGTGACCAGCCAGCCCGATTTCGCACATATCGTGATCGATTATGTGCCGGGCGAGACGATCGTGGAGTCCAAGAGCCTGAAGCTGTTCCTGGGCAGTTTCCGCAACCACAACGGCTTTCACGAGGACGTGACCGTGGGCATCGGGCAGCGGCTGTTCACCGAAATGCAACCCGAATGGCTCAGGATCGGTGGCTACTGGTATCCGCGCGGCGGCATCCCGATCGACATTTTCTGGCAAAGCGCTGCGCCGCCCGAAGGGCTGTGGCTGCCCGACCAGGGCGTGGCATCCTATCGCGGGCGCGGCTGACATTTAGGCATTACAGGGGAATTTTCGCATGCGTATCGTGATGATCGGCACCGGCTATGTCGGCCTGGTTTCGGGCACCTGCTTTGCCGATTTCGGCCATCACGTGACCTGCGTGGACAAGGACCAGTCCAAGATCGACGCGCTGCTGGACGGCCGCATCCCCATTTTCGAGCCGGGTTTGGACGAGCTGGTGGCCGCAAACGTCGCCTCGGGCCGGCTGGACTTCACGCTGGACCTCGCCAGCGTACTGCCGGAAGCGGACGCGGTCTTCATCGCGGTCGGCACGCCCAGCCGCCGCGGGGATGGCCATGCGGACCTGACTTATGTCCACGCCGCATCGCGCGAAATGGCGCCGCATCTGCGCGATGGCGCAGTGGTGGTCACCAAGTCCACCGTCCCCGTGGGTACGGGAGACGAAGTGGAGCGCACCATCCGCGAGACCTGCCCGGACCTGGAATTCTCCGTTGCATCCAACCCCGAATTCCTGCGCGAAGGCGCGGCGATCGACGACTTCAAGCGCCCCGACCGCGTGGTCATCGGCGTGAATGACGAACATGCCGAAGAAGTGCTGCAGGGCATCTATCGCCCGCTGACCCGCAATGAGAGCCCGATGCTGGTGATGAGCCGGCGCGGGGCGGAGCTGACGAAATACGCCGCCAACGCCTTCCTTGCGACCAAGATCGGCTTCATCAACGAGATTGCCGACCTGTGCGAGAAAGTGGGCGCAGACGTTCAGGACGTGGCCAAGGGCATCGGCCTCGACACGCGCATCGGCAGCCGCTTCCTGATGCCGGGGCCGGGCTATGGCGGCTCGTGCTTCCCCAAGGACACGCTGGCCCTTCTGAAGACCGGCGAGGATTTCGAGGCGCCGCTGCGCATCGTGGAAAGCGTCGTCGCCAGCAATGACAGCCGCAAGCGCAGCATGGGCCGCAAGGTCGTGCAGGCGCTGGGCGGGGACGGCTATGGCAAGACGGTTGCCGTGCTGGGCCTGACCTTCAAGGCCAATACCGATGACATGCGCGACAGTCCCGCCATCGCCGTGGTGCAGGCGCTGCAGGATGCCGGCGCAAAGGTGAAGGCCTACGATCCTGAAGGGATGGAACAGGCCAAGGCAGTCATCAACGACGTCACCTATTGCGAGAACGCCTATGAGGCGATGGACGGGGCCGATGCCGCCGTGATCGTGACCGAATGGGACGTATTCCGCGCACTCGACCTGAAGCGCGCGAAGGACCTGCTGAAGCAGCCGCTGCTGGTGGACCTGCGCAACCTCTACAGCCGCACCGAAGTGGAGCGCGAAGGCTTCACCTACGTGGCGGTGGGTAGGTAATTTCTGTTTCATGAGCCCGCCTCCGCGGGCTCGTCCTCCCGGCTGTTCCCTCCGCTTCGCTGCGGGGCCGGTCCGGGCGCGCGGTCGCGCTTGCGGTCGGCTGGTCGCCGACCGAGTCATTGTGAGTTGTGTGGCGATCTCGGCCCCAAGGGGCCGCAAGGGCGACTGCCCGTCCGCAGGTGCCCCGCAGCGAAGCGGAGGGATTAGCACCGGGGAGTTCGCGCGGAGGCGCGAACACAAATAGAATGGTGCCGGCTAGAGGATTCGAACCCCTGGCCCCCTGATTACAAATCAGGTGCTCTACCAACTGAGCTAAGCCGGCGATGGCCGTTCAGGCCCGCGCGCCTTTGGTTCAGATTGCGCCGAAAGTCCAGCCCTCGGTGCGGGCCACTTCGGGTGTGAGGGCGGGCGGTTGCCAGATGGCCGTGTCGTGCGCCACCGCGCGCAGCCATGCGGCTGTAAGCAGCGCGTCGGAGGAGTGATCGTCCACTGGACCTGTGCCGCCCAAGCCCTCGGAGCCGAGCTGCGCCAGCGCCGCGTCCAGCTGCTCGCGGTCCCTGATCTTGGAGGCGGACACGCCGCGCCCTGCGGCCATGGCGGCGATGGTGGTGTAGATTTCCACGATGGCGCTGCCGGTTTCGGGCAGCGGATCGATCGGCCACACGGGAAGCGTGCCAGCCAGCCGGTGCAGCACGCGCATGCCCGTGAGGCTGGACTTGCCTACCTGCGCCGCCCCGACCAGGTTGAAATTGCTGTAAGGCCGGCAGCCCATGGCGGCCTGAACCTGCTCGGCCACGCGGAACCGGCCGCGCCCGTGGAACGCGCCGTCGCAGCGGAAGCGGGCCCCCTCGCGCCCATTGTGGCGGCGATAGAAGGGCGCGATGTCGGGGTGGTCCACAAACGGTCCGCTGCCGAGGTGCGGTTCGCCTGCACATATCGCGTCGATTAGCGCCCAAAGCGATTTTGCGTCCGGCGGGCTGTCTTCCCAACCGGGAAAGAAAGCCCCGCAATCGGCAAACGGCAGCGCGATCCCAAGGTCCATGCCCACCAGCGTGTTGGCAGGCAGGTCGTCGCGCAGGATTGCCAGCACATCTTCACGAGACCAGCCGCGCTTCGGCGCATCGACCAGCACCGGTGGCCCGCCATCCGCATCGGCAATTGCGAGCGCAATCCCCTTATGCCGCGCGCCCTTCGCGCCGGACCAGTCTATCGCCAAAAAATGGTCGAAGCGGCGGCTCACTGGCGGTCGCTGCGAAGCTTGTCCCAATAGGCCAGCCGCTCGCGAACCTTGCGCTCGAAGCCGCGCTCGACCGGCTGGTAATAGGTCTGCGGCTCCATCTCGTCCGGCCAGTAATTGTCGCCGGAGAAGCCCTCGTCTGCGTCGTGGTCGTACGTGTAACCCTTGCCGTAGCCTACGTCCTTCATCAGCTTGGTCGGCGCGTTGACGATGTTCATCGGCGGCATCAGGCTGCCGGTTTCCTTCGCGCTGCGCCACGCGGCCTTCTGCGCCTTGTAGACGGCATTCGATTTGGGCGCGGTGGCGAGGTAAAGGCAGGCCTGCGCCAGGGCCAGCTCGCCTTCCGGGCTGCCGAGGAATTCATAGGCTTCGCGCGCCGCATTGCATTGCACCAGCGCGTTCGGGTCGGCGAGGCCGATATCCTCGACCGCCATGCGCACCAGCCGCCGGGCGAGGTAAAGTGGTTCTTCCCCAGCCGTAAGCATGCGCGCGAGGTAGTACAGCGCCGCCTGCGGGTCGGACCCGCGCACCGCCTTGTGGAGCGCGGAAATCAGGTTGTAATGCCCCTCGCGGTCCTTGTCGTAGACGGCGACACGGCGCTGCAGGAAGCTGCCGAGCTCTGCCGGGCCGAGCGGTTCGGGGATCCTGGCGTTATACAGCGTCTCTGCCTGGTTCAGCAGGAAGCGTCCGTCGCCATCGGCGCTGGCGACCAGCGCCTCGCGTGCTTCGGCGGTCAGGGGCAGGGGGCCCTCCAGCGCCTCCGCCCGGTTCAGCAGGCTGCCCAGCGCCTCGGCATCCAGCCGGTGCAGGATCATCACCTGCGCGCGGCTGAGCAGGGCGGCGTTGAGCTCGAAGCTGGGGTTTTCCGTCGTCGCGCCGACCAGCGTGACCGTGCCGCGTTCCACGAAGGGCAGGAAGCCGTCCTGCTGCGCGCGATTGAAGCGGTGGATTTCGTCCACGAACAGCAGCGTTCTCTGCCCGGCCTCGCGCGCTTTCTCGGCGGCGGCGAAGGCTTTCTTCAGGTCCGCCACGCCGGAAAAGACCGCGCTGATCGCGACATAGCGCATGCCCACGGCATCGGCGAGAAGGCGGGCGATGCTGGTCTTGCCGGTGCCCGGCGGGCCCCACAGCACCATGCTGGACAGCTTGCCCGCTGCAACCATGCGCCCGATCCCGCCATCCGGGCCCGTCAGGTGGTCCTGCCCGATGATGTCGCCGAGCGATTGCGGGCGCAGCCTGTCGGCCAGCGGCGCGTCTTCGCGTATCGGCTCCGGCTGGGCGGCGTGCGGATCATCCTGGAAAAGGTCGGCCATAGAGTGTCATCAGATAGGGCGCGGAGCCGGGGATTGCCAACCGGACCATATCGGGCTTAGCTTCCGGCCATCAGAGGGTCGCGGCTTCGAGGGGAGAGAAACATGGAAAACCGGACGAAAGCGCCCTGGCACCTGTGGGTGATTGGCATACTTGCGACGCTGTGGAATTCCGGCGGCGCCTACGACTACACGATGACGCAAACGCGCAATATGGACTACCTGCAGGCGGGTGCGGAGATGGCGGGCATCCCTGTCGAGACGATGGTCGATTATTACACCAATTTCCCGGTCTGGGCGGACGCGATGTGGGCTTTCGGCGTCTGGGGCGCATTGGCGGGATCGCTCTTGCTGCTCATTCGCAGCCGCTTTGCTTTCCACGCATTCGCGGTGGCGCTGATCGGCCTGATCGGTACGTCGATCCACACCTTCGGCGGCGGAATGCCTGCGGAGCTGAGCAGCGGCGCCAATTATGTGTTCACGGCGATCATCTTCATCGTGACGATTTTCCTGATCTGGTATGCCCGCCGCATGACGGCCAGGGGCGTGCTGCGATAGCGGGAGGAGGTCAGGCCGCGCGGGCCGACACCAGCTGCAGATAGGTGTCGGCCACGGCCTGATTGACCGGGTCCCAGTCCCACAAATGGCTGCGCTCCTCGCCCGCCTCGCCATGCGCGGCGCGTAGGGCCGGGTCGCGGATGTAGGCTTCCAGCGCATCGGCAAATCCGGCGGTGTCGTCCGGCTTCACCATGCGCCCCGTCACGCCGTCGA
The DNA here is from genome assembly GCF_001687545.1 of Paraurantiacibacter namhicola. Classification (NCBI taxonomy): domain Bacteria; kingdom Pseudomonadati; phylum Pseudomonadota; class Alphaproteobacteria; order Sphingomonadales; family Erythrobacteraceae; genus Paraurantiacibacter; species Paraurantiacibacter namhicola. The sequence continues at coordinate 2,237,717 of NZ_CP016545.1, read as the reverse complement.
TTACCAGGTGATTGCTGCCGGTTGTATCGACAGCCAGCACGGGCCGCGCGCAGGCCATGGCTTCCAGTGTGACATTGCTGAAGGCTTCCGTGATGGAGGCATTGAACAGCAGGTCCATGCTGGCGACCGCGCGTCCCAGGTCGGCGCCGGTCTGGAAACCGGCAAAGCGCGCTTCGGGCACGCGGGCGGCAAATTCGTCATGCGCGGGGCCTTCGCCCACCGCCAGCACCTTGTGCGGAACGCCGCGCTTGGCCAGCAGCTCGATCACCTCGGCAAAGCGGCCGAGGCCCTTTTCCAGCACCAGGCGGCCAAGGAAGCCGATGGCGATTTCGTCATCGGCGATGCCCAGCTCTCGCCGCCAGGCCATGTCGCGGCGTCCTGGGTTGAAGATGGTGCGGTCAACGCCGCGCTCCCAGATGCGGATATCGTCGTTGAAGCCCTGCTGCAGGTAATCCTGCCGGATGACCTCGGTAGGCGAAAGCACCGCATCGCATCTGCCGTAGAACCGGCGCAGCATGGCCCGGATCGCGGGCTCTATGAAGCCGAGCTTGTAGTAACGCGGATAGGTATCGAAGCGCGTATGGACGCTGGCGACCACTGGGATGGAGCGCTTGCGCGCCCACTTCAGCGCCGCGTGCCCTGACGGGTCCGGGCTGGACAGGTGCAGCAGATTGGGCGCGAAGGCTTCCAGGTCGCGGCGCGCTTCGTCATTCAGGCCCAGCGGCATGCGGTATTCCCCGCGGCCCATTGGCATCTTGGTGTTGGGCACATCCACCAGGTCGCCGGTGGGCGGGAAGGCCGGGTCATCCACTACAGGCGAATAGACGCGCACCGCGCAGCCTTGCCGCAGCAGGTAATCCACCAGCCGGTTCAGCGCCTGGTTCGCGCCGTCTCTCACGTAATTGTAATTGCCACTGAACAGGGCGACGCGGAGATCTTCGATGCGCTCGGGCTTGTCCATTACCGGCCCCTTAAGCGATGCGCTTTCGAAATGCGAGGGTTGATCAATGTTGCTATTTAGCCTAATGCCTAAATGGCTATGACGAGTGTTTTCGATGCCCTGTCCCACCCGATCCGGCGCGAGGTGCTGGAACTGCTGAAAGGCGGCGGCAAGACGGCTGGCGAATTGGCCGATCATTTCCCGGTCAGCAAGCCGACCATGTCCGGCCACTTTGCCAAGCTTAAGGCGGCGAACCTGATCCTTGGCGAAAGCCGCGGCGGGAATGTCATTTACACGCTGAACCTCACCACGCTGGAGGAGGCCGTCATGGGTTTCATGGGCCGGATGGGCGTTGGTGCGACCGATCCACAAGACGATGAAGGAGCCGGGCAATGAAGACCCGCAAGTTCGTGTTCGTGTCCCTGCTTCTGGCCGCGGCCATGGCGGTGTTTGCCTTCGTGACAGATGTGCGCCTACCGGATGGCACGCTGTTGCCGACGCATTGGAATGCCAGCGGGGAGGCCGATGCCTTCTCTCCGGCGCTTCACGCCCTGCTGTTCCCGGTCGGGATGGTGCTGTTCGTCACGGCGGTTTTCTGGGCGATCCCGCGGATCGAGCCCTTGCAGGAAAAGCTGGAGCAGTCCGCGCCGATCCTGCGCGCGACATGGACCGGGATGCTCGCAATCGCGTTGCTGATCCAGTTCGTGATCGGTGCACCGGCCTATGGTTTCGAGCCGCCGATCAACCTTATCGGGATCGGCGTCGGCCTGCTGCTGATCCTGCTGGGCAATGCCCTGCCGAAGAGCCGCCCGGGCTTCTTTGTCGGGATACGCACGCCCTGGGCCATACTGGACACCGATAACTGGATTGCCACGCACCGGCTGGGCGGGAAGCTGATGATACTGGCGGGGGTGGTCATCATCGCTGCGGCGCTGCTGCCGATATCGCCCGGCCTTCGCGCAGTGCTGTTCGTGGGCTCAGTCCTCACTGCGGCATTGTTGCCATTTATCTACTCTTGGTGGCTGTGGCAGCGGAAAAAATCCGCCTGACGCGGGAGTTATGCCGCACGCCGAGCGTGTGACATCCTTGCAACATAAGCGGCAGTAGCTGCGATTAACCTCACATAACGCGATTGAGTCGGCGCAAACTCGGCCCTATCAGCTTGCGTTCGTGGTTGCTGGTGTAACCGGATATCCCGAAAACAGGGGCCGGCACCGGGAGAGATGGAGAGATTCATGAAAAAGTCTAATGCCGGCTATGCCGGTTTTGCGCGTGGTATCCTGCTTAGCGGTTCTGCCGCCATGGCAATGGTCGCGCCGTCCGTAGCCTTTGCGCAGGACGCAGCCGAGCCGGCCGAGCAGGTCAATGACGACGACGTTTATCCGCAGGACGAAGATTTCGCCACGGGTAACGAAATCATCGTGACCGCTACCAAGCGTGCACAGACGCTGCAGGATACGCCTGTTGCCGTGTCCGTGACCTCTGCCGAAACGCTTGAGCGTGGCCAGATCCGCGACCTTCGCGACCTGCAGACCGTCGTTCCCTCGCTCACCGTGGGCCAGCGCCAGTCGCTGGGTGCAACCAACTTCTTCATCCGCGGCTTCGGCAACGGCGCCAACAACGCCGGTATCGAACCTTCGGTCGGCGTCTTCGTGGACGGTGTGTACCGTTCGCGTTCCGTCAGCCAGGTCACCGACCTTCCCAATGTCCAGCGCATCGAAGTGCTGCGCGGCCCGCAGTCGACCCTGTTCGGCAAGAACGCTTCGGCCGGCGTGATTTCCATCTCCACGCAGGCCCCCGCTTTCGACCTCGGCGGTTCACTGGAAGCGACCTATGGCAATTTCGACCAGATCATCGTCAAGGGTTACCTGACCGGCCCGCTCAGCGAAAACACCGCTGCCAGCATCGCCGGTGGCTATAACAAGCGTGACGGTTTCTTCCGCGACCTCGGCACTGGCGGCCGCACCAACGATCGCGATCGCTGGTTCCTGCGCGGACAGATGCTGTTCGACGCCGGGGGCGACCTCAGCCTGCGCCTGATCGGCGATGTCGACGGGCTGGACGAAGTCTGCTGCGGCGTTGTCAACGTGCAGGACGGCATTGCCAGCCCGGTCATCCGTGCCCTGGGCGGCGAGCTGGGTGACCCGAGCAATCCGTTCTCCGGCGTCGTCTACAATAACTTCGATTCCAGCAACCAGATCAACAACGTTGGCGTGTCCGGCGAGTTCAAGTGGGACATCGGCGGCAGCGGTACCGAATTCACCAGCATCACGGCCTATCGCCGCAGCACGGCGATTTCTAACCAGGATGCCGATTTCACCAGCGTCGACCTGATCAGCCCGCTGTTCCAGGACCTGACCATCGGTACCTTCACGCAGGAATTCCGCATCACGACGACACTGTTCGACCGTGTGGACCTGCTTGGCGGCCTGTTCTTCATCTCCGAGAACATCAACCAGGATGCCGGCATCACGTTCGGCACCCAGTTCCGCCCCTATGCCGATATCCTGATCTCGCAGCTTTCGGGCGGGGCGCTGGACATCCAGACGCTGGAACTGGCGCTGGGTGCTGGCGACGGTAATCCGTTCCAGTACCTGGGTGAGTTCTTTGCGCAGGGCCAGGGGCTCGACGAGGAATATGCTCTCGACAGCCGTGCCTTCAGCGCCTTTGGCCAGATCGATATCGAACTGGCTGACGGCCTGACCCTGACGCTGGGCGGCAACTACACCAACGACAAGAAGGACTTCCGCACGAACACCGTCTCCACCGACGTGTTCTCCGGGATCGACCTGAATGCACCGCAGTATGCCGGCTTCCGCGGGCAGCTGCTTGCAGGTGGCTTCCTGGCAACGGCAATCGGTCAGAACGTCCTGATGCTTGGTCGCGACGCCACGCAGGCCGAGATCATGGCCTTCGCCATGTCCAGCCCGCAGAACGCCGCGATTTTCGCAAGCCTGCAGGCACAGGCGGGCGCGTTTGCCGCAGCCAATGCCAACAACCCGGCGGCGAACCCGCTGAATCCGCTGGCCGCGCTGCAGTTCCTGCCGCCCTTCCTGAACATCCCCAACGCGGTGGAAGATGGCCGGACGCGCGATAGCGAGTTCACCTATACGATCCGTCTCAACTACGACATGGGCGACTTCAACTTCTACGCGACCTATGCGACCGGCTTCAAAGCCAGCTCGGTCAACCTGTCGCGTGACAGCCGCCCGTTCCCGTCGGATCGTAACGCGATCATCGCAAACGGCCTGAACCTGAATAACCTGACCTTCATCAGCCGCTTCGCCGAGCCGGAGAAATCCCGCGTGATCGAAGCCGGTGTGAAGGCCAATCTGGGCGATATCTCGGCCAACCTGACCGTGTTCGACCAGGAAATCGAAGGCTTCCAGTCCAACCTGTTCACCGGCACGGGCTTCGCGCTCCTCAACGCAGGTAAGCAGAGCACCTTCGGCGTCGAGTTCGACGGTGTGGCAAACTTCGGCGATTTGACGCTGACGGGTGCGGTCACGTACCTCGATCCGGTCTATGACGATTTCCGCGCTTCCGCGCTGGGTGACCTTTCCGGTCAGCGCCCGGCCGGTATTCCGGAATTCACCGTGGTTGTCTCCGCGCAGTACGAAGCGCGCCTGGGCAACGGTTCGCTGATCCCGCGTGTGTCCTACTTCTGGCAGTCGGAAGTGCAGCTGGTCGAAGGCCTGCCGAACTTCCTGGTTCGCGACAACGCTGGCAACATCATCAATGCGCAGCCTGCGCTGGATGCGGCCAAGCCCTTCACGCGCGAAGTCAACGACGTGACGGCATCGCTGTCCTACGAATTCGACAGCGGCCTCTCGCTGTCGGTCTGGGGCCGCAACCTGCTCGACACCGAAGAGCTGGGCACCATCTTCGACTCCGTGGCACAGCCGCGCGGCATCTCGGGCTATCCGAACGATCCGCGCACCTACGGCGTTACGGCGCGCTACCGCTTCTAAGCGGTATCGACAGACCGAATTGGAAAGGGGGCTTTCGGGCCCCCTTTCTTTTGCCAGCCGTGCAGCTGCCAAGGCCGGGAAAGGTTGCGGACTTCATGCGGTCTGGGACGGGAGATGCGCCTCCGCCTGCGCCCTGTCGCTGGCAGAGGGCGCGGCCCATGACCAGACGCCGCCACCGGCATCGCTCATGTAGGACCTGTCAGCAGGTCGGGCTGGAGCGCGATGCCCTATAGGGTACGAAGCGCCTGCGCCGGTTTCGCCCGCAGCAGCGGCAGCGAGGCGCCGATGGCAAAGGCAAACACCAGCACGATCCCGCCGCCAAGGATGGCGAGGACGAAGGGCCAGTCCGGCAGCCAGTCGAATTCGAACAGCTGCGTCATCACGAGCCAGGCGAGCACTCCGCCAAGGGCCAGCGCGACAACCGCCAGGATGGCAGTCAGGAAGGCAAATTCTGCCACCTGCAGCGTCAGCAGCTGTCGGCGGCTCGCGCCCAGCACGCGCAGGATCACGCTGTCATACAGGCGCGCCGCCCGCGCAGCGGCGATCGCCCCCAGCAGCACGGCGATGCCCGCCAGCACGGCGACGGAGGCTGCAGCGAGGATGGCGACGGAGACCTGCCCCAGTATGGTGCGCGCCTGCTCCAGCACGGGGCCGATCTCGATGACCGAGCTTGCGGGCAGGGCGGTTACCAGCGCACGCAGCAGCGGGCCGGTGGCGGCATCGCCATCAGCCAGCTCAATCGTTGCGGCAAGGTTATGCGGCGTGTCGCTCAGCGCATTCGGACTGAAGACGAGCACGTAATTGAAGCCCAGGCTATCCCAGTCGATACGGCGGATATTGGCGATGCGGGCCTGCCGCTCCACGCCCAGCACGCCGTAAGTGATGACATCGCCGATCTCCATCCCTGCCGCGCGGGCAAGATCTTCGTCGACGGAGACCAGTGGCTCCCCGCCATGGTCTGCATCCCACCACTCACCGGTGACCAGCGAATTGCCTTCCGGCAGCGTGTCGGAATAGGTCAGCCCGCGCTCCCCGCGCAGCGCCCAAGCGCCTTCCGGCAATTCCTCAAGCTCCGCCACGACGGTCTGCTCGCCCTCGGGCCCGTAGGCCAGGATGGCTCCGCGCAGGGTGGGGACGATCTCGGTCTGTGAACCGGCAGCCTGCGCCTCCACGATGTCGGTAAACTCGGCCTGCTTGTCGCGCGGGATGTCCAGCACGAAGAAGTCCGGCGCGCGTTCCGGCACGCTGCGCGCGATATTGTTCGAAAGGCTGGACTGGATTGCGGCTAGCAGCACGAAGGTCGCCAGGCCAAAGCCCAGCGCCGTCACCAGCGCCGGCGTGGCCGAGCCGGGGCGGTGGATATTGGCAAGAGCGGAGCGCAACACCGGATCCTTGGGCCGCGGCAGCCGCCTTGCCAGTGCGGTGATGCCGCGTCCGATCAGGGCGAGCAGGCCCAGCACCACGGCCGCACCGAGCAGGAAGCCTGCTGTCAGTATCGGCGTGGGCGAACCAAGCAGCGCCAGCGCCACGATACCGGACAGGCCGATGATGACGGGCAGGCGTGCCCCGCGCCAGCTGCGCGCGAGCCGGTCCACGCGCGCGCGCATCAAGGCCATGGCGGGGAAATTGCGCGCCCGCGCCAGCGGCGGAGCGGCAAACACCATCGCCACCAGCAGGCCGAACAGGGCGGCTCGAACGAGTGCCCACGGGTCGAAGACCAGCCCGCCCGAAACCGGCAGCAGCTCGCCCAGCGCGCTTGCGAGCAGCGGCGTGATCAGGAAACCTGCAACAAGGCCGGCCACGGAGCCGACGAGTGCCGCCAGGCCGACCTGCATGGCATAGATGCGGGCAATATCGCGGCTTGTCGCGCCAAGGATCTTCAGCGTGGCAATGCCCGTGCGGCGCTGGTCGAGATAGCTCGACACGCCCCCGCCGATGCCGATGCCCGCGATGACCAGCGCGGCCAGTCCCACCAGCGTCAGGAATTCGCCAAGCCGGCTGACGAAGCGTTCCGCCCCCGGCGACGCGCGGTCGCGCGTGCGCACGTCCAGCCCATTGTTGGGGAAGGTCTGCTCCAGCAGCTCCTCCACCGCATCAGGGTCTTGCGCGCCGGAGAACCGCACGCGCGTCTTGCTCTCGTACAATGCGCCGGGCTGCGTCAGCCCCGCGCTTTCGGGAAAGCCGAGCGGCACGATTACCGTCGCGCCCAGCTGGAACCCTTCGGACAGCTTGTCCGGCTCATCCGCGATGATGCCGCCCACGCGAAGGCTTTCGCTGCCCACGCTGAAGCTGTCGCCCACAGTGATGTCCAGCCGGTCTGCAGCGCCCTGAGATAGCCACGCCTGTCCACTTGGCGGCGCGCCTTCGCTGCGCCCGTCGGCCAGGGTGAAGGTGCCGTAAAGCGGCCAATTCTCGTCCACTGCCTTCAGCCCGATGGGCGATGCAGCATCCTCTGTGCGCGCCATGGCCTGCACCCGAAGCCCGCGCGAAATCTCGCCGTAATCCTGCAGGAAGGCGATTTCCTGTTCGTCCAGCGGACGCTGCCAGACTTCGATCTCCACATCGCCGCCCAGCAACACGCGGCCTTGCGTGTCCAGCTCGCCGCGAATGGCGGACGATAGTGATCCGATGGCCGCCAGCGCGCCCACGCCAAGGAACAGGCAGACGAGCAGCAGTTTCAGCCCGCGGAAGCGGCGGTGCAAGTCGCGCCGGGCGATGCGCCAGGCGGTTGCCCAAGGTATCGTGCCGCTCATGCCCTCGCCGGAGTCTTTCCCGCGCGATCCTCGGCGATTTTCCCGTCGGCAAGGGTCACCACGCGGTCGCAGCGTTCGGCCAGGGCCGGGTCGTGTGTGATGATGATCAGTGTCGCGCCCGTTTCCGCGCGGCGGCCGAACAGCAGGTCCACGATCTCCGTGCCCGTGCCTGCGTCCAGATTACCGGTCGGCTCGTCGGCAAAGATCAGCGGCGGGCGCGAGGCGATGGCGCGGGCGATGGCCACGCGCTGCTGCTCGCCGCCTGAAAGCTGCGCCGGGTAATGGCCAAGCCGGTGTCCAAGACCGACCGCCGTCAGCTCGTCGCCGGCCCGTTCCCACGCGTCGTCCATCCCCGCCAGTTCCATGGGCGTGGCGACATTTTCCTGCGCGCTCATGGTGGGCAGGAGGTGGAAGGCCTGCAGCACGATGCCGATGCGGCCGCGGCGGGCATGGGCCAGCGCGTCTTCGTCCAGAGCTGCGAAATCCTCGCCTGCCACCTGCAGCTCGCCGCCCGTCGCACGCTCCAGCCCGGTCATTACCGCCATCAGGCTGCTCTTGCCGCTGCCGGACGGGCCGAGCAGGGCAAGCACCTGGCCTTCGGGCACATCGAGGTCGATACCGCGCAGGATCTCGACCGGCGCATCGGCCTGCCCCAGCGTCAGGCGCAGGTTGCGGGCACGGATTGCCGGATTATGGGTTGGGCTGGAAAGGGCGGAAGCAGGCTGGGGATCGGTCACGCCTGCGCGATGGCATAGCGCTGCACGGGCAGCAAGGAGCTTGGTGAATGATACGGCGTGTGATGACGATTGCCCTGGCGGGCCTGCTGGCCGCCTGCGGAGCGAATGGCGGCGAAGGCGATGGAGCCGATACGCCTGCGGCCCGTGAGGTAAGCGCGCAGGCTGGCGCGGATGCCGGCGAGCAGGCGGTTTCCGGAGAGGAAGTGGTCATCCTGGCCTTTGGCGACAGCCTGTTTGCCGGATACGGCCTGCAGGACAGCGAAGGCTATCCCGAACAATTGCAGGCAACATTGCGCGGGCAGGGCATCAATGCACGGGTGATCGATGCCGGCGTCTCCGGCGACACCACCGGTGCCGGGGCGCAGCGCATCGCATTCGTGCTCGATAACCAGCCAGCCAAGCCAAACCTCGCACTGGTTGGGCTGGGCGGGAACGACCTGCTGCGCGGCCTGCCGGTCGACGGCGCGCGTACCAATCTGGAAAAGATCCTGCTGGAGCTGCAGGATCGCGGCATCCCAGTGCTGCTTTTCGGCATGCGCGCACCGCCCAATGCCGGGCCGGATTATGTCGAAGCCTTCGATGGCCTCTACCCGCAGCTGGCCGAGAAATATGGCGCGGCGCTGATCCCGTTCTGGTTGGAGCCGGTCTACGACCAGCCGCAGCTGATGCAGGCAGACCGCATCCATCCCACCGCGCGCGGTATCGAGGCGCTGGTCGCCTATACCGAGGATGACGTGCGCGAGGCGCTGCCCGCCGCGGATTGACGCGTCAGAGGCGTTCCACCTGGCCGCCCTCAACGCGCCAGATTGCGGCGGATCCGCGGATCTCATCGAAAGGCGCCAGTTCCGTCCCCGTCAGCCAGACCTGCGTGCCGCCTTCCAGCAGGCGCGCAAACAGCGCGGCGCGGCGGACCGGGTCGAGATGCGCTGCGACCTCGTCCAGCAGCAATATGCCGGGGCGCGTGTCCGCTGCCAGCCTCGCATGGGCCAGTGTCATGGCGATCAGCATGGCCTTCTGCTCGCCTGTCGAGCAATTGGCAGCAGCCATGCTCATGCCTGCCATGCTGACGGCCAGCTCGTCGCGGTGAGGGCCGGACAGTGTCCGCTGGGCCGCCCGGTCCCGTGCGCGGCCCTCGGCCAGTTCCGCCGCCAAGGCATCGGCGGTCAGCGGGCCATTGGGGAGGTATTCCAACACTGGCCGCGCGAAGGGCCCTTCCGGCAAGCGCTCCAGCTCCGCGCCCAGCCGCTCCACCAGCACGGCGCGGCCCGCCGCGACCGCCGCGCCAGCCTCGGCCATCTGCGCTTCCAGCCCGCCGAGCCATGAAGAATTGGGCGAGGGTCCGTCCGACATGATGCGATTGCGCTCTCGAAGGCCAGCTTCGTAGCGAGCGGACTGGCGCGCGTGATCGGGATCGATCGCCACCACCAGCCTGTCGAGATAGCGGCGCCGCGCCGCCGCGCCATCGGCAAACAGCCGGTCCATCGCTGGGGTCAGCCAGCCTACGGCCAGCCATTCGCCCAGTTCTACCGCAGTCGTCTGCGCGCCGTTCACCTGCACCACGCGCCGCCCGGGGCGCTCCGCGCGCATGCCGGTGCCCAGTTGCACCGGTTCCGCTCCGCCGGCATCGAGCCGCGCGCTGACGGCAAATCCCCCATCGCCTGCGCTGCCCGCCATTTCCGACAAGGCGGCCCGCCGCATCCCGCGCCCGGGGGCCAGCAGGGACAGGGCCTCGAGGATGTTGGTCTTCCCCGCGCCATTCTCGCCCACCAGCAGGTTGAGCTTCCCGGTCCCGTCGAGACAGGTCCCGGCATGGTTGCGGAAGGTGGAAAGGGTGATCCGGTCGAGCGCCATGGCGGAGCAAAACGACCTATGCGATCAGGCGGTCGCTGCCCAGCCAAAAGCGCGCGGACACATCGGTCCTGAATATTGGTGAAAAATACCAACCTTGCGCATAGGGCGCATTTCGTCGGCGGCTCGATTGCTCAGGAATGGCGGAAATCTGCGGTTTTCCAGAACTGGCACGCCTGTTGCAATGTTTGGGGCATGGAGCGGAAAGAACCGCCCAGTAACAAAAGGGAACCAAAAATGAGCATCGACAACATCTTCGCCCGCCGCGTCTTCGCCTCCGTTTCGGCCATGGCAATGACCGGCTTCCTCCTCCTGTCCAGCTTTGCCTATTCGCCGGAAGCTACCATCCTCGCAGGGAGCATCGCATGAACCATGTAAGTCACGACGACCGGGGCGGGACGCCGACGAAGTTCCGCCTCGATAAGCAGGACGCCAAGCTGATGGGTGTCTGCTCGGGCCTGGCCAAGTATTTCGGCATGGACCCGCTGGTGATGCGCCTGATCTTCGGCGTCGGTACGCTGGTCGGCTTCGGCAGCTTCATTATCATCTACCTCGCGATCGGCCTGCTGGCCGACTGATACGGGGCACAGCAACAGGCCGGTCGCCGGCTTCCCGGATTGGCGGGGAGCCGGCGCCGGTATTTCTGCCTATCCGCAATTTACGGCTCGCACGCGGTTTCCCCGCGCAGCCAACCGCGCTAGTCAGGCTGCGGCGCGCGCCCGTAGCTCATCTGGATAGAGCGCGAGACTTCTAATCTTGAGGCAGCAGGTTCGAGTCCTGCCGGGCGCGCCAGTCGGCCCCGCAGGGGCTGTGTGGCGGGCCCCAAAGGATCAGACCTCGTTCGGATTCGAAGCAGCCGCAGGCTGCGCAGAAGAACGCGGCGCGCAGCGACGCGGACAGTCCTGCCGGGCGCGCCAGTCGGCCCCGCAGGGGCTGTGTGACGGCAACTCCACTCATCAAATGTCGGGATTTCTTACAGATCGCGCGATCTTAGGATCGTGGTAACCATCACCTGCCGCAGGAAAGCCCCATTCTTCAAAACTGGCACGCGGCATGCTTCTGTCTGGGTGTACCCAAGTTCTTCGAACGAGGCGGGGTCCCCGGATCCTGGTCCCAAAAGTCTCCGGACCCCGCCTCCCCGAAGAAACCCTCCCCTAAATCCAGACGTCGGAAACGGCCCCGATCTCCGCAAGCGCGGGGCGTAAACTTTTGCCATTGCGGATCGGACAAATCCTTGGCGCTCGCTTGCTTGAGCGGGCCACCGGCCACGCCTAATCTGCATGGCATGAACCAGCCGCGCACCCTTTATGGCAAGATCTGGGACGCCCACGTCGTGGAGCGGCGTGAGGATGGCACGTGCCTGCTATTCATCGACCGGCACCTTGTGCACGAGGTGACGAGCCCGCAGGCCTTCGAGGGACTTCGCCTCGCTGGCCGCAAGGTGCGCCGTCCGGAGCTGACTTTGGCCGTGCCGGACCACAATGTTCCCACCACGCCGCGCCTGTCGCCTGACGGTGTGCGCCTGCCCATCGCGGACCCGCAAAGCGCGCAGCAGCTCGCCGCGCTGGAGGCGAATGTGCAGGAATTCGGCATCCGATATTTCGGTGCGACCGCGCCGGAGCAGGGCATCGTGCATGTCGTGGGGCCGGAACAGGGCTTCAGCTTGCCCGGCACCACCATCGTATGCGGGGACAGCCACACCGCGGCCCACGGCGGGATCGGCGCGCTGGCGTTCGGCATCGGTACGAGCGAGGTCGAGCACGTCCTTGCCACGCAGACGCTGCTTCTCACCCCGTCGCGCACCATGGAAATCCGTGTCGAGGGCGAACTGGGCCTGGGCGTGACAGCCAAGGACCTGATCCTGCACATTATCGGCATGATCGGCACGGCGGGCGGCACGGGGCACGTGATCGAATATCGCGGCGAGGTGTTCCGGCAGATGAGCGTCGAGGCGCGGCTGACGGTCTGCAACATGAGCATCGAGGCGGGCGCGCGTGCCGGCCTGATCGCTCCGGACGATATTGTGTTCGAGTATCTGAAGGGCCGTCCGATGGCCCCGCAGGGCGCAGAGTGGGACGAAGCTGTCGAATACTGGCGCACGCTGCACAGCGACGATGGCGCGGTTTTCGACAAGAGTGTCACCGTGGACGCCTCCGAAATCCAGCCGACGGTCACATGGGGCACGAGCCCCGAAGACACCGCGCCCATCAGTGGCAGCGTGCCTGCGCCCGAAAGCTTCGCCGACCCCGCCAAGCAGGATGCCGCACGCAAGAGCCTGGACTACATGGGGCTGGAAGCGGGCACGCAGCTGGCAGGCGTGCCGGTGCAGAATGTCTTCATAGGCAGCTGTACCAACAGCCGGATCGAGGATTTGCGCGAAGCGGCCAAGGTGCTGGCGGGGCGCAAGAAAGCGCCCGGCGTCAAATGGGCCATCGTCGTGCCCGGATCGGGGCTGGTGAAGCGCCAGGCGGAGGCCGAGGGGCTGGACCGGATCTTCACCGAAGCGGGCCTGGAATGGCGGGAGCCGGGTTGTTCTGCCTGCCTCGGCATGAATCCGGATAAGGTGCCTGCGGGCGAACGCTGCGCATCCACTTCCAACCGCAACTTCGTGGGCCGGCAGGGCCCCGGCGCGCGGACCCATCTGATGAGCCCGGCCATGGCTGCCGCTGCCGCGGTGACGGGCCACCTCACCGATGTGCGCGAACTGGTCGATTGACCGCTTGCCCAATCGCACCGCCGGGAGCATGAGACGCCTATGACCAACGAGATCAAGAAGAAGGCCGCCATCGCTGCGGCCGGTGCAATCGGCTCCGCTGCCGTGGCGGCTGCGCTGCTGTATGTGAACCGTCGCCGCAAGGGCAACGAACCGCAGCAGCCCGGCCCGATCCCCAGCGGGGAACCGCCGGAGACCGATTGATGCAGCCTTTCCGCCAGCTGGAAGGCCGGGCTTATCCATTCGGCCGCAAGAATGTCGACACGGATGTCATCATCCCGGCGCGCTGGCTCAAGACCATCAGCCGTGAAGGGCTGGGCGAAGGCGCGTTCGAGACAATCCGCGCAGAAGCCGGCAATGTGTTCGACGATCCCGCCTATGCCGGTGCGCCGATCCTTGTGGCGGGCGACAATTTCGGCTGTGGTTCCAGCCGCGAGCATGCCGCATGGGCGCTGCTGGACATGGGCGTTCGCGCCGTCATCGCCCCCAGCTTCTCCGATATATTTGCCGGCAACGCGTTCAAGAACGGCATACTGGCCGTGGAATTGCCGAAGGAACAGGTCGACCGCCTGCTGAGCGTGGCCGAGACCGATCCGATCTCCATCGACCTTGAGCGGCAGGTCGTGACAACCCCGTTCCAGGACCGTTTCGAGTTCGCGATCGATCCCTTCCGCAAGGCCTGCCTGCTGGATGGGCTGGACGAGATCGGCCTGACGCTGGCGCGCGACGCCCAGATTTCCGACTATGAGACCCGGCTGGCGGGCGAAATGCCGTGGCTGGCGCGTGGCAGCGGTGTTGCCGCCTGACGGCCGCCGCTCTATCGCTGGATGCAATTGATATCCGAGAGGACCTGACATGACCGACTTTAATGATCGCCAGCGCGGCGAAGAAGCCAAGTTCGCCTTCGACGAGGAGAACGCCTTCAAGATCGCTGCCCGCCGCAACCGCCTGCTGGGTGCCTGGGCCGCGGGCCTGATGAACCTGACGGAAGAGGAAACCGACGCTTACAAAAAGGCTGTCGTGCAGGCCGATTTCGAGGAAGCTGGCGACGAGGACGTGATCCGCAAGCTGCTGGGCGACCTGACGGCCGCGGATTGCGACGTGTCCGAGGCGGACATCCGCACGAAGCTGGAAGAATGCACCGTCGAGGCCCGCCGCCAGCTGATGAGCGAGTCCTGACGCGTGGCAATGCCCGCTGCCGAGATCGAGGCCCTTATCAAGGCCGCCCTGCCGGATGCCGAGGTCGAGATTCGCGACCTGGCCGGTGACGGCGACCATTACGCGGCCACGGTCTCCAGCCCCGCCTTTGCCGGCAAGAGCCGGGTGCAGCAGCACAAGATGGTCTATGAAGCGTTGGGCGGGCGCATGGGCGGCGAACTGCACGCCTTGCAACTGACCACGCAAGTTCCCAACTCTGCGGCCTGACCAGTTCATCAATTCCAAGGCGAAGACATGTCCGACCTGACCGCAGAAACCAAGACCCGCATCGATGGCATCGTTGGCGAAAACGACGTCGTCCTTTTCATGAAGGGCACGCCGCTTTTCCCGCAGTGCGGATTTTCCAACCGCGCGACCTCCATCCTGGATCACTGCGGCGTCGCCTATGAAAGCGTCGATGTGCTGCAGGACATGGAAATCCGCCAGGGCATCAAGGCCTATTCCGACTGGCCGACCATCCCGCAGCTCTATGTGAAGGGCGAATTCGTCGGCGGCAGCGACATCATGATGGAAATGTTCGAAGCTGGCGAACTGCAGCAGCTGATGGACGAGAAGCAGGTCACCAAGGCGGGCTGACCGAAACGGCGCCCACGCTTCGCGCCTTCTTAATTACACCTCAAATGCAAACCGGGGGCGCGGTCAGGTTAGACCACGCCCCCGGCTTCAATTGTCTGACGATCAATCGTCGTCGTCATCGTCGCGGTCGCGGCCGCGATAATAGCCGCGATTGCCGCCATAGCCGCGGCGGTCTTCATAGCGGCCGTGGCGGTTATGCTGCTCGTAGCGATAGCCGCGCGAATTGTGGCCATAACGCAGCTTGTGATCGATATCGCGGCGCAGCTCGTACACCTGGTTTTCCATGGTGCGCAGCTCCCAGTCGTTGAAGCCACCGCGAGCGGCGCGGCGGAACTGCTTGCGGACACCTGCAACGCGGTACTGCATCCAAGTCAGCGTGCGGTCCGAAACGCGGCGGTCGTAGGCCGCGCGGTCCACCTGGCGTTCGATCTGGCGCAGCTCGCGCTCGATTGCGCGCGGGCTGGCATAACCGGCCTCGTAATAATTGCCGCCGCCGTAATACTGCGCCTGAGCCGGCGTGGCGATTCCGGCAGCCATGGCCAGGGCCAGTGCCGGTGCGAAAACTGCCTTCAATGTCTTCATGATCCTAATCCTCCAAGGCTGTTCGTTCACCCTGTATGCGTTCAGCTTTATGCGTCCAAACATGAACGGATCGCGAATGTGCGGTTAGGAAAGCGGTCAGGTGGCAGGCGGCTCCCTGCGGCGCGGCGAGCTGCGGTCATAATCGTGCGGCTTGTTGCAAAATTGACGCGGAATCGGGCCCTTTCTGCAAAACTTTCGCAAACTGAACGCGCCGTTCTTCAAATAGAAATGTTTGGGCACTATATTGACACCCATGTCAGCACGCATGCTCTCTTTCCCGATCTCCATCGTCCCGGACGACATCGATTTCATGGGGCACGTCAACAACGCCCGCTATCTCGGATGGGTGCAGGACGCCGTGCTTGCCCACTGGCGCAAGCTGGCCCCGGCGGACGAGGTCGCGGCCAAGGCATGGGTCGCGCTCAAGCACGAGATTACCTATCGCAAGCCCGCTTTCCTGGATGACGATGTCATTGCCGAAACGGTGCTGGAAAAGATCGCCGGCGCGCGCAGCTTCTACAACACGGTCATCAAGCGCGGTGAAGACGTGCTGGCCGAGGTGAAGAGTATGTGGTGCTGCATCGACAGCACGACCCTGCGGCCATCGCGGATCAACAAGGACGTGGCTGAAAAGCACTTCGGCCTGTCGAAGGATTGAGGCGCCCTGCGGCGCACAATCCACGCAGCTTTTGCGATTAGGCGCGGCAGGCACTAGATAGGCCGGGTAATGGTCGACACCGCAATTCCCGATATCCATCCAGCAAAGGGAGCGCGCCCGCGGCAGGCAGCCATCGGGCTGGCGCTGGCGGCTGCGATCTTTGCCGGTTGGCTGGGCTTGCACATCTACGCGATGTTTGTGTTCGAGCTGTCCTGGACCACCCTGCCATTGGCGCTGGTGATGGCGGCCGTGCAGTGCTGGCTGTCGGTCGGCCTGTTCATCGTCAGTCACGATGCCATGCATGGCTCGCTCGCGCCCGGCTCCGCGCGGCTGAACTCGGTTATCGGGGGCGCGCTGCTGTTCCTGTACGCCGGCTTCGGCTGGAAGAAAATGCGCGACGCCCATTTCGACCATCACCGCCACACTGGCAGCGATGGCGATCCGGATTTCGACACCACCAATCCGCGCAATGCCGTGCGCTGGTACGGCACCTTCCTGTCGCGCTACTTCGGCTGGCGATCGATCCTCTACGTTTCAACCGTGGTGACAATTTACTGGCTGGTGGTGGGCATACCGATGGCGCAGATCGTGCTGCTTTATGGCCTGCCGGCCATCGCATCGAGCATCCAACTGTTCTACTTCGGGACTTACCGCCCGCATTACCATGACGATGCCGGTTTCGCGGATCGGCACAATGCCCGCACGAACGATTTTCCGGGCTGGCTCAGCCTCGCAACATGCTTCCATTTCGGCTATCACCTGGAACATCACCGTCACCCGCAAGTGCCCTGGTGGGGCCTTCCCGCGCGGCGACGGCTGGAGAAGCAGGCGGAAACCAGGCAGGCAATCGGCGCATGAGCTTACCGGCAATCATCCTCACGCTGCTGGGCGCGGTCGTGTTCATGGAGCTGTTCGCCTGGTGGGCGCACAAATACATCATGCACGGCTGGGGCTGGGCATGGCACCGCGACCATCACGAACCGCATGACAACATGCTGGAAAAGAACGACCTGTTCGCAGTGGTCTTCGGGAGCATCGTGATCGCGATGTTCACCATCGGATATTTTGTGTCGGACCTGCTTTGGTGGAGCGCGATGGGCATCACGCTGTACGGCGTGATCTACACCTTCATCCATGACGGGCTGGTCCACCAACGGTACTTCCGCTGGGTCCCCAAGCGCGGATACGCGAAGCGGCTGGTGCAGGCGCACAAGCTGCACCATGCCACCGTTGGCAAGGAAGGCGGGGTCAGCTTCGGCTTCCTGTTTGCGCGCGACCCGGCCAGCCTGAAGGCGGACCTGCGCCGCCAGCGCGAAGCGGGTACGGCCGTGGTGCGCGACAGCGCGGGCGCCTGACGCTGGTCCGGCTGGAGCGCGCGGCATCGACCTTACCGGAGACTGGGACGGGCAATTCGCCTATCCGAAAGGCTTCTTGCCGGTGACGCCGTTCCTCGCGCGCCTGCGGCAGAAAGGCTCCAGCCTGACCGGCACGATCAGCGAGCCGGACCTTTATGCCAGCGGAACTGCCGAGGCGACGATCTCGGGTATCGTGAGCGGCATGTCGGTGGACTTCACAAAGATCTATCGCCGCGCGGCCGCGGGATATGAAAACCCCGTCGATTATGTCGGGCAGGTGCTGGAGGACGGCGCGCGCATCACGGGCGTGTGGAGCCTGCTGCACATGAACGGCACGTTCGAAATGGTCCGCAGGCTGGCGAAGGAAGAGGCCGCGAAGGCCGTGGTGGCAGAGGAAGTGGACGTTTGAGCCCCCTTCGGCCAGCCCAAGCAAAAGGGCCGGCCACGCAATTGCTGCGCCGCCTGCCCCTTGTCTGTCGTTTCCAGCCTTCCGGCCAGGCGCCTTAGCGGGCGTAATTCACATAAAGCCCGTGGATCAGGCCGGGAATGAAGCCCAGCAGCGTGAGCACCAGGTTGATCAGCGTGGTGGTGCCGAGGCCGTGCTTCGCGGCAACGCCCAGCGGCGGCAGCAGGATCGTTGCGATAAGTATCAGGATAGCCATTGTATTTCCTTTAGCGGTGGTCCTCCCATCGCTTGCAAGACCAATGGCCGGCACTGCGTGTTGTTCCTGATCAGGCCGCGATGCGCGCGGCGTGTTCCTGCACCAGCGCGATCATGTTGGGCACGCCCTGCGTCCGGTTGCTGCTCAGCTGGTTCTTCAGGTCGAAGGGGGCAAGCGCAGCGGCGATGTCCATCTGGGCGACCTCGTCGGCGGGCTTGTCCTGCACGGCGGCGATGACCAGCGCAACGATGCCCTTGGTGATGGCCGCGTTGCTGTCTGCCAGGAAGTGCAGCTTCGCCGCATCTCCGGTGGGATAGACCCAGACCTGCGCCGAACAGCCGCGCACCAGCGTGGCATCGGTCTGCAGGGCGGCGGGCATGTCCTCCAGCTCGCGGCCCAGCTCGATCAACAGTCGGTAGCGTTCGTCGCCCTCGAGGAAGTCATACTCCTCGGCAATGTCATCCAGTGTGCGCATGGGCGCGGATGTAGGGATTGGGGCCTAAAGGTCCACCCCGCTGGCGATGGCTTCCAGCTTGCGGATCCGTTCTTTCAGGTCGGCAATCTCGATCCGGGCGGCGCCTTCGGGCGGCATGCGGTCGAGGTTGGCGGAGGGGCGGGCGGTCTCGGCGTGCCCGGCGATCCGTTCCAGTTCGGCGGTTTTCAGCTGCAGCCAGCCCTGCCAGCCCTTCAGCATGGCAATTGCGATCATGGCGATGCCGACCAGCAGAGTGGCGGCAGAAAGCATTTCGTTACCGGGCATCATCCTTCTCCTCCCTGCGGTCACGCAATTGCTCGATCTCGGCCGAGAGCGCCTTTGCGCCGCGATCGTCTGTGGCGATGCGTTCCAGCACCTTCACCCGCTCGCGCAATTCCATCACCTCTTCCTGCAGCGCGGCCTTCTCGCTGTCGTCCAGCTTCACGATATTGCCGTGATCGTCGCGGATCACGCCCTGCTTCAGCTCGGTGTGGCGGTGCCAGAAGGCGTAAGCCATGCCGAGAAGCACGATCACGAAGATCATCGTGTAGAGGCTCATGTCAGGCGCGCTCCTGCTTGCGTGAGTCGAGCGGAACGCCGCTGCCGCTGTT
Organism: Paraurantiacibacter namhicola; assembly: GCF_001687545.1. Classification (NCBI taxonomy): domain Bacteria; kingdom Pseudomonadati; phylum Pseudomonadota; class Alphaproteobacteria; order Sphingomonadales; family Erythrobacteraceae; genus Paraurantiacibacter; species Paraurantiacibacter namhicola. The sequence continues at coordinate 2,218,618 of NZ_CP016545.1, read as the reverse complement.
GTCCAGCAGCTCCTCGACCCGCTGTGTATCGCGCAGCGCCTCGATCTGCGTAGCGACGTCGTAGCCGCGATCAGTCACGATGCGTTCGAGCACGCGGACACGGTCCTCCAGCTCCTGGACGTGGCTGGAATATTGCGCGGCCTTCTCCGCCGTCGCCTGCGCAGTGGTGTCGATCTGCATCTCGGCGATCTTTTGTTTGTGCTTGGCCCATATGGCCACCATCGGAATGGTGCAGCCAAAGATGATCGCCACGATCGGTATCAGTTCGCCCACGTTCGATCTCCCCGTAACTGGTTCAGCGCAGCCGCTCGATTTCGGCGGTCAGGCGCGGATTGTTGCTGACGTAATGGGCCTCGACACTTGCCAGGCGGCGATCGACGTCCTTCATCCGCGAGCGGATTTCACGCGCGGTGCGCTTCGGATTCTGCCGCACGCCCTGCCAATACTTGCTCTCCTGCGCGTCCACATAGAGGTGGGCAGGCTTGCGGTTCAGCAGCAGGCCCATGATGAAGTAGAGCGGGATGATGACCGGGCTCAGGATGCCCGAAAGCAGGGCCACGATGAATGCCAGGCGGATCCAGATGGCATTGACGCCGGTGTAATCGGCGATGCCGGCGCACACGCCCATCAGCTTCGCGTTCTGCTTGTCCTTGTAGAGTTTGGTGCGTTCGCTGGTCATGGCTCAGGCTTCCTTCTTCTCTGACAGCAGGCGATCGAGTTCGCGCAGCTTCTGGTTATCGCGTTCCTGGTCGTGGATCAGGCGGGCGGGCTTGAATTCCGGATCATCCGTGGCGACCAGGCGCTCGACGGTGTCCATCCGGTCGTCCAGCCGCTTTGCCAGCGAATAGAGCTCTTCCAGCAGGACTTCGTCATCCTGCGTGATCGAAGCGGAGGTCTTCCACTTTGTCATGTAGTGCAGCACGATCCACGGGAGGCCGATAAACAGCATCATTACGATGAGAATCTCTTCCATCGGTTCAGTCCTTCTTGTCTTGGCTTGCGCTGTCACCGGCAGGCGACGGCTTGCCCAGCGCGCGTTTCATTTCTTCCAGTTCCGCGTCGACCTTGTCGCTGCCTTCCAGGGCGGCGATCTCGTCGGCGAGGTCTGGGGTGCTCTTGCCCTCGATGGCCAGCGCATCGGCGCGGCCCTCGGCATAATCGACCCGGCGTTCCAGCTGGTCGAAGCGGGTCAGGGCGTCGTCCACCCGCTCGTTGGTCATCAGGCTGCGCAGCTTCACGCGGTTTTCCGCGCTTTCTAGCCGGGCCGCGATCTGGCTCTGGCGGCTGCGGGCTTCGCGCAGGCGGCTCTGCAGCTTGGCGATGTCCTTCTCGTAAGCGCGCAGCGCGTCGTCCAGCACGGCGATTTCCTGCTTCAGCTGGTCCGACATGTCGCCGGCCTTGCGCTTTTCCACCAGGGCGGCGCGGGCCAGGTCGTCGCGGTCCTTGGACAGCGCCAGCTGGGCCTTCTCGCCCCAGTCGGCCTGCAGCTTGTCCAGCCGCACCGTGTGGCGATGCATTTCCTTCTGGTCGGCGATGGTGCGGGCGGCGCTGGCGCGAACTTCCACCAGCGTTTCCTCCATCTCCATGATGATCATGCGGATCATCTTGGCCGGGTCGTCTGCCTGGTCCAACAGCTCGTTGAAATTGGCGGCGATGATGTCTCGGGTGCGGCTGAAAATGCCCATCCAGTTTACTCCGGAATTGAAGCTGCGGGTGGCCGGGCCCGAAGCGGGGGAGGGTGTGGTGCGCAGACGCTCAATCTCGCGGTCAAGCCGCGAACGGCGCGCGCCGTCATCCTCGTCCCGCTCGGGAACCAGCCTGTTGTCCTCAATGCTCATGCCACGGAAACCAACGGCGTGGTAGCGGTCAGCATTTCCGGCGTGATGCCGGTTTCGCTGGCCAGGACCACGATATTGAACACCACCATCGCAAGGACGCTGACGCAGGCTGCGATGCCGACCTTGTCTGCCTTGGTGACTTTCTGGAACATGATTGAACTCCCTGACGATCTTGTTGTTCAGGTAATAGCAAGGGGCGTGCCAAACTGCCCAAAGCCCTGATTTCAGGCGGTTCGTCGGGTTGCATCGGCTGTTGATACGGTGTGGATTGCCAAAGGGTGGTGAAATTTCCTATAGTTTGGCCATGCAGCGGGAAACCCAGTTCGTCGGTCAGTCGGAAGCCTTCCTGGAAGCGGTGGAGCGGACCAGCCGCGCCGCGCCCATGCGCCGCCCCGTCCTGGTTATCGGCGAGCGCGGGACGGGCAAGGAACTGATTGCCGAACGCCTGCACCGCCTGTCCCCCCGCTGGGGCGAGCCGCTGGTGACCATGAATTGCGCCGCGCTGCCGGAAACGCTGATCGAGGCGGAGCTGTTCGGGCATGAGGCCGGGGCATTCACCGGCGCTACCAAGGCGCGGGCCGGACGGTTCGAGGAAGCCGACCAGGGCACGCTGTTCCTCGACGAACTGGCCACGCTGAGCATGGGCGCGCAAGAACGCCTGCTGCGCGCGGTGGAATATGGCGAGGTGACGCGTATCGGTTCCAGCCGCCCGATCCGGGTGGACGTGCGCATCGTGGCGGCCACGAATGACGATCTGCCGCGCCGGGCGGAGGAAGGTTCGTTCCGCGCCGATTTGCTGGATCGGCTGAGCTTCGAGGTCATTACCCTTCCGCCGCTGCGCGTGCGCGATGGCGATATCGGCGTGCTGGCGGATTATTTCGGACGCCGCATGGGCGCGGAGATTGGCTGGGAGAAATGGCCGGGCTTTGCAGAACATGTCGAGCGCCAGCTGGAAGACCATCCCTGGCCCGGCAATGTGCGCGAGCTGCGCAATGTGATCGAGCGCGCGGTCTATCGCTGGGATGACCAGGAAAACCCCATCGGCCATGTCCAGTTCGACCCGTTCGACAGCCCGTGGAAACCCGCCGCCACGCCGCGCCCGGCAGAGGACACGAGCGGACCGGCAAAGGACACTGCGCCGCAGCCAGCGGAAAATTACGACTCAATCGACGACCTTCGCGGCGCGGTCGACGCACATGAGCGCGCAATCGTGGAACATGCGCTGGGCGCGAACCGCTGGAACCAGCGGCAGACGGCCAAAGCGCTCGGCCTGACCTATGACCAGCTGCGCCACTGCATAAAGAAGCATGGCCTTTCGGAGTAGGATTGCCCCGCGATCCGCACTGATGTAACGAGGTTACATGGGTCGATATCTCACAAGCGCCGCCGCGCTCCTCCCTGCCGCCCTGCTGGCCTCGTGCTCGCAGGAACCTTCCCCGTCATCCACGCAGTCGTCGATGGCCAGTCCCGAGGCGGACGAGGCCGCGCCTGCCGCCGATCCGATCCGGACGCTGTTGGGCCAGTGGGAGGTCGAGCAGGTTGCTGGCGATGCTCCGCAATATACCCGCATGCTGCTCGTATTCGGGGAAGACTGGTGGCACATGCAATCGCAATGCGTGTACGATACCGGCGATTACCGGATTGCAGGCGACACGCTGGATTTCGCGCCCATCGCGCGCGCGTTTCCGGCCATCGAGGGCAAGGATGGCCCGATCATGGCCATGTGCGCCCGCGGGCTGAGCCCGGCGGAGGAGGCGCTGCCGCAAGTCCTGTCCGCCAGCCGCGAATTCACGATCCGCGAGGACGGCCGGCTGGCCATCTCCACCCCGTCAGGACCGCTGGTCGCGCGCCGGGTTGAGGAGACTGTGGCCAATCCGCAAGGATACACCCAGTGGGACCCGGCAACGACGTTCGGCGAATGGCGGATCGTCTCGCTCGATGGCGAGCCGGTTGCCGATGTGGAGCTGGTGGTGGCAGGCCTGCGCACGACTATCCGCACGGGCTGCGCCTATTACCAGTGGATCTGGTATTCGGACATGATGAGCCCGTCCAAGGCCGTGCGCCGCGAACCCTTCCGCACCGGCTGCGACGAGCCGGAATCCGCGCAGGCCGCGCAGCTCGCGAAGGCTTACGAGACGCTGGAGCGTTACAGCGCCGACGGTCCGGACAGGCGCGTGCTGAGCGGCCCGGGCGGGATAATCGTACTGGCGCGCCCTGCACAGTGACGCTAGCCTCCCTCCGCAGGGGGTAGGGACATGACATTGCGGCAATTCACCATGGCGCTCGCACTGGCGGCGATGCCCGTTTCGGCTGGTACGGTTCACGCGCAGGTGACTGCGACCGAAGTGATCACCGGGGAGGAGAGCGTGCAGATCGCTTTCTCCGAGCAGCGCGGGCGGCAGATGTACCTCTACGACCAGGCGGCATGGCATGCGACCGACGCGCTGCTGGACGAGGTGGATGCAAGCGCCATCGCCAATCCGCGCGGCTACGTCGTGCTGGAACGCGATGGCGACAACATGCTGGATGCGGTGTTCCTGCAGGACGTTGACGGCCAGATGATGGAATTTGCCCGCTACACCGTGGACGGCAGCACGGTCACGGGCGGGGGCGCGCGGCTGGGCGATCCCCAGCGGCTGTCCCCGCTGGCCGTGCGCATGGCGCAGGCCCGTGTCCCGGCCCTCGCCGCGATGGTGGAGGAAGAGTTCGGGCTGTGCAGCGACAGCTCGCCAAACACGCTGACCCTGCCTCCGGACGAGGAGGGTAACATTCCCTTCTATCTCCTGACCTCTACGCTGGAGGAAGCCAGCTATCCCATCGGCGGGCATTACCTCGCGACGATAGATGCCGGGGGTCAGGTGGTCTCCACGACCCGGTACATGAACACCTGCTTCGACCTGCCGTTCGGCGCGCCGGATGCGCCCGAAGCCAGCAGTGCGCGGCCCGGCATTTCATACGTGCGCGGCCCGGTCCCGAGCGAGATCCACGTCTTCACCAGCTTCTATTTCCCGGACGGATACTACGTGATCACGACGGCTAACAATTCGCTGTGGCTGGTGGAGCAGGGCCGGATCACGCTGGAGAAGCGCGGCTTCGGCCTGGATTAGTCCCGCCCGTCCCAGCGCACGCAGCGAAACTCGTCCGCACCGATGCGCAGCACGACATAGCGGATCGGCGTTTTCGGCTCGATCCACAGATCCGGCATGCCCTTGCGAACGGCGATCACCGGCTTGTTCGCCATGAAACCGGCTTCCACGAAGCCGATGGCGTGGTCATGTCCCAGGACGAAACCGTCGGCCAGCAGGTCCATGTTGCCGCTGCTCGCCTGCACTACCAGGTTCTTCGGCCGCGCCTTTCGCGGGCGTTCGGTGAAGACGCAGGCGTTTTCGCTTTCCGGCGCGCGGTCGGGGACGAGCTGCTGCATCCAGCTGCCGCGATCCGGGTTCGGGTCCGTTCGCTGGTCGAAGGGCGGCAGGTCGCCGTCACGTTCTGCCTCCGCGAGCATTTTCTCGTCCGCGCGGCGGCGTTCCAGCGCCATCTGGTTCTCGATCTCGGTGCACTCTTCCGGCGTGGGCGCATCAGGCGGCGGGGTCGCGCCCTTCGGATAGGGCGGGCACCAGCGATTGGGCGGGGGCGGGGCTGCCGGCGGCGCGTTTTCAGCGACCGAGTCCGGCGGAGGGGGCGGAACTTCGATTGTCGGGATCGGATCGGGCGGCGGCGGTGGTGGCGGCGCGTCGCAGCCAGCCGCCAGCGCAGCGCATGCGGCTATCGTCGATAGTCGAAACAGCATATTGCTTTCCTTAGTAAGCCCGCCTACATGCCCACTCATCCCGACATTGTTACCAAGGTTTGGATGCTGGCGCCGCAAGGGGCCGGCCCGAAACGCCTTTGTGACAAGGGACTGCTGAACGGAGACCGAATGGCCGATATTGCGCGCCTTACAGAAGTGATCGAACCCGAAGCTGAAAAGCTCGGCTTCGACCTCGTGCGCGTGAAGATGACTGGCAGCGGCGAGGAACGCGCGCTGCAGATCATGGCCGAAGACCCGGCAACCGGACAATTGGTGGTGGATCAGTGCATGGCATTGTCGCGCGCCGTGTCCGACCGGATCGACGCGGTCGAGGACGGCGGCGAGGTGCTGGTCGAAGGCGCGTACAACCTCGAAGTCTCCAGCCCCGGCATTGACCGCCCGCTGACTCGGCGTGCGGATTTCGCCAACTGGGCCGGGCACGATGTGAACATCTCGCTGTCCGAAAAGGTCGGCGATCTTCGCAAGCTGCGCGGGGAGCTGAAGGGCATCGACGGCGAAACCGTGACAGTTGAAGACCGCAAGCATGGCACGAAGTCCGTGCCGCTTGCCCAAATTCACTCGGCAAAGCTGGTCCTGACGGACAAGCTGATTGCCGCGTCCAAACCGCAGGATATGAGCGGCGCGGACGAAATCATCGAACAACCCGAAGAAACAGAAGAGGCAGACGACTGATGGCCAGTCCGATTTCCGCCAACAAGGCAGAATTGCTCGCGATCGCAAACGCGGTTTCCAGCGAGAAGATGATCGACAAGGCGATCGTCATCGAAGCGATCGAGGAAGCGATCCAGAAGGCGGCGCGTGCCCGCTATGGTGCGGAGAACGATATCCGTGCCAAGCTGGACCCGCTGACGGGCGACCTGCGCCTGTGGCGCGTCGTGGAAGTGGTCGAGGAAGTCGAAGACTACTTCAAGCAGGTGGACCTGAAAGCCGCCCAGAAGCTGGAAGACGGCGCGAGCGTTGGCGATTTCATCGTCGACCCGCTGCCCCCGGTGGACCTGGGCCGCATCGACGCGCAGAGTGCCAAGCAGGTGATCTTCCAGAAGGTCCGCGATGCGGAGCGCGAGCGCCAGTTCGAGGAATTCCAGGACCGCGCCGGCGAGGTCATCACCGGTGTCATCAAGTCGGTCGAATTCGGCCATGTCATCGTGAACCTGGGCCGGGCCGAAGGCGTCATCCGCCGCGACCAGCAGATCCCGCGCGAAGCTGCCCGTGTGGGCGAGCGCGTCCGCGCGCTGATCACCAAGGTGGAACGCAACAACCGCGGCCCGCAGATTTTCCTCAGCCGCGCGCACCCCGATTTCATGCGCAAGCTGTTCGCGCAGGAAGTGCCCGAAATCTACGACGGCATCATCGAGATCAAGGCCGCCGCCCGCGACCCGGGCAGCCGCGCCAAGATCGGCGTGATCAGCCACGACAGCAGCATCGATCCGGTCGGCGCCTGCGTCGGTATGAAGGGCAGCCGCGTGCAGGCCGTGGTGCAGGAACTGCAGGGCGAAAAGATCGACATCATCCCCTGGAGCGATGACACCGCAACCTTCGTCGTCAACGCATTGCAGCCCGCCACCGTGGCGCGCGTGGTGCTGGACGAGGAAGAAAGCCGCATCGAAGTCGTCGTGCCGGACGATCAGCTTTCGCTGGCCATCGGTCGCCGCGGCCAGAACGTGCGCCTTGCCAGCCAGCTTACCGGTCACCAGATCGACATCATGACGGAGGAAGAAGCCTCCGAGAAGCGCAGCAAGGAATTCGCCGAGCGCTCCAAGATGTTCGAGGAAGAGCTGGACGTCGACGAAACGCTTTCTCAGCTGCTGGTCGCCGAAGGCTTCGTGGAACTGGAAGAAGTCGCTTACGTGGAGCTGGAAGAGCTCGCCGGCATCGAAGGCTTCGACGAGGAGCTGGCCGAGGAACTTCAGTCCCGCGCGCAGGAAGCCATACAGCGGCAGGAAGAGACCTTCCGCGCCGAACGCCGCGAACTGGGCGTGGAAGATGCGCTGGCCGAAATCCCGCACCTGACCGAGCAGATGCTCGTCGTGCTGGGCAAGGCCGGCATCAAGGAGCTGGACGACCTGGCAGACCTCGCCACGGACGAACTGATCGCCAAGAAGCGCGAAGCCCCGCGTCGCCGCCAGAGCCCGGCCGAAAAGCTGGCCGATGGCCCGCCTGTGCGTCGTCCGCAGCGCGAGCAGGACAGGGGCGGCGTGCTGGGCGCGTTCGGCCTGTCCGAAGAGCAGGGCAACGAGATCATCATGGCCGCCCGTGCACACTGGTTCGAAGACGAAGAACCGGCTGCCGCACCCGCGCCCGCAACAGAGGAGGCCGCCGATGCGGAATCCTCGCAATGAGACCCTAGGTTCCCCGACATCCGTGGATAGCGGCGGGCGCGATGCGAAAGGCACCGCGCCCGAACGCCGCTGCATACTGACCGGGCGGATTGCTCCGCGCGAAGAGCTCGTCCGGCTGGCTGTCAGCCCGGACGGCGCCGTGCTGCCCGATGCGCTGGCCCGTGCGCCGGGCCGCGGCGCGTGGATCGGAGTCGCGCGGCCCGAGCTGGAAGCAGCGATTGCCGATGGCCGGCTTAAGAGCGCGCTGGCGCGTGCGTTCAAGAGCGGCAAGCTGGACGTGCCAGGCGACCTTCCGGAGCTGGTCGAAAATGCGCTCGTGCGCAGCTTTCTTGACCGACTGGGCCTCGAAAAACGCAGCGGACGCCTTATCTTGGGGTCTGACAGGATCGACCGTGCCGCGCGCACCGGGCAGGTCTCGGCCCTGTATCACGCATCCGACGCGCGCGATGATGGCAGCCGCAAGCTCGACCAGGCGTGGCGTGTCGGCAGCGATGCGGAAGGCACCGAGCTGAAAGGCGCAGTCCTGCCACTGGACCGGGCAACCCTGTCTGTGGCATTGGGCCGCGAGAACGTCGTCCACCTCGCGCTGGGCGACAGGCCATCGGCGGCCCGTGTGGAAGGGCCGCTGCGGCGTCTGCAGACCTATCTGGGGGCCGGTCCCCCAAGCGAAGCGGTTCCGCCCGGATAGCGGGCCGGAATTGCTGCGCCAGCCTGCCCCGGCGCAATTGGGGCGGTGACGAATGAGATTTGAAGGATTATTGGTAGTTTTATGAGCGATAGCGACAACAAGCCGACCCGCACCCGCAAGCCGTTGAGCCTGAAGGGTAGCCAGCCGGGCGAGGTCAAGCAGACCTTCAGCCATGGCCGCACCAACAAGGTCGCGGTCGAGGTGAAGCGTCGCCGCAAGCTCGTGAAGCCGGGCGAGGAACCGGCGGCAACGCCCGCACCCGAGGCGGAAGTCGCACCTGCGCCCGCTCCGGCGCCTGAGCCTGCGCCAACGCCCGCGCCTGCCGCGAAGAAGAAGCCGGCCGCCTCCGACGAGACGCCGCAGGAACGCGTCGCCCGCCTTCAGCGCGAAGCCGAGGAAGAGCGCCTGCGCCTGGCGGAAGAAGCCCGCAAGCGCGACGACCAGAAGGCCGTGAAGGCCGCCAAGGACGAGAAGCAGCGCGCCGAGGATAACAAGAAGGCCGCCGAGGAAGCCGAGAAGCAGGCTGCCGAAGACGCCAAGAAGCAGGCCAAGGCCGAAACGCAGGCGCAGGACGCCGCCGCCGATGCCTCTGCCGATGCCTCCGCCGCTGGCGAGGCCGATGGCGATGCCAGTGCAGCCGGCCGTCCCGCAGCCCGCAAGTTCTCTCCCGTGGCGCGCCCCGAAATCAAGCGCCCGGCGAAGAAGAAGGAAGAAAAGCCCGCCCGTGGCGGCGCGACGACCGGCGCGGACAAGCGCCGCAGCGGCAAGCTGACCGTCAACAAGGCGCTGAACGAGGACGAGGGCCGCCGTGCCCGCAGCCTCGCCGCGCTGAAGCGTGCGCGCGAGAAGGAACGTCGCCTGCAGGGTGGTGGCAGCAATAAGCCGCGCGAGAAGCAGGTCCGCGACGTGGTCGTGCCCGAAGCCATCACGGTTGGCGAACTGGCCAAGCGCATGGGCGAGAAGGGCGCAGACCTGGTGAAGGAGCTGTTCAACCTCGACATGATGGTGACGGTCAACCAGACCATCGACCAGGACACTGCAGAGCTGCTGGTGGAGCAGTTCGGCCACAACATTACCCGCGTTTCCGAGGCCGATGTCGACATCGCCGTGGAAGAGGATGTGGATCCGGCAGAAACGCTGAAGCCGCGTCCGCCGGTGGTGACGATCATGGGCCATGTCGATCACGGCAAGACCAGCCTGCTGGACGCCCTTCGCGGCACCAAGGTGACCAAGGGCGAAGCCGGCGGCATCACGCAGCACATCGGCAGTTATCAGGTGAAGACCAAGGGCGGCGATACCGTCACCTTCCTCGACACGCCGGGCCACGCCGCCTTCACCGAAATGCGCCAGCGCGGCGCCAATGTGACGGATATCGTGGTGCTGGTGGTGGCAGCGGATGACGGCATCATGCCGCAGACGATCGAGGCCATCAATCACACCAAGGCAGCCGGCGTCCCGATGATCGTGGCGATAAACAAGATCGACAAGCCGGAAGCCAATCCCGACAATGTCCGCAACCGCCTGCTGGAACACGAAGTGATCGTGGAAAAGATGAGCGGCGACGTGCAGGACGTGGAAGTCTCTGCGACTGAAGGCACCGGGCTGGACGAGCTGCTGGAGAAGATCGCGCTGCAGGCCGAATTGCTCGAGCTGAAGGCTCGCCCGGACCGCGACGCCGAAGCCACCGTGATCGAAGCGCAGCTGGACAAGGGCCGCGGCCCCGTTGCCACCGTGCTGGTGACGCGCGGCACGCTGAAGCGCGGCGATACCTTCGTCGTCGGTACGGAAAGCGGCCGCGTGCGCGCCGTGGTCAACGATGCCGGCAAGCAGATCAAGGAAGCCGGCCCCTCCATGCCGGTGGAAGTGCTGGGCCTGGGCGGCGTGCCGTCCGCTGGCGACGTGCTGACCGTGGTGGAGAACGAAGCGCGTGCCCGCGAAGTGGCGCAGTACCGCCAGGAAAAGGCCACGGAAAAGCGCACTGCGCTGGCCCCGACCAGCTTCGACACCATGTTCAACCAGGCGAACGTCATCGAATGGCCGTGCGTTGTGAAGGCGGACGTGCAGGGCAGCGTGGAAGCGATCGTGAACGCGCTGCACAACCTTTCGAACGACGATATCAAGGTGCGCGTGCTGCATGCAGGCGTTGGCGCCATCACCGAAAGCGACGTGACGCTGGCAGCAGCATCCGGCGCGCCGATCATCGGCTTCGGCGTGCGTCCCAACCCCAAGGCGCGTGACCTGGTGAAGCGCGATGGCGTGCGGATGATGTATTACGATGTCATCTATCACCTGACCGACGACGTCACGAAGGAAATGATCGGCGAACTCGGCCCGCTCAAGGTCGAGAACGTGGTCGGCCGTGCACAGGTCAAGGAAGTCTTCAAGTCAGGCAAGAAGGACAAGGCGGCCGGTCTGCTGGTGGAAGAAGGCGTCATCCGCAAGGGCCTCCACGCCCGTCTCACGCGCGACGATGTCATTGTCTCCGCCACCACCATCGCCAGCCTCCGCCGCTTCAAGGACGATGTGGACGAAGTCCGCGCGGGCCTGGAATGCGGCGTGGTCCTGGCCGACACCAACGACATCAAGGCTGGCGACCAGCTGGAAGTGTTCGAGGTGAACGAGGAAGAGCGCACGCTCTAAGGAAATCAGCTGATGGAAAAGGCGCTGGACGCTTTCAACTGGCCCTCTGCCAAGACATTGGGCGCGCAGCCGGTCGGCTTCGATGCCGAGACGAAGACCATCGAGATGGCATTCGTGCCGCCCGAAGGCTTCGCCAACATGCGTGGCTGCGTGCAGGGCGGGCTGCTGGCCGGCTTCATGGACGAGGCGATGGGCGCGGCCGTCTACATGGGCACGGGCGGCAAGCTGCAATTGTCGCTCGACATCAATCTCTCGCTGCTTCGCCCCGTGGCGATGGAGCGGCTGACGGTGAAGGCGCACACGGTGAAGCCGGGACGGCGCATCACCTTCGTGGAGGCCGAGCTGTTCGACCATGAGGGCAAACTGTGCGCCCGCGCGACTGCCACTACCATGGCGACCGAGTGGCCTGACGGCACGAAGCCGGACCAGCAGGCCTGATGGTCCAGTTCGCGGCCTTGCTGGGCGCGATCAATGTCGGCGGCAATCGTCTGTCCATGGCGGATTTGCGGCATGCGCTGGAACGCGAAGGCTTCGATGCCGTCGAAACGGTCATCGCCAGCGGCAATGTCCTGTTCCAGCACGAGGACCGCCCCGCAGCAGGCATCGCCGAGAAGATCGCCCATGTGGTGGCCGAACGCTTCGATATCGACAGCTTTGCCGTGGTCCTGACGCGCGAGGAACTAGCTGCCGCCATCGCGGCTAACCCTTTCCGCGAGGATGGCGATGCAAGCCAAGTCCACGCCATCTTCCTGGAAGGCGAGCTGGACAGCGCGGCCTTCGATGCGCTGGTCGAGCACTACGCCGATCGCGGGCCAGAACGCATCGCGGCAGGAGAGCGCGCCCTGCATGTCGATTACCGCGCAGGCGTGGGCCGCAGCAAGCTGACCGCGCCCTATATTGAGCGGCAATTGGGCCAGCGCGGCACGGCGCGCAACATGCGCAGCCTGCGGCGCATACTGGACAAGATGGGCTGAACTTCCCATCTGCCCGCCATGGCCCGCACCGCTTCCACTCCCGAACAGCAATCCGTCCGCGTCCTGAAGGTGGGGGAGCGCGTGCGCCACATCCTGTCGGAGCTGCTCGCCCGGCAGGAAGTGCATGACCCGGTTGTCAGCGCGGCGAATATCTCGGTGACGGAGGTGCGCATGACGCCGGACCTGCGCAACGCCGCAGCTTACGTGAAACCGCTGTTGGGCTCGGAAGAGGATGCCGTGATCAAGGCGCTGCGCCAGAACACCGCCTTCCTGCAGCGCGAGGTCGCCAAGCGGCTGGGCCTGAAATTCGCGCCGAAGCTGCAGTTCAAACCGGACGAAAGCTTCGACGAGGCCGATCGGATCGAGCGGCTGCTGGACGATCCGCGCGTCGCCCGCGACCTGGACGAGGACGAGCCGGCCTCCGAGGATCCGGACGCAACCCCCTAAATTCAGGCACTGTTCAAGCGCCGGGGCGTTTCCTGTTCACATCCGTGAAAGGAACGCGCCATGACCAACCGCCCCGCAGCAATCGCCGCCGCCATTCTCCCCGCCATTACGCTGGCCGCATGTGCCACCGCGCATGAGCCGGTCCAGTTGGCCGCGATCCCGGGTGTCGACGACCGCGAGACGGTGATCACTTCGGGTATCGTGGAGGAATATCATCGCGGCGCGGGAGACAGCCTGTATGTCCGCGACCGGGAGAACAAGTGGTACCGCGTGGGCCTGAACGAAGGCTGCCTGAAGGGCGGTTTCGTGGGCAATCGCATCGTGTTCGAGCGTGATCCCGGTGTCGGCCGGATCGACACGTTCAGCCGCGTCATCCTCACCGAAAGCGGGCGCAGCTGCAATGTCACCTCCATCCGCCGCTCGGTCGCACCGCCGCAGGTGGACAGCTCCAGCCCGCTTCCCGTCTGACGGCAAGACTGCCGGATAAGTCGCCGCGCAAACTTGGCGCGGCGCGCTGCGGGCATTAGCGTCCATGCCCGATGGCCAAGCTCTATTTCTATTATGCCGCGATGAATGCGGGCAAGAGCTCCACGCTGCTGCAGGCGGCGTTCAATTATAACGAGCGCGACATGCGCACCAGCCTGTGGACCGCCGCGCTGGACGACCGGCCCGGTTTTGGCGCGATCAGCAGCCGCATTGGCCTTGCCAGCGATGCCCACCGTTTCGAGGAAGCGACCGACATCGCTGCACGCGTGCTGGAAGAGCATGACGAGAAGCCGGTCCATTGCGTGCTGGTGGACGAGGCGCAGTTCCTGACGCGCGATCAGGTGTGGCAGCTGGCGCGGCTGGCGGACGAGGAGGGGATACCCGTCGTCTGTTACGGCCTGCGCACGGATTTCCAGGGCAACCTGTTTCCGGGCGCGGCGGCGCTGCTGGGCATTGCGGATAACCTCGTGGAGCTGAAGGCCATGTGCCATTGCGGGCGCAAGGCGACGATGAACCTTCGCGTGGATGCGCACGGCAAGGCTGTTGGCGAGGGCGAGCAGACCGAGATCGGCGGCAACGACCGCTATGTCGCGCTGTGCCGCAAGCATTTCGTCCGCGCGCTGGAAGGGTAAGGGCAGGCACCCTATCTAGGGCCCAATGACCGAGACCCTCCTCCTCGCCGCGATCATAGTGCCCTGCCTGATCGTGGCCATCGTGTTTCACGAGGTGAGCCACGGCTGGGCCGCGCTGGCACTGGGCGATCCCACGGCCAAGGAGCAGCGGCGGCTGAGCTTCAACCCCATCCGCCATGTCGACCCCTTCGGCACCGTCATCCTGCCCGGCATGCTATATATCATCGGCGCGCCACCCTTCGGCTGGGCCAAGCCCGTGCCGGTCAACCAGCGCCGCCTAACCAACCCGCGTTACGGCATGATGGCCGTGGCGGCGGCGGGTCCGGCGATGAACGTGCTACTGGCGACGGTCGGAGCGGTGGCGCTGGGCCTGTTGGCCGCGACGGGCGATACGGGCATGGTGACGGAGACTGCGGCGACAGGCCTGCAGGTGTTCATCCTGATCAATATCGTGCTGGCGCTGTTCAACATGCTGCCAATCCCGCCGCTCGACGGCAGCCATGTGGTCGAAGGGCTGCTGCCGCGAAAATGGGCGCGGCATTACGGTGCGGTGCGTAAATACGGCTTCGTGTTTCTGATCATCCTGCTTTTGGCGGACTGGTATTTCCTCGACCGTTGGCTGCTGAACGGCGTGGTCGGCCCGCCGGTCGGCTGGCTGATGGATCAGTTCATTGCGATTGCGGCGTGGACCGCAAATCTGACGCGCTAGGACTGCGCCTCGAACCAATCCGCCACGCGCGCCCGCTGCGCATCGCTCATGTGCAGGCCCAGCTTGCTGCGGCGCCACAGGACGTCATCGGCGCTGCGAGCGAATTCGTTCTGCACGAGATGGCGTATCTCCGCCTCGTAGAGCCCCTGTCCGAAATGTTCGCCCAGCTGCGATGCATCGGTCGCGGTGCCGATGACGTCGCGGACGCGCGAGCCGTAGGCTCGGCATAGCCGCCAGACCACCTGCTGCGGCAGGAAGGGCGTGGTGCGGATCATCTGGCCGGCAAATGCCTCGAAACTGACCGGAAGATCGCCGCCCGGCAAAGCCTCGTCAGCGGTCCACGCCTTCCCCGGCGCGCCGAGCCGCTCCAGCGCGTGCTCGGCGAGCTTGCGATACGTCGTGATCTTTCCGCCGAAAATGGAGAGGATGGGAGGCCCGGCGTCTTGCGCACCCCGGTCCAGCTCGAACACATAATCCCGCGTGACGGTGGAATCGCTGCCCGACTTGTCGTCGTACAGCGGCCGCACGCCGGAATAGGACCAGATCGCGTCCTCTGGCGTCACGTCTGTGGCGAGATATTCGTTGATCGCGGCGCAAATATAGTCCGCCTCGCCATCGGTGATGGCGACCTCGCCCGGATCGCCCTCGTACCTTCGGTCCGTCGTGCCGACGAGGGTGAACTCCCGCTCGTAGGGTATGGCAAAGACGATGCGCCCGTCGCCGTTCTGGAAGATGTAGCAGTGGTCGCCCGCGAACAGGCGCGGGAAGATCAGGTGGCTGCCTTGCACGAGGCGGAGGTTACGATGGTCCTCTCCGGGAATGGCCTTGCCCAGTACCGCATCGACCCATGGCCCGGCGGCATTGACCACCTGCCTGGCCGATACCTGCTCTTCCGCGCCGTCCGGACCGCGCAGCGTTGCGAGCCAGTCCTCGTCACGCCGCTCCAGTCCCGTCACCTCGGTCCGCACGCGGATATCCGCGCCGTGCTCCGCTGCGTCCACGGTGTTCAGCACCACCAGCCGCGCATCTTCCACCCAGCAGTCCGAATAGGCGAAGCCGCTCGTCAGGCGCGGCTCCAGCACCTGCGAATGGGGTGGGCGGGTAAGGTCCACCGTCTCTGTCCCCGGCAAGGCCTTGCGCCCGCCGATATGGTCGTAAAGGAACAGGCCCGCGCGCAGCATCCATTTCGGGCGCAGGCCCTTGTCGTAAGGCAGCACGAAGCGCAGCGGCCAGATGATGTGCGGCGCCATGGCCAGCAGCCGTTCGCGCTCCTGCAGGCTCTCGCGCACCAGGCGGAATTCGTAATTCTCCAGGTATCGCAGCCCGCCATGTACCAGCTTGGTGCTGGCGCTGGAGGTATGGGCGGCCAGGTCGTCCTTTTCCGCCAGCAGCACGCGCATGCCGCGCCCGGCCGCATCGCGCGCAATCCCGGCGCCGTTCACGCCGCCGCCGATCACCAGCAAATCGTAGCCTTCGCTCATGCAGCATAGCTTGGCGTTTGCGTGCGCCAATGGCTAGGGGGTTTCCGGTGAACACCGACAAACCCCAACTTCACGGCTGGCTGCTTCTCGACAAGCCGCGCGGCCTCGGCTCCACGCAGGCCGTGGGTGCCGTCAAGCGCATCATGCGGCAGGCAGGGCACCCGAAGACCAAGGTCGGCCACGGCGGCACGCTGGACCCGCTGGCCCAAGGCGTGCTGCCTATCGCGCTGGGGGAGGCGACGAAGCTGGCCGGGCGCATGCTAGACGCCAGCAAGATCTACGATTTCACCCTGCAATTCGGCGAGGAGACGGACACGCTGGACGTGGAGGGCGAAGTCGTCCGCCGCTCCGACCGGCGCCCGCCCATGGCCGCCATCGCCGCAGTGCTGGAGCATTTCACCGGCGCCATCGAGCAGGTCCCGCCGGTCTTCTCCGCTATCAAGGTGGACGGCAATCGCGCCTATGACCGGGCGAGGGCGGGGGAGGACGTGGCGATGGAGGCGAAAACGCGCGCCGTTACGATCCATTCCCTGTCGCTGGCCGGTGGGCGGAGTGACGAGGATGTGGCGTCCGTTTTCCAGACCACCAGCGGCCGCCCCGATCCCTACGACCCGCAGATGCCCCTGGAGATGGCGGACAGCGTCACGCTGACCGCGCATGTCAGCAAGGGGACGTACATCCGCAGCCTTGCACGGGATATCGCACACGCCCTTGGAACGGTGGGACACGTCACTTACCTCAGGCGAACGAAGGCCGGGCCCTTTGCCGAGCGGGACGCGATTTCGCTGGACAAGTTGGACGATTTGTCTATGGGCGCGGGACTTCAAGACCTCCTCCTGCCGCTGGAGGCGGGGCTGGACGACATCCCGGCCCTGCATCTCGATCCGGAAAGCGCGCAGGCGGCCCGTCAGGGCCGGGTCGTTTCCGGATTGCCCCATCCCGACGGGCTTCATTTTGCGAAACTGGGCAATGTCCCGGTGGCGCTGGTGGAACTGGATGGCGGGACGATGAAAGTCGTCAGGGGTTTCAACCTTTCCGATGTCGCGGAGTAACATGAATGTCGGTAGCACCCGAGCAGAAGCAGAAGATCATCAAGGACAACGCCACCTCCAAGGGCGATACCGGTTCTCCGGAAGTCCAGGTCGCCATCCTGACCGAGCGTATCCGCAACCTGACCGAACACTTCAAGAGCAACCACAAGGATAACCATTCCCGCCGTGGTCTGCTGATGATGGTCAACAAGCGTCGCAACCTGCTTGCTTACCTGAAGCGCAAGGATCTGGGCCGTTACAACGACCTGATCAAGAAGCTGGGTCTTCGCAAATAACGAGTTTCTCGAAGGGCGGCCGATGGTCGCCTTTTGTCCATGTGAGCCCCAGCGCAGGCTGGGGCCTCCTGCCTCCGGCGCGACGCCAGTGGCCTGAGACCCCGGCCTGCGCCGGGGATCACAAATTGAAGAATGGGCCGCAATCCGGTGGCCCGCAATGTCGAGGCAAGAGCCCTCGGACCGGACCGGGACGGTATCCCCGGCAGTAGGCCCCGCATCGCAATGTGGCGTGCGGGTTCAAAAGGATAATACATGTTCGACAAGAAAACCGTATCGATCGAGTGGGGCGGAAAGACCCTCACCCTCGAAACAGGCCAGATCGCCCGTCAGGCTGACGGCGCCGTGCTGGCCACTTATGGCGAAACCGTGGTGCTTTGCGCCGTGACCGCCGCCAAGAGTGTTCGTGAAGGGCAGGACTTCTTCCCGCTGACCGTCCACTACCAGGAAAAATTCTCGTCCGCGGGCCGTATCCCGGGCGGCTTCTTCAAGCGCGAAGGCCGCGCCACGGAGAAGGAAACGCTGACCTCCCGCCTGATCGACCGCCCGGTGCGGCCGCTGTTCCCGGAAGGTTTCTACAACGAAATCAACGTGATCTGCCAGGTCCTGTCCTATGATGGCGAGACCGAGCCCGATATCGTCGCCATGGTCGCCGCCTCTGCGGCCCTGACCATTTCCGGCCTGCCCTTCATGGGCCCGATCGGTGCAGCACGCGTCGGTTACGACGGCAGCGATTACATCCTCAACCCCAGCCTGGGCGATGCGCTTGGCGAAGACGGTCACCTCGACCTCGTCGTTGCCGCCACGCAGGACGCGGTGATGATGGTGGAATCCGAAGCCAAGGAACTGGACGAGGAAACCATGCTGGGCGCCGTCATGTTCGCGCATGAGGAAAGCCGCAAGGTCATCGGTGCGATCATCGAGCTGGCCGAGCAGGCCGCCAAGGATCCGTGGGAAGTCGACACCTCCGATGACACCAGCGCCATCAAGGAAAAGCTGCGCGGCATCGTGGGCGACGACATTGCCGCCGCTTACAAGCTGACCGACAAGTCGGCCCGCAGCGACGCGCTGAATTCCGCACGTGCCAAGGCGAAGGAAGCCTTCGCCGACGAAGAAGGCCAGACGCAGATGGTCGCCAACAAGGCGGTCAAGAAGCTGGAAGCCGAAATCGTTCGCGGTGCCATCCTTAAGGACGGCCAGCGTATCGACGGCCGCAAGCTGGACCAGGTTCGCCCGATCGAGGCGATGGTCGGCCTGCTGCCCCGTACGCACGGTTCCGCCCTGTTCACGCGCGGTGAGACGCAGGCCATCTGCACCACCACGCTGGGCACCAAGGATGCCGAGCAGATGATCGACGGGCTGGAAGGCCTCTCGTACAACCACTTCATGCTGCACTATAACTTCCCGCCCTATTCGGTCGGCGAAGTTGGTCGCTTCGGCTTCACCAGCCGCCGCGAAACGGGCCACGGCAAGCTGGCATGGCGCGCGCTGCACCCGGTGCTGCCCGCCCATGAAGACTTCCCGTACACCATCCGCATCCTGTCCGACATCACCGAGTCCAACGGCTCGTCCTCGATGGCGACGGTCTGCGGTGGCTGCCTGTCCATGATGGACGCCGGCGTTCCGATCGAGCGCCCGGTTTCCGGCATCGCCATGGGCCTGATCCTGGAAGGCGAAGATTTCGCCGTCCTGTCCGACATCCTGGGTGACGAAGATCACCTGGGCGACATGGACTTCAAGGTCGCAGGTTCCGAAAAGGGCATCACGTCCCTGCAGATGGACATCAAGGTCGCCGGCATCACGCAGGAGATCATGAAGACCGCACTGGCACAGGCCAGCGAAGGTCGCGCGCACATCCTGGGCGAAATGCAGAAGGCCCTGGGTTCGGCTCGCGGTGAAGTGTCCAAGCACGCTCCGCGCATCGAGACCATGCAGATCGATAAGTCGAAGATCCGCGACGTCATCGGTACGGGCGGCAAGGTGATCCGCGAGATCGTTGCCGAAACCGGTGCCAAGGTGGACATCGACGACGAGGGCGTGATCAAGATCAGCTCCTCCAATGGTGACGAGATCGCAGCCGCGAAGGCGTGGATCGAAGGCATCGTGGAAGAAGCCGAAGTCGGCAAGATCTACACCGGCAAGGTCGTCAACATCGTGGACTTCGGTGCATTCGTGAACTTCATGGGCGGCAAGGACGGTCTCGTCCACGTGTCCGAAATGAAGAACGAGCGTGTCGAGAAGCCGACCGACGTCGTGTCCGAAGGCCAGGAAGTTAAGGTCAAGGTCCTCGAGATCGACCAGCGCGGCAAGGTTCGCCTGTCGATGCGCGTCGTCGACCAGGAAACCGGTGAAGAGCTGGAAGACACCCGTCCGCCGCGCGAAAGCAAGCCGCGCGGCGATCGCGGTGGTGACCGTGGCGGCCGTGGCGGTGATCGCCGTGGCGGCGGCGGGCGCGGCCCGCGTGGCGGCGGTGGCCGTGACCGTGGCGGCGACCGTGACGGTAGCAACAAGGGTGGTGACGACAACGGGGGCGGTGAAGCCCACGTGCCGGACTTCCTGAAGGACTAATCCGCACAGCGTGAGTCCCGGCGAAAGCCGGGACCTCGTTCCGCCAGCACTCCAATGGCGGCACGAGACCCCTGCCTTCGCAGGGGTTCGCGACAAGTTTCACAGTTGGAGAGGGAAGGTCGCAAGGGTGGATGCCCTTGCGGCCTTTTTCCGTATAAGGGGCCCCTATGCTGCCACGCGAAACCATTGCCACTGCCGATGTGCCGGGGGGTGAAACGCTCACCCTGGTCAGCCATGGGCGCGACTTCATCATCATGCTGGGGCGTGACGAGCTGATGGGCACGCGCATGCAGTTCTCCGAAGAACAGCTCGCCGTGCTGACGCTGGCTGAGCTTTCTGCGCCAAAGCCGCGCGTGCTGATCGGCGGTTACGGCATGGGCTTTACCTATCGCGCCGCGCTGGAGGCGCTGCCCGACGGCGGCGAGGTTGTGGTGGCGGAGATCGTGCCGGAAATCCTGGAGTGGGCGCGCGGCCCGCTGGCCGGCCTGACGGGCGACACACTGTCCGACGCGCGCGGCACGGTGGAAATCGCCGATGTGGCTGCGCTGGTGGACGATGCGGTGGACGGGACCACGCCCCGATATGACGCGATTCTGCTGGATGTCGACAATGGCCCCGAAGGCATTGTACGCGATGCCAATTTCCGGCTTTACAGCCGCACCGGGCTCGCGCGTTGCCGCGATGCCCTGAATACGGGCGGCATCCTGTCCGTGTGGTCCGCCGCGCCGGACCACAAGTTCACGCGCCGCCTGATGGATGCAGGCTTCGAGGTGGAGGTCCGCACCGTCCGCGCGCGGCCCAACAACAAGGGCCCGCACCACACGATCTGGTTCGCGAAAAAGCCCGCCTAGTCGAGCATCAGCACCGGTTTCAGGACCTTGCCGTCGTGCAAGTCCTTCGCCGCGTCGTTGATCTTGTCGAAAGGGTATTTCTCGATCAGCCGGTCGAAGGGGAAGCGGCCTTGCTGGTACAGGTCGATCAACATGGGGATGAACTGCTTCACCTTGGCATCGCCCTCAACGCAGCCCACGATCTTGCGCCCGGTCATGATCTGGTCGTTCGCGTCATAGCTGTATTCGGTGCCGCTGGGCGGTGCGCCCACAATCACCTGCGTGCCGCGCTTTGCCAGGCTGTTCCACGCCGCGCGGGCCGCATCCGGATTGCCGGAGCATTCGATGGCATAGTCGACGCCCGCTGCCACCATCTCGCGCACCTGCTCCGCCGTGTCGCCATCCTTGGTCGCCTTCACGCTGTGCGTCGCGCCCAGTTCCTTTGCCAGCTCCAGCCGGTCTTCATTCATGTCGACGGCGATGATGGTGCTGCAGCCTGCGACCTTCGCAGCCATGACGGCAGACATGCCCACGCTGCCGACGCCTGACACAAGGATCGTCGAACCCGCAGGCGGCTGCGCGGTGCGCAAGACCGCGCCCGCGCCCGTCTGGATGCCGCAGCCAAGCGGGCCGAGCAAAGTGATGTCCGCATCGCTGTCCACCTTCACCACATTGCGTTCATGCGCGATGGAATGGCTGGCGAAGCTGGATTGCTGGAAGAAGGCGGCGTTCGGTCCGTCTTCGAACACCGCATCATCGCTGCCAAGGCGCTTGTTCATGAAGTTCAGTGCTTCGAAATCGGCGCAATAGGCCGGGTCGCCTTCCTGGCAGGGGCGGCAGCGTCCGCATGAGCCGTAGGAGAGGACGACCTTGTCGCCCTTCGCCACGTCCTTCACATGCTCGCCGACCGCTTCCACCGTGCCTGCGCCTTCATGGCCTAGCACGACGGGGAAGTTGGTCGGGAGATCGCCCGCCTGCACGGCCAGATCCGTGTGGCAGACACCGATGGCGGCCATCTTGACCAGCACTTCATGCGGGCCGGCCCGGGCAATCTCCGCCTCCCGCAGCGCAAAATCCGCGCCCTTTTCGTCGACGACTGCGATGCGTGCCTTGGTCATGCGTTCTCTCCTCAGCTCACCACTTCGCCGCGGACGGGATCGTCCACCCGCGTGGCGCTTTCGGCAGCGTCGCTGTCATTCTTCAGGCTGGCCATGTCGATCACATGGCGGAAGCGTACATCCTCGCCCTGCATGCGCTCGAATGCCTTATTGACGCCGCTCATCTCGATCATCTCCACCTGCGGGCGGATGCCGTGCTTGGCGCAAAGCTCCAGCACTTCCTGCGTATCCGGCACGCCGCCGATCAGCGATCCGGTGATGCCGACATGCTGGAATACCATGGTCGCGGTATCGACATCCTCGAAGCCCAGGAAGTTGCCGACCACTGCGATCTGGCCCTTCGCGGCCATCAGCTGAAGATACTGGTTGATGTCATGCTTGTAGGGGATGGTGTCCACGATCAGGTCGATGCTCTGGGCATGGGACTTGAGTGCGTCCTTGTCGTCCATCAGGACGATTTCGTCCGCGCCCAGCGCTTCGATGGCCTCGCGCTTTTCCGGGCTGGTGGTGAGGGCGACAACCTTGGCGCCCAGCGCCTTGCCGATCTGCACGGCCATGTGGCCCAGGCCGCCGATACCGGCGACACCCAGGACCTGGCCTTCCTTCAGCCCGAAATGCTTCATCGGCTGGAATGTGGTGATACCCGCGCACAGGATCGGCGCGGCATGCTGGCTCTCGATTGCGTCGGGAATGGTCAGCGCGAACTCCTCGCGCACGGCGATGGCGGTGGAATATCCGCCATAGGAATTGGTGCCGTCCGGTTTCTTGGGGCCGTTATAGGTCAGCGTGCAGCTCTTGGGCCCGGTGCAATACTGCTCGTGCCCCATGTCGCACTGTTCGCAATCCTGGCACGAATTGACCATGCAGCCGATGCCCGCGCGGTCGCCGACCTTGAACTTCGTCACGCCTTCGCCGACTTCGGTGACCGTGCCCACCACCTCATGGCCGGGGATGCAGGGCCAGACCGTATTCTCCCAGTCGTTGCGCGCCTGGTGCAGGTCGGAATGGCAGACGCCGCAATGCGTGATCTCGATACCGATCTCGCCCGCGCGCACAGGTTCCCGGTTGAATTTCAAGGGCTTCAGCGTGGCGCTGGCTTCCTGCGTCCCGTATCCGATGACCTGCATGGCGATTTCTCCTGTTGGCGTTGATTGCGTGCCAACAGAGCGCCTGCGGAGCGTGCTTGTTCCGGGCTTTCGTTCAGCCGGTCGGCATCATCCGCATCGGGCCGAGGAAATCGCGCTTGCCAAGCGGCACGCCCTTCATGCGCAGGATGTCGTAGAAGGTGGCGGCGTGGAACATGAAGTTGGGCTGGTTGAAGCTGAGCACGAAGTCCTGCCCGTCGAACGTCATGAGCTTCTTCCCGCCCAGCACGAAATGCACGGTCGTGCCGGCATAGCCTTCCATGTCCTCGGGCGTGGCTGCGGCGAGGCGGTCCTTCGCCTCGCCGATCATCGCACGCATCGCGGCCCAGTCGGCGGGCAGGTCCGTGAAATCGGGCGTGAACTCTCCGGTCGGGACTTGGTCGAGCGTATATGCGGAATGCATCCAGCAGGATCGCACATGATGGGGCAGGGCCCACATCGTTTCGTGCAGCCTTGCCTCCAGCAGCTCAACCGCGTCGATGCCATGTTCGGCGCAATGCGCCTCCGCCTTGTCGATCTGCCCCAGCATTCCGTCCAGGATCTGGAGGCAGTTGGGGACGAAAGCGGCGTGCAGGGTCAGGCTCATCGTGGGGTTCCTCACAAAAGAAAAGGCCCGCGCGGCTTGCACCGGCGGGCCTCTTGAAAACGTGTCAGCGGACCCGCGGGCCGCCGAAGGGCAGCGGGGGCGGGGGACGGCGCGCACCGCGGGGCAGCTGTGCCTGATAGGCCCGGCCGCAATGTTCCACGCAATAGGGGAAGCCCGGGTTCACCTTCTCGCCGCAGAAATGGAAGTCCGCTTCGCCCGGATGGCCCATCGGCCAGCGGCAGACGCGGTCGTTCAGGTCCAGCAGGCTGGTCTTCTCGGCCATTTCCGGCAGCGGCTTGGCCGGGACCAGGCGGCGCGGCGGGGCCGGCGGAATCGGCGGTTGCTGGTCACCAGGGCCCTGCCGCAGGAAGCCGCCGGGGCCGACAGACACGATCTTGGGCAGGTCCGACTTGTTGCCATCGGGCATCGGCTGGCTCTGATTAACAGGGCCGGTCGCAGGCTTGCGCGCGGCAGCCGGGGCGGGCGCGGGTTCGGGCGAGGGCGCCGCTGCCTTCTTGGGCGCGGCAGCCTTTGGTGCAGGTTTCGCCGCGGCCTTCGGCTTGGCCGCAGGCTTCTTGGCCGCGGGCTTCGCCTTTTTCTTGTCGTTGGCCTTCACCGGGCTGGGGCGCGATTTCAGGCCGAGGCGGTGCGCCTTGCCGATCACGGCGTTACGCGAAACACCGCCCAGTTCCTCGGCAATCTGGCTTGCCGTATTGCCGCCTTCCCACATCTTGGTGAGGGTGGCGATGCGTTCTTCGGTCCAGCTCATCGAAATCCTGTTACTCGTTCATTGCGGGCGGGGTGACTGGCTGTTAACCCGCCTCCCATGGCCGATACCTCCACCGCCGCAGCACCCGCAGGGGGCACCGAAACGCCGGAATTCATCGACCCCGTCGGGGAAAGCGGGCGCCGGTTTCCGCCCAAAGGGCAGCCGCAGATAACCGGGATCAACCGGATCGGGCTGTGGAGCCTCTATATGAAGGAGGTGCGGCGGTTTCTCAAGGTCCACACGCAGACAATCTGGGCCCCTGCCGTCACGACATTGCTGTTTCTGGTCATTTTCACCGTCGCGCTGGGTCGCGGAGGGCGTGAAGTGCTGGGC
This sequence comes from Paraurantiacibacter namhicola, assembly GCF_001687545.1. Lineage (NCBI taxonomy): Bacteria > Pseudomonadati > Pseudomonadota > Alphaproteobacteria > Sphingomonadales > Erythrobacteraceae > Paraurantiacibacter > Paraurantiacibacter namhicola. The sequence goes on along the minus strand of NZ_CP016545.1, from coordinate 2,193,900 downwards.
GCGGACTTTGCCAGCTTTGTGGCGCCGGGCCTGATCATGATGGGCATGATGCAGAATGCCTTCGCCAATTCCAGCTTCAGCCTGCTGGTCGGCAAGATCCAGGGCACGATCATCGACGTGCTGATGCCGCCGCTTTCCACCGCGGAACTGATGATCGGCATCGTCGCCGCCGCGGTCACGCGCGGCTTCATGGTGGGCGGGGCGCTGGTGCTTGCGATGCTGCTGTGGCCGGGCGTGTCGCTGGAAATCGCGCATCTCTGGGCCATCGTATGGTTCGCGCTGATGGGAACGCTGTTCCTGTCTCTGGTGGGCCTGATCACGAGCCTGTGGGCCGAAAAATTCGATCACAACGCCGCGATCAGCAATTTCATCGTCGCGCCACTCAGCCTGCTGTCGGGCACGTTCTATGTCATCGACAACCTCAGCCCGCTGTTCCAGATGGTCAGCCGGTTCAACCCGTTCTTCTACATGATCAGCGGTTTTCGTTACGGCTTCCTGGGTGAAAGCGACATCGGCGCGGGCGCGGACCCGGTGGTGTGGGCGGCCGTCGGCTTGCTGGTGCTGAACCTGGCGTTTGGCGTGCTCTGCTATCGCCTGCTGAAAAGCGGCTGGCGCATCAGGAGCTAAAGCTCGCGCTGGCGGCGCTCCATCGCGTCGCGCAGGGTCGCCTCGACGGCAGCGATGCGCGGGACGCGGCCGACGACAGCCGTTTCAGTCGTTTTGTCGCCATCGCTGTCGTGGCCCGTACCGGTCATAATGGATAGGTGCCCGCTACCATCCTTGTGCTCGACCCGTTTGATCGACCCCAAGCGCTCCAGCCGAAAGGATTCAACGCTCGTCGCGCGCAATTTCGTGATGATCAGCAACCGGCGGTTCGTGATGCCGAAGACCTGCCGCTGCTTCAAGAATAACGGTGCAAGCGGAGCAGCCAGCATGCAGAGGCCCACCACGATGAATGGCACGCCGAACAGAGGGAAGGCATAGGCCAGAAGGCCCAGGGCCGGCCCGTCGGAATCTGCGGTGGTGCTGATCCCCGCATAGGCCATGCCGGTCCAGAACAACGCGAAGGCCGTCCACGGAATGGCGAACAGCCAAATGCTGAAGCCCATCAGCGACAGCCGCTGCTGCGGCTTGTCGTGCCACAGCAGGCGCTCGCCGGCCTGCAGCTCCTTGCGGAGTGCCTCGCCCAAGACGTCGGCCTGAGGATGGATGGCAGCCATTTCCATGGCCGCCGCGATAACGGAAAAGTCTTACGATCGCGTCAGCAAGCGCCGCGCCCGACTGGACGGGCTCGTAAAACCGATCAGTGCGTCATGCTCCGGCGCAGGTGATAGCGCCCGGCATCGAAGCGATCGAACAGCTCGCGCACCGTGGGGTGGTCCACCTCACCGCCATTGCCGTCTTCCAGCAGGTTCTGCTGGCTTACATAGGCGACGTAAGAGCTTTCCTCGTTCTCGGCCAGCAGGTGGTAGAACGGCTGGTTGCGGGCAGGGCGGATGTCTTCTGGAATTGCCTCGTACCAGTCCTCGCTATTGGCGAAGACGGGATCGATGTCGAAGATCACGCCGCGGAAATCGAACATCTTGTGGCGCACGACATCGCCGATGCCGAAGCGGGCGCTGGCATTCAGCGGTGCTTCGACCTTGCGGCCCGCCTGCGGGGAAAAGAAGTGACCGGTTTCCATTGCACTGCAACAAATAGGGATCCGCGATGAACGTGCCAAGTGCCGCAGCCTAGCAAATCCCCCGTAATTTCCGCTGAGGCAGGATCCCGCGCAACAGGGGCTTGGCAAGCTGCACGCCTTGGGCTAACCGCCGCGCACCTTTTGGCCATGGGCGTTTGCGCGCCCGCCACACCATCTGCGGAGAGGTGCCGGAGTGGTCGAACGGGGCAGTCTCGAAAACTGTTGAGCTCGCAAGGGTTCCGAGGGTTCGAATCCCTCCCTCTCCGCCACCGCCTCTTTCCGGGCCGATCCTACACATCCCAAATTTACGGCTAGAATAGCGGATAATAGCCATTTCCGCGTTCCCCGTTGTCCCTTGCCGTTCCCTGCCAGCCGCCTTATGGTGTGGGAGAAATTGTGGGAGCGAGCGAAGTGGGCAATCTAACTGCAACGGCGGTAAAGGCAGCAAATGCGCCGGGGCGCTATGGCGATGGGGACGGGCTTTTCCTGCTTGTCGGCAAAGGCGGCGCGAAAAGCTGGATTGTGCGAATCCAGAAAGACGGGCGGCGGCGCGACATTGGACTGGGTAGCGCAAGCAAAGTCCCACTGAAATTGGCGCGGGAACGCGCGGGCGAGGTGCGGGAGCAAATAGAGGTCGGGATCGATCCCGTTGCCGAGCGCGCCAAGGCGGCTGGCATTCCCACATTCCGCGAGGCGGCAAGGCAGGTTCATGCCGAGCACAAGGCAAGCTGGAAAAATGCCAAGCACAAGGCGCAATGGCTATCCACGCTTGAAAGCTATGCCTTTCCAGCGTTCGGGGATCGATTGATTGCCCATGTGGATGCGCCAGCCGTGCGCGATGCCTTGGCGGCAATCTGGCTTGAAAAGCCGGAAACGGCGCGGCGGCTGCGCCAGCGCATTCGCACTGTCATCGATTGGGCGGTGGCCAAGGGCTACCGCGACGCGGCGCTGGCGATGCCCGTAATTGATAAGGCACTGCCCAAGCAGCGCGCCAAGGTGCGCCATCACAAGGCTGTTCCTTATGCCGATCTGCCCGCTTTCATGGGTCAGCTGCGGGCAAGCGAAAGCATGGGGCGGCTGGCGCTTGAAGCGGTTATCCTGACAGCGGCGCGTTCGGGCGAAGTGCGGCTGGCAACATGGGGCGAGTTGGACTTGGACGCTGCCACTTGGGCAATCCCAGCCGAGCGCATGAAGGCGGGGCGGGAGCATATTGTCCCGCTTTCCTCGCAAGCTGTTGCGCTTTTCCGCCGGATGCAGGTGCATCGGCGGGAGGATAGCGACGCTGCGCTGGTGTTCCCCGGCCTGAAACGGGGAAGGCCGCTAAGCGATATGACGCTAACCAAGGCGATGCGCGACATGGGCCGGACGGAAACCCCGCACGGCTTCCGAAGCACGTTCCGCGATTGGGTTGCCGAGCAAACGACATGGCCAGCCGATCTGGCGGAAGCGGCGCTGGCGCACGTAGTGAGCGATAAGACGGTTGCCGCATATCAGCGCGGATCAATGCTGGAAAAGCGGCGGGATTTGATGGCCGCATGGGCTGACTATTGTGACGGGGCGAGCGGCGGCAACGTTGTCCGGCTGGCGCGATGAAGAATCCTCCTACGAGTGTAGACTCGTTCGCATTAGACGCTGAAGACTGTCAGGCTTTTCACTTTCGTCTTGATGCTCTCATAAACGGGAGGGCGCGGATACAGCGTCTGGCAGACCCAGAACTGGGCACCCCCACATCTATACTCCGAGCAAACAGATTGGAACTCGCAAGGCATGCGGCTGCGCTAATCGGCGACGTATGCGGAGATTGGATAAAAGTCAGCGAATTGGATGCCGATTCGAAGCTCGAATACGCCGTGTTATCTTTACAGATTTGGCAGCCCGCAATCGCCATGCACGACAGAAACGATTTTTTCTGGGACAACCTAATTGATGAGTTGCAGCGGTTACCGTTCGGGGATGAGCCAGAGGTGCTAAAGCCAGCGAAGCGACCTCCAGGCAGCCATTCTCAACCAGCGAAGCTATCTTTTCGGCGGCTGACTGCTCTGATCTGGGCCGGTTATCTCAAGTCCAAAGGCGTTAAACCGGCAGATTTTCGGCGAGATATATCGCTCGCTTATGGCGCAGATTGGGACGCGATAAGAAAGTGGCGGCAATCGTGTTCTAAGGTTCTTGGATCAAGCATTGTAGAGCGCAACTTGGAATATGCGCCTCAGGCGGTCGGAATACGCGATGACTTTCCGGCATATCACCAAAGCCTATACGCTAATGGCGCAGTCTATCGTGAACTGATGGGGCTGCCCAAGCTTGGTTGGAAGGCATATATGAACGCGGTGGACGGAATACCTAGACGATAGAATTTCCGGAATTTCCAAGCGGTTCGTATTCCCTTTGGCCTTCGCCGTTCATTGCTAACCTTAGCAGCACCTCGGCAACCGCTGGGGTGCGCGCCCGGCGCTTCGCTTCCGGGCTGGAGATAGGGCAATGCATAATTCCCTTCCCGAACTGCTTACGGTCGCCGATTTCTGTGACCGATACTCTATTGGAAAATCGTCATTCTATCGCGAGGTGAATGCCAACCGGCTGGCCATTCGTAAATTCGGATCGGCGACACGAATTGCCCGCGAGGATGCCGAGGCATGGGCTGCGAGCCTTCCCAAATATGATGGGGAAGCAGCATGACCGCGCGCCCGGTAATGGAACGGCCCCCGGTTGCGGTAACAACCGAGGGCCAGCCGAACGCTGTGGGAGCCAACGGCGACGGTCTTGTCGCGCATCGTGGCGCGGCTGGCAAGCCGATTAAGGCCGATCTGAGTGCATCATCGGATGCTGGCGGTCGAATGCCTGCCAGCGTCGCCTATCGCGGCCAGAGTGGCAAAATCTGGCGCTACAAAGGTAAGCGCGGGCGGGTGCTCGCCATGCTCGCCACCATGCCAGCCGGTTTGACGCAATGGGATACCCTGCCTTGGCACACGCGGCTGGGCGGCACGATCCATGCGTTGCGACGCGACGGGCTGGCAATCGACACAGCGCGCGAGGGCAAATTCCGCCATGCGCGCTATCGGCTGGTGACGGTCGGCTCCCTGTTGAAACAGGCAGGAAACAGGGAGGGCGGAGCATGAGCGGCCTTCCCGGATTTACCGACGCGCCCGTGTGGGAACTGGCGAGGTTCGATGGTCGCCTGATAGCCGGGGAGCGCGAATTTCGCGGGAAGCGGTTTTTCGAGCTGCGGCTGTGGGCTGGCGAGCATGGTGACAAGCCGACGCAGAAAGGTGTGACGCTGCCCACGGAACAGGTGCGGGCGTTGGCCGATGCGCTGCAATCCTATGCCGACAGGCGCGATGCTATCGCGCCGAACGTGCCCGCTTAGAGCGAAGTGGGGCGCATCGATCCAGCCGGACCGTGCGCCCCCTTCCAACAAAACTTGAAACTTGACCGCGATGGGCGATTTTAACCTGCCACGCGTTGGGCGCGCCGATGCGGAAATGGCGAAAAGCCCCGCGGCGCGCCGATCTGGCACGGCGCTTGCTAACTATAGCTATAGTCCAAGTTGCGAACGTGCTTGTGGCTGGGGCGGCGCGCGCAACCTGGCGGATCGGGCGAGCGACGGGCTGACTGACAGGCAGGTTGCAGGGATGCTGGATGCGGCGGCATTCGCTCTGGCGACGGGTCGCACGTTCCAGCGGCACTGGATTATCCACTATGGCAAGGCAGGCATTGCCGCGCATGACGGGGCGCGATTTGTGTCGCAGGTGCTGGCGCTGGCGAGCAAGCAGGCACGGCGCGAGGGCGGCGCACTGACTGCCCTATGGGTGCGGGAGCGGGCGAGCGAAAAGGGCGAGCACGTCCATATCCTGCTGCACCTGCCAGCCGCGATGCGATTGCATGGCCGGACGCGGCGCTGGATCGATACGGCGGGCGGAACATGGCGGGCAGGGGTTAGCCGGGTGCGAATAGTCGGCGGGCGATTGCCGAGCGGCGATGCGGCGGCTGGCGAGGCGCACGCGATGAATGCGGCGAACGTGCTGCGCTATTTCCTGAAAGCAGGAAGTCAGGAAACCGGAAAGCGGCTTGGCTTGACGCGGGCAGGTTGCAGCGGGCGTATCATCGGCAAGCGGTGCGGCTGGACGCAAAATATCGGCGCGGCGGCGCGAGGGCGGGGCGGGCCGCAAACTTGACGGCGGTATGGGTGCATGGCGGTGCGTTTCTGGCGCGTAATCGCTAATACAGTTTTTCGCCCGCGTCGCGCACGCGCGCGAGGCTACTTGCCGCGATAAGGTTCGCACGCAATCCCGTCATTGTCGCCATCCATTTCCGGGCGATAACCCGGCTGGCCACGATAAATAGGGGCTGCGCCAGCCGCCCGCGCCTCTTTACAATTGCGGTAATAGACGGTGCGGCTGGGCTGGGCTGTTGCATCCCGACGCGCGACGGGCGCAGGGGCGGGGGCGGGCACAGCAAGCTGGGTTGTCTTATCGGCCCGAAAATCGGCCGGATTTTGGAATGTTCCGCCCCACATACCAAGGCCAGCGCCACGGGCTGCATCCTGCCGGTCTAGCAGAAGCGTATCGCTTTCATCGATCACAATTGCCAAGCCGCTGCCTACCATCTCCCCGGCCAGGTCCAGCCTGCCGACGCTACAGGTTGCAAGGACGCGCTGGTAAATGTCCCTGCCGATCTGCCTGCATTCAATCCGGCCACGTTCCAGAAGGGCTTCGAGCAAGGCAATCGCATCGGCCCCGCACTGCCATTGGACACCGCCCCTTTCGCAAAACTGGCTTGCCTCAGGCGCATCGATCCCGACAAGGCGGATACGTTCCTCGCCTATGCGGATTGTGTCACCATCCACGGCAACGGCGCTTCCCGAATAGACTTGCGCCTCTGCGATTGAATAGCCGCCTGCCAGTGCGAGGGCGGCGACAAGCGTTAGCGATTTTTGCATCCACAAATCCCCGGTTGCCTGCTTTGATTGCTGACATGAAATGGCATAAGTTGCCTAATGTTTTCGGAAAATATCGGGGCGCTGGCATGGGCGGTTTTGGATCGGGGCGATACGGCGGACGGCCATTGGCAGACAGCTCGCTTCGCATCGATCTGGCGTGGATGCTGCGGACGGGGCGGGCGCGCGAGGGATGCCATTTTCGCGGCACGCTAAGCTGGACGCGTGCCGGAAATGAAGCGGGATCTATTAGCTATACCGCTGCCATGCATGAAGCTGGGCAGGAACGGCTGGAATTAACATTCACAAACGCTTCGCATGGCGAGCGGCGGGATGTGCGCCAGACTGTGCGCCTTTCCCATACCGTGCCGCATTTTGGCGGGAAGCGATGGTGGATGCATTGCCCGGTAAGCGGGCGGCGCGTCGGCAAACTATATCTGCCAACCGGCGGGGACATATTTGCATCCCGGCAGGTATGGAGGCTGGGCTATCATTCCCAGCGAGACGCGGCGCGCGACAAGCCGTTCACACGGCTGTTCCGGCTGCAAAAAAAGCTAGGCTGCACCCAAGGGTGGGAGCAACCGATATCCAAGCCCAAAGGTATGTGGGAACGCACATGGCAGCGCCACCTAGCCGATTACTGGCGGCTGGATGCGGAATGCGCTGTGGAGGTGGCCGCGATGATTGATCGGCTGGGCTGAAGCGGAGAGAGGAAACGGGAATGAAACGACGGGTAGGACGATTGCCTGTGACGGTGTCTTTGAGCGCGATATTCTTACTTGGTGGGTGCGGGTCCTTAGTGGCAGAGCCGGTCACGCTTTACCGAAACTCGACTGTTGAACGGTCAATGCGCGTTCACTTCGCAACCTTTGATGCCGCCGATGGGCTGGAATACAACTTGGCGAACTGCCGAATGGCCGCACGGGCATTGAATGCGAACGTAGCCGCGCTTGCTGAGAAACTCGCCTACGAGCGCCAATCGGACCTAGGCTATTGGTGCGAGGCTGGGGCCTTTGACCAACGCGGCGACGTGCCTGCCACATTTGACACCGAATGGCCTACTGAAGCTGAGTGAACTGGCCTTAGCGTGGTAAAAAATGTGGGAGAAGATTCTGGCCACGAAAAAATATCAAGAAAAATCAAATTGTAAGAGCGTGCGTTAGGGGGACTCCCTCTCCGCCAGTGGCCTCGCCCGAAGGGCGGGGCCGATGTCGGATCGGCGAGCGGTGGACGGAGCCTTGGTTCGGACTCGCAGGCGCATCGCGCCGTAGAGGGCCGTAGCGTAAGCGAAGGCCAATCCCTCCCTCTCCGCCATTTTCCTCACGCCGCTAACCGTACTTGGCGTCGCTGCCATCGCGCCGCCGATCCTATTCGATCATGTAGCGTGTGCGCAGGGTGAAGCTGCTACCTGCGGCGAAGCTGCCTGTGGGACGAATGCGGAAATGGGTGATGGCCGTGTCGCATCCGTCGGCATCGGGCACGGGCTGGTAGGTGAATGTCGAGCCGCCGTCGTTCGAGAATGTCAGATTGTCCCCCGCATCGGTGAGTGAGGCGTAAGTGTAGGTCAGGCCGGAAGCGGGCGAGCCTTGCGTGAATGTGACAGGCGTGCCGCTGCCGGCAGCATCGAAGCACATCTTGGCCTCCGGCGGGCCGAAATCGATGATGGAGACCGTGTTCACATCGGTTGGCGAGATGCCGGTGTTCTGTACGCTGATGATGTAATCGACCAGCGCGCCGGGGATGGCCTTGGGATTCGCGGTCCCGTTGATCGGGTCGGAGTTGATCGTGCTGACCTTCGTCACCGACAAATTCGTATCAGGCCGGCAGAAGGTCATGTCGTGCATCGCGATGCCCTGCTGGCCCGGGTTGGTCGGCGCCAGGCCGTGGTTGCCGTAGCGGATGATGATCGTGTCGATCGGCTGCGAGAAGGTGGCCCAGATCGTGCCGTTGGCGCTGTCGCTATCCGAAGGGCCATCGCCATAGGCGGTGTTGCCGATGACGTAATTGGACACGCCATTGGTCAGGACTGGGATGACGGTTGCGCCGTTCAGGCGGCCTTCCACCACGATCCGGTCCGCGAATTGTCCGGCGGCGTAATCGATGTCGAAAATGCGGAACTGTGCACCCTGCATCCGGGCGGGCAGGGTCACTGTGGTGGTCACGACGTCGGTCGTATTGGCCATGTCCACCAGCTGAAGCAGCGAATTCTGGTTCGTGCCGCCGTGCACCACGTTCTGGCGCGTGGGCGACTGCCCGCCGACGGTGGCGTTATTCAACCAGGTTCCGGGATTGGCCATGTTGAAGGCGATATTGCCCAGATTGGCCAGCGGATAGGTTTGCGAAGTCGAGCCTGCAGGCCAGGCGATCAGGTCCCAGTCGAAAACCACCTGCCCGTTGGTGCAGACGAGCTGCGGCTGCGTACCGGCGGTTCGCGCGCCGGATACGGACATCGTCGCGGCGGCATAGTCGTCCTCGATCGTCGATCCATTGTTCGGCGTTGAATCTGGGTCATAAGTACTGCTTGTCCGCACCTCTGCGGTATTGGTCAGCTGCGCACCGGCCGTGGCATTGACCGTGCCGGTGATGTCCAGCGTCACGCTCGCGCCGGGGGCGATGCTGGCCACGGTCCAGTCGCCCGTGGACGGGTCGAACGTGCCCGTACCCGTGTGTCCGGTGTAGACGAAACCGGCTGGCAGGCTGTCGCGCACCACCACGCCTGTTGCCGTGCGGCTGGACTGCGCGGAGTTGGAAAGCGTCAGCCTGAAGGTCGCGCTGCTGCCCGCCGCGGGGGTGGCATTGACGGCAATCTTTGCCAGCGAAAGATCGGCTGCCGGACGCGTATAGCTGAAATCCGAGATGCCGGTGAATTGCCCGCTGGGGTCGCCGGTGCCGGTGTAGCTGAAATAGATAATGCGGATGCGCTTCACCGATGTCGTGCCGAAATTAAAGCGCAGGTCGCCATTCGTGGCGGTGGTGTCGGAGCTTGCGATGCCGGTCCAGCCATTCACGATCGTATCGGACGTCCGCTGCACGGCCGAATTCGCGCTCCAGAACGAGGCGGTTGTGGCCGCATTGCGCCATACGCCGTCGCCATTGTCGTATTGCACTTCCATCGCATCGCGGAAGGTGCCGCTGTCGATGTCTGTCAGCGTGAACTGCAGGTTCTTCACCGGCTCCGACAGGTTGAAGATCGTGGTGACCTTGTCGTTCGGATCGTAGCTGGAATTGTCGAAATTCAGCAGCAGGGGTTGGAAGGCGCTGCCGATCTGCTGGTTATAGTAGGACAGGAAGCCGCCATAGCTGGGCACGAAGGTGCCGCCATTGATCTGCGCGCTGTAAGTGACGCGAACGGTGGTGCCGTCGCTGCCCGCCACCGTGAAATCCGTCGGCGCTGCGGTCAAATTGCCAAGGCCGGCGCCGCCCCAGTCGATCGTCTCCGTCTGCGCGGCAGCAGGTGCCGCCCACAGCGACAGCGCGATGCCCGCTGCCAGGACCAGCCGCGCGAGGGCGCGCATCAGGGATTGCGCGGCGTTCATTCGCCTAGCCCCAGGAACGAGAAACTGTCGGCATCAAACTTGATGCGCACGCTGGCGTAGAACCCCTCATCGGTATGGCGCATGCCGGAAAAATCGGGGTCGCGAAAGCCCGTGAAGTTGTAGCCCACGGTCAGCAGCACATCGTCTGCCGGCACGAAGCCGATCTGCGGGCCGATGGCATAGCTGACGGTGTCGTCATCAAGGTTGGCGCGCACGGTTGCCATGCCGCCCAGTTCGATACGTTCGCCGATGCCGAAGCGCGCGTCGAGACCGGCCAGCACAGCCGTGCTCGACAGGTCGAAATCGCCCATGCGGTCGAAATTGTAGCGCGCGCCCAAGAACAGGCCGAACTCGCTGCGGCGATACAGGCCGTCCTCATCGTCAAAGCCTTCGGGCGACCAGTTGGTGGAAATGCTGCCAATCAGGCGGCGCGAGGCGGCATCGCCGTCCACGAGCAGCGCGGTGCGGCCCGCGGGGCCGGTTTCGCCCAGAACGGCGCCGGTGACGCTGTCGCTGCGATATTCGATCTTGCTGAGGAACGCGAATTCGGACTCGGCCGGGCGATGCGCCCATGCCAGCGCAATGTCGGTCACTTCGGTCGATGCGCCATTCGCGCCCTTCGCGCGGGTCCAGGTGAGGCCCGAACCCAGCACGCTGCCATCGCCCAGTTGGCGGATTGCGCCGACCGTGATGCCGTAACGATTGGCAAATTCACCGTCGCGATATTCGGCGCGTGCCGTGGCGCTCCACGGGCCTTCGCGCCAGGATCCGCCCAGGGTGACTGCGGTGAAGTCCTCGAACAGCGCGCCGCCGGGGCCGAATTGGCCACCGCTGGAGGCGGGCTGGTCGGGATTGACCAGGTCTTCCAGCGCGGGCTTGCCGTCGATCGTCCAATTGCTGTCAAAGGTGAAATCCAGCGACAGGGAAGGGCTGACCTGCAGGGTCTGGGCGAGCCCGAATGCGGCGAAGCTGCGCTCGCCGCGCTCGGCAATGTCCTGCTTCCCGATGGTGGTGACCACCTGCCCGCCGCGCCACGGGGCAATCTCGAACCCGCCGCGCAGCGTGCTTGCATTGTACCCATTGCCATCGGCGTATTCGTAATCAGCCAGCACGCGCACGTTGTTGGTCACCGCGAAGCGCGCGCCCACGCGGTGGCGCAGCGGCAGGTCCACGCTTTCGGTCGAGCCGAGCGGCATGGAGGTGCTGGCGCTGACTTCCAGCTTGCCGTGGAACAGGCGCTGCGTGGCGCCCGCTTCCAGCACGGTGGAGCGGTTGCGGCTGCCGTCGGCAAGGCGGTCGTCAAAATGTGCGATGCCGACGCGCAGGTCGCTCGACTGCGCGGAATAGCCGAGCTCGATGCGGGCGGCGCGGCGGCGGGCATTGTCGGTCAGGCTGTCATCCTGCCATGCGCTGCCCAGCAGGCTGAATCGCTCGCCAAGGCGCATGCGGGCATCCACGCCGAACTTGCGGCGGCCCAGTTCCGCGCCGCTTTGCTGGCCAACGCCGTAGTCGGCCTCAACCGACTGGACATAAGCCAACAGGTCGAGATTGCCGGACTGGTGGCGGACTTCGGCCAGCCATGCGGTTGCCGTGTCGCCATCGCGGTGGCTTGCGGCGAGTTCTGCGCGCACTTCCGTGGCCGTTCCGATGCGGGCACGCAGGTCCACGGCGCCGATTTCGGTGCGCGGGCCATCGCCCTTGTCGGTGATGGCGGTGGCGCCGATGCGGATCGTGTCCGCGGCATCGGTCCAGTCGACGCGGATACCGGCATTGGTCTGCCCGCCGCGCAGCGTGTCGGTCTCGTAATCGATCACGATGAACTGCGGGTTCAGGTCGAAGTCGCGGCTCAGCACCGGCTGCTTGAAAGTGATGGTGCCGGACAGGAAGTCGATATCGTAATCGACGAAGCGGCTCAGCTCGCGGCGCTCGACGACCAGCTCGGAGCGGAAGCGGTCGCGCGTTTCGATGACGACGCTCTCGCTATTGGGAACGATGGCCCGGCTGCCGAGGCGATAGGGGCCGGAAATGCCTTGGCCCTGGATCTCGTCGCGCTGGAAGCGGGTGCCGGTCTTCGCGCCGAAGGCCTGCACGCCCAGTTGGCCCAGGCGGGCCTCGCCGGAAAGGCCGGTTGCGACGCGGTGATAACGGGCCAGGCGCGTCTCGTCGAAGCCGGTCTCGAAGTCGCCATACTGCACGTTGAACAGCGCGCCTTCGATGCGGGCGTAGAACTTGCTGCGCGATGCGGCGTCGAACTGGCGCACGGAGGCATCGGCGAAAACCGTGTAATAGGCCTGCGGGTCCAGCGTGCCCAGCAGGCGCTGGTCGCCTTCGTCCTTCGCGCTGTCATAGGCAAAGGTGACGAGGAGGCCATCGGCCACCGGACCCTTGGCATAGAAGGCGATGCGCGCTTCGTCGCCCAGGTCGCTGGCGGGATTGGTCTCGCGGCCCATGCCCTCTGACACGGTGCGCGCACCGATGGAGCCTTCGGCCAGGCCGACCACGGTCCATTCCAGATCGCCCGGGGCAATCCATGCATCCAGCTGCTGCTCGCGCGAGACCTCGCCGTCGTCGAAACGGAAAGTCAGCTGCAGCGAACCGCTGGTCATGGTGGGGGCAAGCTCGATCAGCGCCAGGCCGGTATCGTCCTGCACCGTCCAGCGCGCGGCGGAGGGGCCCTGCCGGGTGAGCTGGCTCAGCTGCTGGCGGGTCACCTGCTCGGCGCTTTCATAGGGTGCGTTCAGCGTGAATTCGCCCGACACGCCCTGGCGCAGCGGGCGGCCGTTGCGGTCCAGCACGCGGATCGCCAGCACCGGGCGCGTGCGGCCATCGGCGACAAGGCTGGACTGCGCGGGGAGGAGCTCCACGCGGGCGGGCAGGTTGGTGAAGTGCACCACGCGGTCGCTGCGGGACAGGACCGTGCCGTCTGCATCGAGGATTTCAGCCGTCAGGACAGTGCGCTCGTCCGCCAGCGGGACGCCGCGCCACATGCTGACGGCAAAGCCTGCATCCGGCGACTTCTGCATCCCGTCGTAGGACAGCGGCTCCACCGGGCGGCCGTCCACAAGCAGGCGAACGCTATAGTCGCGGCGATGACGGATTGCCACGCGAACCGCAGGCGCACGGGGGTTGGCATCCACTGCGGGGGCAAGCCAGCCGTCCGGCCCGTCGCCCAGGCCGATCCAGTCCATCGGCTGCGGCGCAGCGTGCGCGGTTTCGCCAGCGCCTTCCTCCAGCGCGATGGTGCCGGCAGGCTCCGGCGCATCGAGGCGCGCGTCAGCAAGGGCAGCTTCCGGCACGGCGGCGTGGAAGTCCACGACCACCAGCGATCCGCCCTGGCCGATGGCAAAGTGCGAGTTCTCGCTGCCGGCGCTGCGCGTAGAGCGCGTGCAATCGACGAATTTGCCGCCTTCGGGCAGGGTCATCGGGCTTGCCTGCACCACATGCGTGCCGGGGATGACGCCGTCGAAGTGGTAGCGGCCTTCGTAATCGGTGATGGCGAAGCTGCCGTCTTCCAGCATCACGCGCACGCCGGGGATGCCGATGCGGGCCTCTTCCTGCGTGCAGGGGCCGGCGGTGATCCGGCCGATGATCGTCATGCGGCCCGCGATGATGTCGCGCTGGATCTCCACCGAGGCGCTGGTGCGGGCGGAGCGGCCGAGCGAATCGACGGCTTCGGCTTCGTTCTCTGCATGGCCCTGCGGCGCGTCGGCCCGCACGGTCATGGCGTAGGTGATGCGGCGCTGCCCGCCTGCCGGGATATCGCCCAGCGCGAACACCAGGCTGCGATTGTCCGCCGCGATGGACAGGGCGCCCGGCGCAGCGGCACCGTCGATGCGCACGGAGTCCATGCGCGGGCGCAGCCAGGGGGAGGGCGTGTCCGTCACGGTGACATCGCGCTTTGCGCGGCCCGTGTCCGGGTTGCGCACGGTCACGGTGTAGAACACCGCATCGCCCGGCTGGGCCTGGCGGCGCGAAGCCTGCTTCGTGATGGTCACGGATACGCCGGGGCGATCCAGCGGTATGTCGATCTGGACAGGTGTCGGGTCCACCAGTTGGAAGATGCCGCCATAAGATGCATCCGAAATCACGAAAGATCGGCCGTCCGGACGGCGGATCAGCGCGATCTGGTCCGGCGTTTGCGCGGAAGGTGCGGTATAGGGCGCAGGCGGCTCTATCCGGATGATGTAGGATCCCAGGTCCGTCAGCGGGAACCAGTATTCGCCCGGCGGCATCGGATAGACATTGCCTGCCGCATCGGTGATCGGCTGGCCGGAGATGACGGTCGAGGGCCAGGGCGTGACGCCGTCTTCGGCAAAAACCCTTGCAGGCTGGCCGGTTACGGCATCGATCAGCGTGACGACGGCGCCCGAAACAGGCTCGCCCGTTTCGCTGTCAAACACCACGCCGAAGGGATCGGCCAGCACGGTAACCTGCGTTTGCAGCACGACATCCGCGCCGCCCGGGCGGACAGCACCGATGGTGACCACGTCCCCGTCAAGCAGGCTGAGCACGCAGTCACCCGGCCGCGCTGCAGGCGGGATGCGGCGCGTTGCGATGCTACCTGCAAAAAGGCCGGTATTCGGCCCCGTCTCGTAGATTGTCAGGGTTTCCCGGTCACCCGAAGGCGCGGTCAGCACGACCTCCAGGCTGTCTGCCACCGCCGGATCGCGATTGGCCGAGGGGAGGGAGACGGTGAACAGCAATTCCTGCCCGGCACGCAGGCTTTGTGTTGGTGTTGCCGGTATATTGGTGACGGCGCCGCCGCTGCCACCTGCGCGGGAATTGGAATTCCCGGCGCAGAATGGAGCAGTAATGGCGAGAACCGGACCCGGCCCGGGTACGAACGCGCGGATTTCCGGTTGCCGTTCCTCGACCGTCAGTTCGACCCGGTTGGACCGGGTGTCGTACTGGCGGCCATCATCCGTCCATGTCGCATTGGCGACATTGACGATAGTCTGCGCATTTGCGGGCCCGGCAGACACGAGTGATGGCAGCAACACCCCGAAGAGCATTGCCGCCATCAAACGCAAAGAGGGCCCGAAGTCGCGCATCATATGCGCAGCCACACGCGAACGCATGGCCGCCTATCCTCAGTCGATCGTGACTGTGAAGTAGAGCGTCTTCGTTTCACCGCCCGCGACATCGTCCAGCGCTTCGCTGACCGCCGTGCTTGCGGTGGTGTAGCCATCGACTTCAGTACCGCCCGAGCAGACGCCCGAGCCATCGACCGTACCGTTGACCTTCACATCGCCCGTGGTGCCGTAGGCATCGGGATAGAAGCTCACTTCGGCAGGCAGCGTATCGCTGACCGTGATGCCGGTGGCAGTTGCCGCACCCGTGGCATTGGACACCTGGATGCAGTATTCCACCCGTGCGCCGGGAATGGCGTAGGGGTCGGTTGCAAGGTTGACCGGGTCCCACACGACACGGCTGGTCTTCACGACCGTGACGTCTGCTGCGTCCACCTCAACGGTGTGCGCGGCGGAGAAGTCGCCTTCGAATTCGTTGTCGGCAACACCGTCACCGTCGGCAAGCACGGTGTCGATGCCGTTCTTGTCATTGGCAGTTGCCGTATCTTCGATTTCGGCGCCGATCGTGCCGGTCCCTGCTTCGAAGGCATTGGCCGTCAGGATGATGTCGGTCGACTGGCCATCCGTGGCGGTTGCCGGGATGTCGAAGGCAACCCACACGTCGAACGTCGCATCCGGAGCCAGGGAATCGATGAAGTCGATTTCCTCACCAACGTCATATGCGCCGTCACCGTCGGCGTCGACGAAGATGACGACGTTTTCGAAGGTGTAGGCCGGCGTGCCGGGCTGCGTTGCCGTCAGGTCGAAACCCACCGTGTCGTTGGACAGGTTGGTAACGGTGAACTGGCGGACGACGCCGTCCTGGTTGGCCGACACGTTCGGCGATGCGCCGACGGCTGCAACAGTCACGTCGATCTTGCGGTCGACGGTGAACTCGTCGGTTGCCGTCTCCGCAGTCTGTTCCACGCCGCCTACGCTGAACGAGACGGACACGGTATTTTCGATTGTTTCCCCGGCACCGGTACCAGCCGCCATCGCAGGTGATGCCATCATGGTCACCAATGCGAAGGAACTGACCGCGCCAAGAAATTGCCTTGTGCGTTTCATAGTTCTGGTCCTCTTTGATGCTCCGAGTTTCGTGCCGCCCACGGAGCTTGGCGGTTACCGTCCGCCGGTCAGCGGATGATTGCGGGATATTCCAGGCGGCCGGTCTGGCCGGGTTCGACCACGGCCAGCGTCCACCGGATATGCGTGATGTCGGCATGCGTTGCCGCGCGCTGGGTACCGTCCTCGCCTGCCAGCTGCAGGTCCGCCAGGCGGCCCCAATTCTGGCCGCCGTCAACGGACACGATCATGCCTGCATCGGCGTCGGGCGCAACGCGCACGGCCTTGGGGACCGGGTTCGTCATGACGAAATCCTCGATCGGCTCGCTGCCGTTATTGGTGTAATTGGTGCCGAAGATCAGCCGGTCGCCGGGTACGGCCGTGGTCGGCTCCACCAGCTCGACCTGCGTTTCGCCGCCTTCGACGATGGTGGTCTTCACCACCTTCACATCGCCTTCCAGTGTGATCGGCTGGCCCTGGGCGAGTGCGCCGGAACCCTGCGCCAGGAAGGCGAGGGCGGAAGCGATGGCGATTTTCCTGATGATGTTCATGGTGCTGCGACCTTCTGCTTGAAGAGAATTACTGGATGACGACCTGGAAGGTGACGACGGGGCTGGTGCCGCCGCTCACGGTTCCAAGGTCCACGGTGATGCCGCTTGCATCCGCCTCGCCGGCATCGTCGCCGGACGCGTCGGTCAGGGGGGCTGCATCAAGGGTGATGGTGCCGGGCGCGTAGCTCGTCCCGGCAGGGAAGGCGTCCGTCACCTGCAGGTCCGAAAGCGAACCGCTGCCGGTGACATTGGCGGTGATCGTGTAAGTGACGACCGCGCCGGGGACGACGGTATTGCCGCCGAACGGGTCGGCCACATCGGCGGTCTTGATCAGGCTGACCGTCGTGATGCCGACAACCAGCGATCCGCTGGCCGTGGCTGCCGCGCCGGTGGCACCGACCACGGCATCGACCCCGCTCTCGCCTTGGCCCGCGAACACGGTGCCGGGCGTGCCGCTGCCGGTCACGGCAGTTGCCGTCAGCTCGACAGTGGTTTCTTCCGTGTCCAGCACGTCGCCGGGGACGGTCACGATCACGAATACAGTGACGGGCTCATCGGCGGCCAGCACATCGGTTGTCGCCGGGCCGGTCAGGATCTCGTCGATCCCCTCGTCATATGTGCCGTTGCCGTTGGTATCGACTGCGATGGCATCGACCGTGGTGTCGAAGTCATTGCCTGCGACCACGGGATTGGCCGTCAGCGTGAACGCTTCCGGACCATTGCCCGTGTTCGTGATTTCGAACGTCAGCACGGCCTGCCCGGGCGCAGCTGCCTGCGGACCGGAGTCCAGCGAGGTGACGGTGACATCCAGCAATTCGTCCACGCTGAGATCGACGGTGTTGGAGTCCACCACCGTGGTCCCATCTGGGCCGGTGTAGCTGGCCTGGGCCGTGTTGGAGATGACGGTCCCTGCACCCACGCCTTCTGCAAGGGCGGGCTGGGAAAGCGATACGCTGAGAAGCAGCGAGAGGGGAATGAGTGCACGTGTCATGCACGCAATTCTACGTATTGCTGGTAAATGGACGGTAAAGATTTGGCTGAACGCCGTATTAATGCGGGCTTTTTCTCGGTTAACGGAATTACCGTGCGATAGGCCGGTTCCGAAGCCTTCGCAGCATGGGTTCAGGGCGCCTGCCACGGCCGGTTTCAAGCATGGCTGACGGGTTCGCCGGCCCTTAGCGGAACTGGCGCGGCAAAACCCTCGTCGCCGCCGATCTAAGGGCTTCTGTTGGTAAGACGGGGCAAACCACCCGTTGGCCTACCGGGACACTAAATGCCGATAAAATTGCTTTATATCATACGACTATGAAGATTATATGAGACAAAGTCTAGTATCGAAATGACCCGGCCTAGGCATGCGCAAAGCTAGGTGCGCTCCAGGTCGCCGTAGAGTTATTACGTAAAAACAGATAGTTATTTCGCGTAGATAGAAATCACTTCAGTGGTACGCCTCAACAATCCGGTATATAAAGGCATAGGTTCCCGCCGCCGCATCCGTCGCGAGCAGCCCGAGTGAGCCTCAGACGGCAGTGAAGCCGCCATCCACATTGTATTCCGCACCGGTCACGAAGCTCGCCGCATCGGAGCACAGGAACACCACTGCACCTGCGATCTCCTCCGGCCGGGCGAAGCGTCCCAGGGGGTGGTTCGCGATGATTGCCTGCTTTGCCACATCCGCGCTCGGCACCGCGCCCAGGGAGACGTATTCGTCGATGATGCTCTTCAGCATCGGCGTCTCCACTCCGCCGGGATGCACACTGTTGGCGCGGATGTTGTAGCCCAGCAGGGCGAATTCTGCCGCCATGGACTTGGTCAGGATCTTCACCGCGCCCTTGCTGGCGCAATAGGCCGAGTTAAGCGCCGCGCCCCGCTGGCCGCCGATGGAGGACATATTGACCATGGCTGCTCCGCTTGCGCGGGCTTTTCCGCCTTCTTTCAGCAGCGGCAACAACGCCTGCGCGCCCAGCACGATGCTTTCCACGTTCACCCCATTCAGGCGCCGCCATTGCTCGAGGCTGGTGTTCTCCACCGTTGCGACGATCGATATGCCCGCATTGTTCACCAGCGCATCAAGCCGGCCGTATTTCTTTTCGACCAGCCGGGCGAGGGCGGCCCAGTCGTCTGCGCTGGTCACGTCATGCTGTTGGTAATGATCGGCAGCGACATGCGAACCATCGTCCTGCATGTCGCTGGCCACCACATTGGCCCCTGCGGCCTTGAGTGCCTTGCAGATCTGCGATCCGATGCCACCAGCGGCACCGGTGACGGCAACGGTCAAACCTTCGAGTGCGATGGTCATCCGGCATTCTCCTTTGTGATGGTCATTGTGCGGTCCAGCCGCCATCGACGGTAAGTTCGGATCCGGTGCAGAAACTGGCAGCATCGGAAGCGAGGAAGCAGATCGCCTCTGCAACTTCCGCAGGCCTGGCGATCCGTCCGATTGGCGTTGCGGCCTCCAACCCTGCCAACATGGCTGCTCCGGCGCCGCTTTCGCCGGCGTCTGCGGCCTGCATCCCGCGCTCAAGCATTGGCGTATGGACGAAACCCGGATGCACGGAATTGACGCGGATTGGCTGCTTCTTTGCGTTAAACTCCGCCGCGATGGCCTTCGTAAAGGCACGCACGGCCCCCTTGCTGGCGCTATAGGGCGAGACATCCGCCATGCCGACCATGCCCAGCATCGAGCTGACATTGACGATCGCTGCGCCGCAGGGCGACTTTGCCCCCGCGGCGCTCAAAAGGCGGGTGAGGTGCTTGGTGCCCAGGAACACGCCATCGCTGTTGACGGCCATCATCCGGCGCCATGCGTCGATCTCGATGCTCTCGACCGGCCCCACGCAATCGACACCGGCATTGTTGACGAGCACATCCAATCGACCGAATTCTTCCGCAATGAACTCGCGCGCGGCAATCCAGTGCGCTTCGTCGGCCACGTCGAGCGTGAGGTAGTTTGCGCCAGCCCCCAGTGAAGCGAGGAAATCGGTGACTTCAGGATCTTCCTGCGGGACGATATCGCCGACGATGACTGTCGCGCCGCGCTCTGCCAGCATGGTGGCAGTTGCCGCGCCGATGCCTCGCAGGCCGCCGGTGACGAGGGCGATACGACCTTCGAACATTCTACTCTCCTCGAGCCATCCCGGCCTTAACCCTGGAAGTGGAAAATCTTGTCCGGGTTCATGATGTTGCCGGGATCGAGCGCCTGCTTGATCGAGCGCATCACATCGACGCTGCCGCCAAGCTCTTCTTCCAGATAGGCCATCTTGCCGCGGCCCACGCCGTGCTCTCCAGTGCAGGTGCCCCCGGCAGCCAGAGCGCGCCGGACGAGGCGGTCATTGAGTGTCTTTGCCCGCTCGACATCCTCCGGCTCGCCTTCGCGCTGGCAGATCGCGAGGTGAAAGTTGCCGTCGCCGACATGGCCAAGCATGGGGGCGTACAGGCCGCTTTCGGCGATGTCGGCGTGTGTCTCCGCGATGCAGTCGGCCAAGCGCGAGATCGGCACGCAGATGTCGGTCCACCACTGCCTGGTGTTGGTGGCGTAGGCCGGGATGGAGAGCGCCGCATCGTGCCGCGCCTGCCACAGCTTGGTGCGATCTTCGGGCTTTTCCGCCCATTGGAAGGCGCCTGCACCGTTACCGGCGAAGATCTCGCTCACCAGTGCGACCTGCTCATCAACGCCCTGCTCGGTGCCGTGGAACTCCAGGAACAGGTGAGGGCTTTCCGGCAGGTCCAGCTTGGACACGTGATTGACCGCGCGGATTGTCTGCGTGTCCAGGAATTCGATGCGCGCGATCGGCACGCCCAGCTGGATAGTCTCCATCACCGACTGGATGGCATTGCCGATGTCGTCGAACGGGCAGACAGCCGAGGCGATCTTCTCCGGCATGCCATACAGGCGCAGCGTGACCTCGGTGATGATGCCCAGCGTGCCTTCCGATCCTACATAGAGCCGCGTCAGGTCATATCCGGCGGAGGACTTGCGGGCGCGGCGCGCGGTGCGGATCACTTCGCCGCTGGGGGTGACCACTTCCAGCGAAAGGACATTGTCCTTCATCGTGCCGTAGCGCACCGCATTGGTGCCTGATGCCCGGGTGGAGGCCATGCCGCCGATGGTGGCGTTCGCCCCCGGGTCGATCGGGAAGAACAGGCCTGTGTCGCGAAGATATTCGTTGAGTTGCAGCCGTGTAACGCCCGGTTCTACCACAACGTCGAGGTCATTCTGATTGACCTTCAGGATTTTGTCCATGCGCGAAAGGTCGATGCACACGCCGCCGCGCAATGCATGGATATTGCCTTCAAGGGAGGTGCCGACACCGTATGGCACGATGGGCGTTCCGTGCGCAGCGCAGGCCTTGACCACCGCCTGCACTTCTTCCGTCGATAGCGGAAATACGACTGCGTCGGGCGAGTGCGGATCAAGGTGCGAAATATCCCGGCCATGTTCGGTGCAAACGCCGGGCGAACAGGTGAAACGGTCGCCAAGCAGGGCCTCGAGCTGCGCTGCAAGGCCTTGGTCGATCACCGGTAGCGGCCCTGGCGCTTGAGGATCTCGATCTTGTAGCCATCGGGATCGGTCACGAAGAAGAAGGTCGCAAGCGGGTTGCCGTTGTGGTCCATGGACTTCACCGGCGTCGGGTCGAAGCCAAGCTCCTCGAACCGCGCATGCTCCGCCTCGATATCGTCGACGGCGACTGCGATATGGCCGTAGCCGCTCCCGTGGCTGTAGGCGTCTTCCTGGCCTTCGTTGATCGTCAGCTCCAGCTCGATATCGCACTCGTCATTACGCAGGTACACCAGGGTAAAGCCGTCGAATGGGAAGCGATCTGCAACGTCGAGATCGAAGGCCTGCTTGTAGAATCTGGTCGAGCGATCCTCGTCGGCGACGCGGATCATGGTGTGGATGATTTTCGCCATCGAAAGTCCTGTCAGTTTGCGCTTGCGGACCGGCTCAGGCCGGGCGCTTGGCTATCGGGGCCCAGGCCAGCAGCGTCGCCGCCTCGGACTTGGAGCTGGGGATCAGCTTCGCGCCGGCGGCCTCTGCCAGCTGCTGGTATTCCATCCAGGACAGGATCGCGACAGGCGGCGTGCCCTTGCCGGAATCGAAGGCGATAGGGCCATAGAGATTGGCCGTGTAGATCAGGTCCTGTGTGCCGAGCCGCTGAGTCGATTCATGGCGCGCTCCCGGCGGCTCGTAAACCCAGATGCCGGGTCCGGTGCCCTCCGGCGGCCCGGCGCGATATCCCATGGCGCCCTGGAGCACGAGGAAGTCGGCGCCGGCCAAGTGACGGTGAGGGGGTGCTTCGCCGTTGTGACGCACCACCATGGTAACGAAGCCGGTCTCTTCGCTGATGCGGAGGATCTTGAGGCCTACGTCGGGAATATTCTCGTCGACCGCCCACGGGACGGCCCTGGTGTCTACGAAATGCGGGTGGCGCACATCGGCCGGCGTGGCGAATTCGCCTGCCCCGCCGACGAACAGCTCGCCCGCTTCTTTCGATGCGATAGCCATGGGTTCGCCATCGCCCTCGAAGCGGTTGGAGGTGTCCTTGGCGCAATAAGCCAGGGTGTTGGGCACAAGCGGTGACTTATGCTCCCGGGCAAGGCGCAGCACATCCAGGCTCGTCAGGATGGAATTGACGGAATTGCCGTCCCCCAGGAAGGCAGCGGCGCCGTAGAAATTGACGAGTAGTTCGGCATCGGTTTCCGCCTTGATGGAGGCGACGCGCGAATTTGCGCCGATGAAGCCCCAGACGCCCGGCTCTAGGATGCTGATTTCGCTGTCCTGCTGGTATGTCAGCCTGCCCGAAAGGACCCACATGTCCATGCCGCCAAGGTAGACGGCATCGGGCAGCTCTGCCCCGGCCGCGATGCGCACCATGGTGGTAAAGAAGCTGCTTTCCGTGCTCGTCCGTAGCGGCTTCAGCGAGACGCCGGGCAGGTGCGGCGCATCGAGCCAATACATCCTGTTCGTATCGATTGCGCCTTCGAGCCCAGTGGGATCGTATTCAGGATTATACGCTTCAGCCATTGTCGGTCCTCATACCCCCCGGTGTAGAGATATATCGATAGCAATATATTTTTGTGGGCGCGAGTCCTTCCTCGTGCCCGGCGACAGGTTGTCAGCCGCCGGGGCGATGCTTGCCGAGCTTGGCCAGGAACTGGCACATCTGCACGTCCGCCTGCTTCAGTTCGCCTTCGAGATGTGCCCCGAATTCGTCGAACAGGCCTGTCGTCCCGGTCTCCGAATCCTCGACGCGGATCTGCCCGCTCTCGTCGAGGGTGTAATTGCAATTGTCGAGGCGGTTGAAACGGGTGTGGCTCATGCGGCGGACTCCTTGGCTGGGCGAGTGGCGGCATTCGGCCGCTGATGGCGGATCACGATTTTCGCACGCCGCTGCGCTGGACGGTGATGTCTCCTGTAGGCACGGCCTGGCAGGCCAGCCGGACAGGCTTTCCCGCTCGCCGCGCCACGATGGCAAGGGCAGGGCTGGCCTCCTCTTCCAGCGCGGTGACGGGGGAGAGGGCGTCCTCACCCTGCTCGATTACGGCATA
The DNA here is from genome assembly GCF_001687545.1 of Paraurantiacibacter namhicola. Lineage (NCBI taxonomy): Bacteria > Pseudomonadati > Pseudomonadota > Alphaproteobacteria > Sphingomonadales > Erythrobacteraceae > Paraurantiacibacter > Paraurantiacibacter namhicola. Next base: position 2,170,513 of record NZ_CP016545.1, on the reverse strand, counting down.
ACACGTACGGCACTGGCCTTCGCCGCCGCAGACGGTTGGCCAAGTGTAGCCGAGCCGCTGCGCCGCGCCGAGAAGCGTCTCGCCCGGCTGCGTTTCCATGGCGATATCGGCGGGCAGGACCGTGACAGTGGGCATTCGCGCAGCTTCGTCCCTGCTCAGGGCCGTTCGAGATAGGTTGAAAGCGTGTTGTGCATGTGGCGGATGCGGCTTTCCTGATAGACGCTCATCACCACGCCCTTGCGGCGAGTGGTCTTCAGGCCTTCCTGCATTCGCGCGACATTCACCACGTCCTGGTCGAACACGAGGCCGAGCCAGCCAAGTTCGGAGGCGCAGCCCCAGTCCTCGTCTTCCGACAGCATGCGCATCTTCGCGGGCGGCGGGGCGGGCTCCCCAACCGGATTGGGCCGCAGCAGGATCACTTCCATCAGGCACTTGCCCGGATCGTTGTTCCAGGGCCGGAAGCGATAGACCATCGGCAGGGTGACGCCGCCCCAGGGGTGGAAATTGGGGAAGATGAAATACTCGATCGCGTCGAGCAGCTCCGCATTCGACAGGTGGCTGCAATCGGCCTGCGTCACCTTCGTGAAATACTCGCGCAGTTTGTCTGCGAAATGCTGGCGTCCGGAAACGCCTTCGGGGACGGAGGTGATGGGTTCGAAACCCGGCAGGTCCATGTCGGCCTGCATCGCGTCGAGCATCTCCTGGTCGCTCACCGTGTCGCCAAGGTGCGGGCTCGGCGTCATCTGAGCGGTCAGCATGCGGCTGACATGCGGCGCATCGGGCCAGATATCGTACTGGCTGTTGCAGTCGCCCACATAGGGCAGCACCTGCGGATGGCTGGAGACGACATGGTAGACTTCCATGAAAGCCTCCTGCGCCATCTTCCAGTTGCAGTTCATCACCTTACCGACATGCGCGCTGATATGGCGATCATGCATCGGCCAGTTTTCGAAATGCTCGCCCGCAGGATGCATGTATTCGGCCAGCGGCTGCGGGTCCTCGGACTGATTGATGAAGACGAAGCCCGCCCATGTATCGACATGCGCCTCGTCGAGGTTCATTTCCTTGTCTTCCACCTGCCCGAAGTCCCAGCGGCAGGGGATGTCCTTCAGCGTACCGTCGAGGTTCCAGGCGAAGCCGTGGAAGGGGCAGCGCAGCTGTTTCACATTGCCCGCGCAGCTGCGCAGCTGCGTGCCGCGGTGGAGACAGACGTTGTAATAAGCCTTTATCTCATCCGGCGCGGTGCGGATGATGATGAAGCTGTCATCGTTGATCTCGTAAAGGATGTGGTCGCCGACTTCGGGGATATGCTCCTCGCGGCAGACCATCTGCCACACGCGCGGCCACAGCCGCTCCTTTTCCAGGTCGTGGAATTCCTGGCTGAGGTAGCGATCGGTCGAGAGCGGCTCATCGCCCTGGTGGACGAAGCTCTGTTCCTTCAGAATTTCCGGCTGCGATCCGGAATCTGCGGCGAGGATGTCCTGGAAGGACCGGCCCGGGCAGCGCGCGACCTCGGCATTGGCGGGGTCGAAACTGCCGGCATCTGCTTGCTTGTTCATCCTGACGTCTCCTCTCGCGGCCGGAGTGCGGGCTTTTGCGGCCCGTCACGGGCCTTTACTTCAGTTCGGCCCCCCAGCCTGCGGGTTTGCGCGCCACCACCTTGAAGTCGCTGGTGTGCATCTTGAGTTCGGGTTGGAAATTCCAGCTCTTGAGCAAGCCGCCGAAATGATCATCCTCGCCCTGGATCTCCAGCGTGTCCGTGGCAGTATCCCACGGCGCGAAGGCCAGGGTGGCAGCCATCGCCGTCGCGTAACGCGTCTGCTTCGGGATGAACCCGGCCTTGTGCGGATTCTGTGAGGGGGTGATGCAGGTGTCGGGCCCGGTCGCGACATCGACCGATACGCTGACATGGCCTTCCACGGCCTCCGGCAACCGCGCGCGCAGCGTGTATACAGAGCGGCCCAGGTGGTTGGCGGCAAAGGTCATCTCGTCATCGCCGACATAATCGAAAGCCAGGTCGGCAAGGCCGGGATGTTTCGGGAAGCCCCAAACTTCCCGCCCGCAGGAAATCGCGGATTGCGCGCCCACGGTATATCCGTCGCGGTCGCCGCCGCAGAGCACGCGGTGCGTCATCACCAAGGCATCCGGATGCTCTACGTTCAGTGAGAAGGGCGATTCATAAGGCAGTTTCAGCGGGCTGGATTTCGCCACGACCGGGAAGGAGAACCAGGTCTCAAGATATGGGTTCGTGCGATCCGTCGGCCCGCAGTCGGTGTCGGTGAAATTGTTGCACCACAGCTGCACCGGCACGCGTCCGCCCACCGATACCGGGACTGTATCCTCGTGCTCGAACTCTTTCATTACCTCTGCAAGGTCGGCCCCGCCGTAGATGACCAGATTGGTGCTTTGCAGGCGCAGCGGAATGCGCGCGACGTGGCCGTCGGACGCAAGGTAAGTGTCGCTTTGCGGCCAATTGCTCCACCAGTCTTCGGAAAACCGCTGTTCGCCCATCATGCCTATCCTGTCCGTTCTGAAAACTGCAGTCCAAAGACGCGCAACAGACCGCGCCATGGCCGAAAAACAACCTATCCAACTCCGGATGTGATGTATAGATATATTCATATCAATACAAATGGGAGAGGGCAGATATGACATTGGAGAGTAGGATCCCGGCTGGAGACAGCCCGGATAAGCGCAGCCTGCCAAGGCATGTGACGCGCGCCCTGATGTGCGGTTGCGCTGCGCTGGCGCTGGCCGGCTGTTCGGCGGAACAGCGGTCCGACCAGGCAGAGGGCGAGGGGCCGGGGGCGCAGCTCGCCGCCACTCCGGACAAGCTGCTCTGGGGTGACCTGCACACGCATTCCAACATGTCGTTCGATGCCTACAGCTTCGGCACGCATCACTTCTCTCCGGAGGATTCCTATCGCTTTGCGCGCGGAGAGGCGGTGACATCCACCACCGGCGTGACGGCAAAGCTGCAACGGCCGCTGGATTTCCTGCTGGTGGCCGATCACGCGGAATATCTCGGCCTGATGCAGGGCATCGAGCGGAAGGACCCGCTGCTGCAGCAGCACGCATTGTCCACCCGCTGGTCCGGCTTCGTCGAGGAAGGCCGCATGATCGATGTGATCCAGGAATTCGTGGCCATCACCTCGGGCGAGGCGCCTGCCGAGCCGCTGCCACTGGAATTTTCCCGCAACACCTGGGCCGGCGTCATCGCTTCGGCGGAGAAGTATAACGATCCGGGCAAGTTCACCACGATGATCGGCTACGAATGGTCTGCCATGAAGAGCGGGGACAACCTGCACCGTGTGGTGATGTTTGCCGACGGTCCGGAAAAAGCACTTCAGACGCTTCCCTATTCGGCGCTGGAGAGCAACGATCCGGAGCAGCTCTGGAAGGCGCTGGCGACATACGAAACCAATACCGGTGGGCGTGTCCTGACCATCCCGCACAATGGCAATCTGTCCGACGGGGCGATGTTCCCCGACAAGACCATGTCCGGCGAGCCGCTGTCGATCGATTACCGCAAGACCCGCCACAAGTTCGAACCGGTAGTGGAGGTCACGCAGGTAAAGGGCGATGGGGAGACGCACCAGCATATCTCCCCGCATGACGAATTTGCGGATTTCGAGAACTGGGACGAGACGGACCTCGGCCGCAATCCGCGCACGACTGACAAGGAGGAGCTGCGCCGCCAGATGCAGGGCGAATATGCCCGCGGCGCACTCAAAAAAGGGCTGCTTTATACTGCCTTCGACGGCATCAATCCGTTCGAATTCGGCATGATCGGCAGCACCGATGTGCATACCGGCATCCCGGCTGTCGCGGAGGACAATTTCTTCGGGAAGTTCCCGGATTCCGAACCATCTGCGCTGCGCCTTGCCTCGTCCATGGGCGGCGCGCTCTGGGGTAACGCCACCTTGTCCGCAGCAGGCTATGTCGGCGTCTGGGCGCGAGCGAACACGCGCAAGGAGATCTTCGACGCCATGGTGCGCCGGGAAGTCTATGCCTCCACCGGACCGCGGATCGAGCTGCGACTGTTCGGCGGCTGGGAATTTTCCAGCGCGGACCTGGTCGGAGAGGCGCTGGTTGCCAACGGTTACGCCAAGGGTGTGCCGATGGGTGGCATCCTGACACCTTCGAAGAAGGCTAATGCGCCGGGCTTCCTGCTGCATGCAGCCATGGATCCCGACGGAGCTTACCTGGACCGTATCCAGATCGTGAAGGGCTGGCGCGACAGCGACGGGACGCTGCACGAACAGGTCTATGACGTGGCCCTGTCCGATGGCCGCAAGGTCGATCCCGCGACTGGCAAGGCGCCGCCAGTGGGCAGCACCGTGGACGTGAAGACTGCGACGTTCACAAATTCCATCGGCGAACCGGAACTGCGTACTTTCTGGGTCGATCCGGAATTCGATGCCGGACAGCAGGCGTTCTATTACGCACGCGTGTTGCAGATCCCCACGCCGCGTTGGACGACTTACGATGCGGTGCGATACAATCTGGACCTGCCGCCCAATGTCCCGGCAGAGACCCAGGATCGGGTTTACAGTTCGCCCATCTGGTACCGCGCGCCGCGCTGACAACCACCGCAGGCAAAAGGAAAGGGGCCCGGCTTCACGCCGGGCCCCTTTTTTTGCCCCCGTCCCCCGCAAGCGGGGGACCTGTCGGGGCGCCAGTGGCGCCCCGATCCCCTGTTAGAATTCGAACACGATTTCCGCGCCATAGGTGGTCGGCGGGTTAATCGTGCCGAAGGACCACAGACCGAAGGTCGGGACCGGCTGGGTGCTTCCCGGCTGCACGCCGAAGGTCGTCCCCACGTCCAGCACGTGCTGGAAGTATTCCGTCCCGGTCAGGTTACGGCCGAAGATGGAGAACTTGAAGTTGCTCCCTTCGTAAGAGACAGATGCATTCAGCAGCCCGAATGCGTCGATCTTGCCCGGATTTTCCCGGCCCGGAATGTTGGTGTGGATGTTGATCGTGTTGGCGACGACGTAATATTTCGACTTCCAGGAATAATCGGCAGCGAAGATGATGCCATCTCCATTACCGAGCAGGAGTTCGTAATTCATGTCGGCCTGCACGTTCCAGCGCGGTGCGCGGCGCAGTTCGAAGTCCGTCTTGTCGATTGTCGCCAGATCGCCGGCATTGGGACCCGAAAGGAGCGGCGCCTGGTCAAGCCACTGATCGTAACTTGCGTCCAGGTAACCGACATTCAGGCCCAGGCTCAGGCCCTCTGCGGGCATGACGCGGCTTTCCAGTTCGAAACCGAACAGCGTGGCCGAAGCGGCGTTCTGCACGATCGTGACCGTCGCACCGCGCGGATCCGGGAAGACCACGTCTTCCTGCTTGTCCTTATACTTGGTGCGGAAGAACGAGCCGTTCAGGATGATCCGGCGATCGAGCCATTCCGACTTGAAGCCAAGCTCGTAGTTCTCGACCGTCTCGGGATTGTACGGCCCAAGCGTCAGGATGTCGTTGCCACGGCCGTTGAAGCCGCCGGAGCGGAAGCCTTCGGAATAGGACGCGTAAATCAGCTTGTCGCCGAAGTCGTAGCTGAGGCCCAGCTTTGGAGTGAATTTCTTCCAGGTCTCCTCGCCCGTAACGGAGCCGGTGAGCGGCGCCGGAAGTGCGTTGCTGAAGCCGGGCGCATTACGCCGCGTCTCGTTACATGCACCATAAGAGATGATGTAAGTGCGGTTATCCACCGGACCGCTGCCGAGGCCACCGCAGGCAGCCTTCTCGTCGATCAGGTAGCGTCCGCCCAGCGTGACCGTCAGGCCATCGAGCACTTCGTAGTCCAGCTGCGCGAATACGGCGTAGCTTTTGGCCGACTGCTGGTAATCCGTCCCGCCGACTTCACCGCCAAAGAAGAAGGTGCGCTGGCTGATGGTGTAGTCGCTGTCGAAGTAATACAGACCCGCGACGATATTGGCCGGTCCCAGGTCGGCCTGATAACGAAGCTCTGCCGAGAACTGGTCAATCTTCTGCGGACGCGTGGCGTAGAACAGGTCCGCGGCGACGCCGTCGAACTCGTTCAGCGCGTCTTCGTCCGTATCGCGGTAATTCAGAACGGCGTAGATCTCATGCCCGTCCGCAACTTCGTAACGGCCGTTGAGCGTGACGGAGTGCGTGTCGAGCCTGGCGGCCTGGTCGAAAGAGGTCCGCGTCTGGCGATGGTAGTCGACATTGGTTGCCGGCTGGCCCAGTCCGATACCGCCCGGCAGCGTGCCGAACAGCTGGTTCGGATCGGTCAGCGCCGTCACCGGGCGCGTCGCCGTGCGATCGCGGATATAATCGTATGCGACGGTCACTTCGCCGCGATTACCGATTTCGAATTCGATCATCGGGCTAATCATGAACAGATCGTTGTCACCTTCGCGTTCGTTGCGCGTGACATTGTAGAAGTAGCCACCGCCGTCGAGGCGGACTGCAGCGACCTTTGCCTTGATCGCGCCGTTCGCAAAGGACGGCAGGTTGAGCACGGCCTTGACGTCAAACTGGTCGAAGCGTCCGTAAGTGACGCTGACCTTGCCGCCCAGTTCGCCGGTAGGCCGGTTGCGGCGGATATGCATCAGGCCGCCGATCGTATTGCGGCCGAACAGCGTGCCCTGCGGGCCGCGCAGGACTTCGATCGTCTCCGCATCGAAAACGTTGAGAAGGGCGCCCGTCGTGGAGGCGAGATAGACGCCGTCGAGGAAGACGCCGACCGGCGGGTCGAAGCTCTTTTCCACGTCATTCAGCTGGATGCCGCGGATGGCGATGGCTGCCGTGCCGTTACCGAGGATCGGGTCGACGACGATATTGGGAGCGATGCTGCCAAGGTCGAGGAGGTCGCGGCTGAACTTCTGCTCGATCAGCTCTTCATTGAGAGCGGTCACTGCGATCGGAACGTCCTGCACATTTTCGGCGCGGCGGTTGGCGGTGACGATGATCTCGCCGAAGCCGGTGCCCGGTGCCTGGGCATCCTGCTCCATTTCCTCGTCTTCGTTGACCGTCTGAGCGTATGCCGGAGCAGCCGCTGCGACGAGCGCGACTGCGCTGACAGAGGCCAAACCACGAGTGAAAGTTCGAAGATTCATGTCAATCCTCCCCAATTGACGTTGCGTACTCATCAAGACATATATCGATTTCGATATAAGTCAATCTGCACCGTACCGGCCGAATACACCGAGCGTGAAAGTGATGCATGATTGCCGCTATCAAGGGGGGTTCGGATGGCTAAGAACGTGATATTCTGTGCAGTTTCAGCGGTCTTGGCGCTGGTCGCTTGCGGGCAGTCGAGCGGGCCAGAGGGCGGAGGGACGCTTTCTTCCACCGATGAATTTGCAACCGGAGACGGCCTGATTGCGGATCGTGATTCCCTGCCCGGGGCAAAGCTGTACGCGGACAATTGCGCATCCTGCCATAATGGCGGGGTTGCCCGGGCGCCGCATTTCCAATGGCTCGAAATGATGTCGCCTGCGTCCATATATGCCGCGCTCGATGGCGGAGTGATGGCGGAACAAGGCGCGATGCTGTCCGACGAGGGCAAGCTGCATGTCGCGGAATACATCACGCGCGTGGACCTGTCTGATGGCCTGCCGGCTGCGAATTATGCCGCCGCCTGTGAAGGGGGCGCCGCAAACTTCGACCGGGCGCGCAAGCCGGTCGACATAGGTTGGGGGCACGATACGCGGCGCTTCGTGCCCGCCTCGAAGGGCGGCCTTACAGGCGGCGACCTGGGCGAGCTGGAACTGCAATGGGCTTATGCTTTCCCCAACGCCACCAAGGCGCGGTCCCAGCCCGCTATCGGCTTTGGCGCGGCGTTCGTCGGCAGCGATGACGGGACCGTTTACGCTTTCGACCTGGAAACCGGCTGCGCGCGCTGGACCTTCAAGGCCGGGGCGGAAGTGCGCACCGCGATCGTGCTGGTCGATGGACCTACGCCGATGGTCTATTTTGGCGACCTGACCAGCAAGCTGTACGCCGTAGAGGCGCTGACCGGGAAAATGGCGTGGTCGCGCCGGATGGATGACCATCCCAGCGCCACGCTGACGGGCACGCCGGCCTATCACGACGGAACCCTTTACGTACCGGTCTCCTCGCTGGAGGTCATCCCGGCGGCGGACCCGAATTACGAATGCTGCACATTCCGCGGCCATCTCGATGCGATCGATGCCGCAACCGGCAAGGTGAAGTGGCAGCACTGGGCCATCGAGGAGGAGCCGAAGCGCATCGAGAAGAATGGGCGCGTCTCCTACGCCCCGTCGGGTGCGCCCATGTGGGTCACACCCACGATCGATGCCAAGCGCGGCGTGCTTTATGCCGGGACGGGCGAGAACTATTCGTCACCCGCCGATGGCAATAGCGATTCGATCTTCGCTCTGGATCTGCAAAGCGGTCGCCGCGTCTGGCAGCGCCAGACAATCGCCGGCGATGCGTGGAACGTGGCCTGCATGATGGAGGACAATCCCAATTGTCCCGAAGAGCGCGGGCCCGATTTCGATCATTCGTCCTCCCCCCTGCTGATCGATGTCGGCGGCGGCAGGCAGGTGCTGGCGGTGGGGCACAAGAATGGTGAAGTCTACGGACTGGACCCCGACGCGAAGGGCAAGCTGCTGTGGCAGACGAAGGTTGGGCGCGGCAGCATCCAGGGCGGTGTCCACTGGGGCATGGCGGCACAGGGCACCACGATTTACGTGCCGATCAACGACATGAACAACACGCGCAATGGCGATGTTCTGGATCCGGATGCGGCGCGCCCCGGCATGCATGCGCTGGATGCGCGTACCGGCAGGAGGCTGTGGAGCCAGGTGCAGACAAACGTCTGCGGCGAAGGGCGGCCAAATTGCGATCCGGGGATTTCCTCGGCCGTGACGGCGGTGCCCGGCGCTGTGGTGGCGGGCCATATGGACGGGTGGATCCGTGCCTATGACCGGAAGACGGGCAAGCGGTTGTGGGAGTTCAATTCCGCCCGCAAGTTCGACACGGTGAACGACATGGCCGGAAGGGGGGGCAGCATGTCCGGCCCTGGCGCAGCAGTCGGGGATGGCTATCTGGTCATAAATTCCGGTTACGGCCTCTATAGTCACGAGGCGGGCAACGTGCTGCTGGTTTTCGCCAGGAAACGCTAACGCGCGAAATCCTCCGGCCGGTCGAAATCCGCCAACAACTTCGCGTCGCACGCCACGGTAGCGGCATCGCCCAGCATGTCGCGCGCGCCTTGGTCGCCGGTAAGCGCCATCAGCATGTCGAAGTGCGCGCGCCCGAACACGGCGGGCACTTGCGGACGACCGCCGCCGATGGTCGCGACCATATCCATACCTTCGGTTTCGAAGGCGCCGAGCAATCGTTCCAAATGCGCTTGCGGGACGAGCGGCATGTCGGCCAGCGCAAAAAGCAAGGCCTCAACGCCCGTGTCTGCCAGCGCCCGTGCCCCCAATGCGATGGAGCTCGCCAGCCCGCGGTCCGGTGCCGGATTGGTGACGACCATATATTTGGACGGGACGGGCCAGTTGGCTCTTTGCTGGCTTACCACCGCATGGGCCACGAAGGGCATGGCTGCCAGCGTCCCCGCCGCATGCAGGGCAAGCGGTTTGCCGCGCCAGGGCTGGGCCAGCTTGTCCTGCGGACCGAAGCGGCTGGAGCGCCCGGCGGCCAGCAAGACCGCCCCCACGCGTGTGGCGGCAATCAAAGACAAATCCGGCGCGTGACCAGCATTATATCGATATCGATAGGTCTTGGCATCTGACCTGACATGCCATAGGCTCGCCTGTAAGACGAGCATGTATAGGGAGGGCGAGGCGCGATGGCTGAAATTTCACTGGAGGTGAATGGCAAACAGGCGGTTCTGGATGTCCCTGACAACACGCTCCTGATCCATGCCTTGCGCGATCACCTGCGCCTGACCGGCGCGCATGTGGGTTGCGACACCAGCCAGTGCGGCGCCTGTACCGTGCATGTCGATGGTCAAGCGGTGAAGAGCTGCGCGATGCTGGCCGTGCAGGCCGAAGGGCGCAGCGTGACCACGATCGAAGGCCTCGCAAAGGACGGCGACGATCTGCATCCGATGCAGCAGGCATTTCATGACAATCACGGCCTGCAATGCGGCTATTGCACGCCCGGCATGGTAATGGTGGGTATCGATATCGCACGCCGCCATGGGAAGCCGGACCCCGCCACGGTGCGGCACGAGCTTGAGGGCAATCTTTGCCGCTGTACGGGCTACCAGAACATCGTGGCCTCTATCGTCGAAGGCGCAGGCAAGATGGAGGGCACGGCATGAATATCCCGGCTTCCAGCGTGAAATTCGGCCAGTCGGTAAAGCGGCAGGAAGACGGGCGCTTCCTGCGCGGCAAGGGCAAGTATGTCGACGACATGATCCTGCCGGGCCAGCTGTATGCGGCCTTCGCGCGCTCACCCATGGCGCATGCCCGGATCACGGGTATCGACCTGGACGATGCCGCGGCCATGCCGGGCGTGCGGCGCATCCTGACGGGGCGCGACCTTGTCGATGCCGGGCTGCCTGCGCTCCCGGCCGGTTGGGCAATCTTCTCAACCGACGGGGAGCCGCAGAAGATCGGTGTGCGCAATGCAATCGCGACCGACCGGGTGCGCTATGTTGGTGAGCCGGTCGCGCTTGTGGTGGCCGAAACTCTGGCGCAGGCGCGCGATGCTGCAGAAGCGGTGATGGTCGATTACGAGGACCTGCCGGTCGCGGTGGACGTGCTGGATGCCGTGGCAGACGGCGCCCCGCTGCTGCATGACGAGATTGCGGGCAATTGCGCGTTCGACTGGGATATCGGCGACAGTGCGGCAGTCGATGCCGCCTTCGACAAGGCTGCTCACCGTGTCTCCCTGACGCTGCGCAACAACCGCCTGATACCTAACGCCATCGAACCGCGCGCGATCAATGCGCAATGGGACGCCGGCAGCGAAGAGCTTACGGTTTTCCTGACGCACCAGAACCCCATCGGCATGCGCATGTTTTATGCCGCGGCATTCGGCCTGGCGGCAGAACACAAGCTGCGCATGGTGTCCCCGGATGTGGGCGGCGGCTTCGGTTCAAAGGCGCACAATTATCCGGAAGAGCTAGCTGTGACCTTCGCTTCGAAGATGGTCGACGGCCCGCTGAAATGGACGGCCGATCGCAGCGAGGCTTTCCTGACCGACGCGCATGGCCGCGATCACCTTACCGAGGTGGAGCTGGCGCTGGATGCGGACGGCAAGTTCCTGGCGTTGCGGGCCGATACGTTGGCCAATGTCGGGGGCTACATGTCGAGCTCCGGATCGCTGGTGCCGACTTACATGTATTCAACGATGCTGTCCGGCCAGTATGCTATCCCTGCCATCCATGCACGCGTGCGGGCAATATACACCAATACCTGCCCGGTAGACGCCTATCGCGGGGCAGGGCGGCCCGAAGCGGCCTATGTGGTGGAACGGATCGTCGATGTCGCAGCGCGCGAGCTGGGGATCGACCCGGCGGAGATCCGGCGCCGCAATTTCATCACTGAATTCCCGTACCAGACGCCGGTCGTCTACGAGTATGATTCCGGCGACTACGAGAAGACGCTGAACGCCGCGCTCGAGCTGGGCGATTACGGTGGTTTCGCAGCGCGCAAGGCAGACAGCCAAGCGCGCGGCAAACTGCGCGGCATCGGTCTTGCAGCTTATGTGGAAGCATGCGGCATCGGTCCATCCGCCAAGCTGGCCAAGCTGGGCGGCGGCGCGGGCATGTGGGAATCTGCCGAGGTGCGCGTGCATCCGGTGGGGACGGTGGAAATCCTCACGGGCGCGCATTCGCACGGGCAGGGCCATGCCACAACGTTCGCGCAGGTCGCTTCCGACCGGTTCGGCGTGCCGATAGAGAACATCTCCGTTATCCAGGGCGATACGTCGCGCATCCAGGCTGGCACAGGGACTTACGGCTCGCGCGCTTCGGTGGGCATGTCGGCCACGCTGCGGGCATGCGACCAGATCATCGCCAAGGCAAAGAAGATCGCCGCACACCTGATGCAGGTCGAATATGACGCGGTGGAGTTCGACGAGGGGATCTTCTCCAGCAAGGATACGAACGTCACGCTTGCCTTCCCGGAAGTGGCTTTTGCTGCCCATGCGGCCTCCGGCTTCCCCACGGATGAGATTGAGCCGGGCCTTGTTGCCACCAGCTTCTTCGATCCGCCGGAATTCACTTACCCTGCTGGCGTCTATGTCTGCGAGGTGGAGATTGATCCTGACACCGGGACCGTGGAGGTTGCCAGCTTCTGCGCCGCGGACGATTTCGGCAATGTCGCTAACCCGATGATTGTCGAAGGTCAGGTCCACGGCGGCGTGACGCAGGGCATCGGTCAGGCGCTTTGGGAAAATGCCATGTACGATCCCGAAACCGGCCAGCTGATGTCGGCCAGTTTCATGGACTACGGCATGCCGCGCGCGCAGGGCGTGCCGGAATACAAGCTTGAGTTTGCATGCACGCCTTCCCCCAGCAATCCGCTGGGCATGAAGGGCTGCGGAGAGGCGGGGGCCATTGGCTCTCCGCCCGCCGTCATCAACGCGGTCTGCAACGCGCTGGGCGTCCGCCATGTGGACATGCCCGCCACGCCGGAGAAGATCTGGCGGCTGTGCCAGGAAAGGGAGCAGGGCTGATGTACGATTTTACCTATCGCCGTGCCGGCTCGCTGGATGAAGCAAAACGCCTCATTGCCGAGGAGGACGGGCAAGCGCTGTCCGGCGGACAGACCTTGATGCCGGTGCTGCGCGCAAGGCTGGCGATGCCCAGCATGCTTGTCGACCTCTCGCGCCTGGACGAGCTGAAGGGTGTAAGCATGGAAGGCGACCGCATCGTCATCCTTGGCGCCACCACACATGCAGAGGTCGCTGGCGATGCTATCGTGCGGGAACATTGCCCTGCGCTTGCCGAGCTGGCGGGCGGTATCGGGGATCCGCAGGTGCGGCATCGCGGCACGATCGGTGGCTCTGTGGCCAATAACGATCCGGCCGCCTGCTACCCCAGCGCCTGCCTTGCGCTCGATGCGGAAATCCGCACGGAAAGGCGCACCATCGCAGCAGCCGACTTCTTCACATCCATGTTCGAAACTGCGCTTGAGCCGGGCGAGATCGTGACGGCGGTCACCTTCCCGGCGTGCCGCGAAGCGCGTTACGAAAAGTTTCCCAACCCGGCCTCGCGCTTCGCGCTGATCGCGGTATTTGCCGCACGGCTGGGCGACCGGGTCCAGCTCGCCGTGACTGGCGGCGGGACGGGCGTGTTCCGCTGGCGCTCCGGCGAGGACGCGGCGCAGGATGACGGCGATCTTTCGTCAGCATCCCTCGAAGCGGCGCATTTCACCGGCGACCTCCACGCCAGCACCGAATACCGCATACACCTGACCCGCGTGATGGCGCAGCGCGCCCTCACGGCAATCGGCTGACAAGGACGTTCCGATCTTATGGAAATCAAGGGTACTTACCAACTGCCGTGCAGCCCGCAGCGAGCCTGGGAGGCGCTGAACGATCCCGACCTGCTGAAGGCTTGCCTCAAGGGCTGCGAGCGGTTGGAGAAAACCGCCGATGATCGCTTCGAAGGTACTGTTGCGACGAAAATCGGCCCGGTTTCCGCGCGTTTCGACGGATCCATGACACAGACCGATGTCGTCGCGCCCGATCGCTGCACCATGGTTTTCGAAGGCAAGGGCGGGGTGGCGGGTTTCGCCAAGGGCTCCGCCGATGTGACGCTGGAAGAGGCTGAAGGCGGGACACTGCTGACCTACGTCGCCGATGCCAAGATTGGCGGGAAGCTGGCGCAGATGGGCGCGCGGTTGGTCGAAGGCACGGCGCGGTCCATGGCCGAGGATTTCTTTGGCAAGTTTTCTGCTGCCCTGGCAGCCGAACAAGGCGGCGCAGCCGATGCGGCTGTGGCGGCCGAGGCTGCGGCTACTGACGCTGCCAGTGCGAAGGCCGCAGGTTTGTCGCCTGTCTGGATCGCGCTGATTGCTGTCTTGGCGGCGTTGCTGGCCATCTACTGGCTGGCGTGACACAAGCGCGCCAGTGTTCGACGCGCCGCGCATCCTATCCTTCCTGCAGGAAACGCTGAGGCAGGGGCAGCCCGCCTGCCTCGTCACTGTCACGGACGTTACGGGCGCATCCGTGCGCAATCCGGGCGCGCATATGGCAGTCGCGGCCGACGGCAGCTTTGCGGGATCGCTTTCTGGCGGTTGCATTGAAAGGGCCGTGGTGAGCGAGGCGCTTGCAGCCATGGAAGCGGGCGCGCCGCACTGCATCGCTTACGGAGCAGGAAGCCCGATCATCGACATTCGCCTGCCATGTGGTGGGCGTGTCGATTTGCTGTTCACCCCCATAGCAGACACAGCGGCAGTCGATGCCTTGCTGATCCGGCTGGCTGCGCGGGAGGTGGCCGTACTCTCCCTGCCGACAGGCGAGGGAGTTCCCTTGGTTCTGGATGCGGGAGAGACGGGCTGGCAGGACAAAACATTCCTAGTGCGTCACCACCCGCCGTTGCGACTGGTGATCGCAGGTCACGGCGGAACGGTGGAGGCGCTGGTACGGCAGTCCGAAGCCCTTGGCATCGCATGCCATGTCGCCACGCCGGATGCCGATCTTGCAGAGGCACTCTCGGCCACGCATGCCGATGTGCGCCGCCTTATGCGCCTGGATGAAGCCCTCGGTTTCGCGCTAGACGGCTGGACTGCGGCGGCATTTTTCTTCCACGACCACGACTGGGAAACAGCATTGCTTGCCGAGGTATTGGGTTCCAGTGCCTTTTATGTCGGTGCGATGGGCAGCCGCGCGACGCATGCCGGCCGCATGGGCCTGTTGCAGGATGCCGGCGTGCCGGAGGGCGCGATAGCGCGCATCGTCGCCCCCATCGGTCTCATCCCGTCGTCACGCGATCCTGAGACACTGGCGTTGTCCGTGCTGGCGCAGGTGGTCGACAGCTATAATGAAATTATCGGGGCGCAGTTTCCGAACGCTGCAGCCGTGGCGGGCGAAGTCAGTCCTGCTTGAAGCGGAATGCCTGCAATGCCGTGTCCGCCCGCTTCAGTGCTGCGCGCACGGTTTCCATGTCGTCCTCGCCGATCGAGTCGAGCAATACGCCAACCACCTGCCGGCTGAGCAAGTTGGCTTCCTCTGCCACTTCGCGGCCCCTGTCGGTCAGCGAGGCGACGCGCACGCGCGAATCATCCTTGCCCTGCTCGCGCTGGATATAGCCAAGCTTCTCCAGCCGCTTGATCTGGTGCGAGATGGTGGATTGCGGCAACGCCATGATGCGTACGATTTCGCCCGCCGGAAGCGATCCGTGCTCCAGCAGGACCACCATCATGCGCGACATGATCAGGTCGACGCCCCAGACCTGGAAATAGGGATTGCAGGCCCGCGCCATCAGGGCGTTGAGCCGGTGCGTCAGGAACGAGATGCGGTCCATCAACGGGGGCAGCGGCAATCTGGTCTTTGCATCGCTCATGTCGCGCTGCTCCTGTCGTCCACGAATGTATCCGGATAACGGCCCAATAATGGCATTAGCAGCGCTGCGATAGCGAAGAATGTCCCCGCCACCAGGAAGCTGGTACCATAGCTGCCCGTGCGATCATGCAGCGAGGCAAACAGGAAGGGCGCGGTCGCACTTCCCATTGCTAGCCCCGCATAGGCCAGCGCGTAGATCTTGGAATAATGTGCCAGCCCGAAATAGCGGGCGGTCAGGAATGCCAGCAAATCCAGCTCAGCCCCGGCGGCAAGGCCGAGGATGGCGCAGGATGCAATCAGGATCGCTGGCGCCATCGCATCCTGCAGCACAAGGCAGGCGGCGGCGGGCAGCAGGAGGACGACCATGGCGACCCCTGGCGCCCAGATGCGGTCCACTACGAAGCCCACCAGCACGCGGCCGGGTATCATAGTGATGCCCACCGCTCCGGCGAAAGCTGCTGCGGCCTGCGCCTCGATACCCCGGTCGATCAATGCCGGGACGAGGTTTGTCAGCGTGCCGGAAATGGCGAGATATCCAAGCAGGATCGACAGGGCGAGGACCCAGAAACGATAATCGCGCAGCGCCTCGCCTACAGTGACGCCGGGCAGACCCGCGCTCGCCCCATCTCCGGCCCGGCGGCGTGCATCCGGTCTCAGCCAGACCCAGACCAGCGGCAGGGCAATCATTACGGGCAGCAGCGCCGTTCCGCGCAGCGCGATGCGCCAGCCGCCGTAAGCCTCCAGCGCGACGATGAGGCTGGGCAGAAGCAGCGCGACCAGCGCCGTGCCGACCAGGGCAAGCCCCAGCGCGGCCCCGCGCGCCTTTTCGAAACTGCCTGACACGACGCGCGACCACAGGACCGGGTTTGTCCCAGCGCCCAGGATCGCGGTGGCCGCAAAGCCCAGATAGAATATCGCAAGCGTACTGGCGTAGGACGCAACGAGCAGCCCGAGCGAGACGCCAAGGATCGAAGGGAGGGCGACCCTGCGAGCACCGAAACGGTCGATCATCCATCCCGTGACTGGAGCGGTCAAAGCGCCCAGTCCCGAGCTGAAAAGGATCGCCAGCTGGATATCGGCGCGGGCCCAGCCCAGCTCTGCCTCGATCGGGCGGGTCAGAGGGCCGATGGCGTAGAAAGGCAGCGCGATGGCGCTCAGGCCCACACCCACGGCGCAGGCGACCAGCAGCGTCCAGCCGCCGCGCAGTTCGTGCCAGCCTGCTGCACTGCTCAACTGGCGCCTCCAAAGCGTAGCGTCGCCTCGCCCAGACCCGGGCAATCGAGGTGGTAGGTTGCCGGGCCTTCCATCGGGATCATCGGGCCCATGGCGCCTGTCAGGATGATTTCACCGGGAGCCAGCGCGCGGCCGCGCCGGTGAGAATCCTCCACGAACCAGCGATAAACCCCCAATACGCTGCCCAAGCATGCCGATGCGCGGCCTTGGCTGATGGTTTCGCCGTCGCGCGTCAAATTCATCGTCGTCTCTTCGAAATCGGCATCCCGCGGCGAGGTCGATTGCGGTGCGCGCATCAGCCAGCCGCAGCAGGCGTTGTCCGCCGTCGCGCCGCCGATGGCGCTGGGCCAGCCAAGTAAGTGGGAATCGGCCACTTCGAATGCGGCGCTGACGCTGGCGAGGGATGCCAGCAGTTCGTCATCGCTGGCCCCGGCGGCAGGCATGAAGCCAACTTCCAGCAGCATCTCCCCCTCGATCCGCGGGCTGACGGTTCCTGCGGAATGCAGCATGGCGCCGTCTTCCAGCATCGTGTCGGCATAGATTACGCCCACCATCGGCTCATCCGCCCCGAACAGGTCCAGCGCGCCCTGCGATGTCAGGCCCAGCTTCCAGCCGATGGGCCTGCGCCCGGCCTTGGCAAACAATGCGTTGAGCCGGTCCTGGATCGCACGTCCACGCTCGGCATCGCGCGATGCAGCCAGCGCAGCTTCGTCTTCGATTGCCTGTCGATCTCGCCAGGCTGCGAACAGCTTGTCGGCAATGGTATTGTTCTGGCTGTGCATGTCATCAAACCTCGATTGCAATCGTATTACCGTCCCATTCGCGCGCCGCATCCGCGACCGCGCGATAGAAGTCGTGGAGTGACTGGTTGACGCGGTAGACCTCTACCATGTGCCCCAGTGCAGCGACTGTATCGACATAAGCGGCCCCGCGCTTTTCCGGCGTGACAAGCTCTGTGGAGACCTCGTGGCCAAGCGCGAGGTAATGCGCGAGCATCGCGTCGTAGTTTTCGGGAAACAGGGCGACGTGGTGCACGCCTTCCTCATCCGGGCCAAACATGTCGCGGAAGGCGGACGGGTTGCCGCAGTGCTGCATGACCAGCTCAATCTGTACTGGGCCAGCCTGCGCATGTGCCGCGCTGATATCGAGCGCGCTCGGCTTCCCGCGATAGGACACGGGATCGAGACCAATGTGCCGCCTGAGAAGGAAGGGACCAATCCCCATCAGCTGCGCGAAACGCGGCATGGCCTCATCGATATCGGCGACATGGTAAGCGACCTGCACAAAATGCTGGCGGCCGGGCGTGCTCGGCTGCGGCGTCACCTGTCCCTCCCCTTTATATCGAAATCGATACTTCACCCTCGCACCGTTTGATGTCAATAAGGCTGGGAAGGGGAGGCCGGGCAGCAATGACGCGGGAGCAGACACCGGAAGGCGTGGTGCGCGCATTTATTGCGGCATGGTGCGGCCCGGACCTCGACCAGGTTTGCGCCATGCTGGGGCAGGATGTGATCTATCACAATATTCCGATGGATCCGCTGGTGGGCAAAGGCGCCGTTGAGGCATACCTTCGCGCCGCCGGCCCGTTCGAGGACAGCGACTGGGAATTGCTGCATATCGCCGCCAATGGAGAGCATGTGCTGACCGAGCGGATCGACCGCATGGTGAAGGGCGGCAAGCCGATTGCGCTGCCGCTTATGGGCATATTCCGCGTATCGGGCGGGCTGATCTGCGAATGGCGCGACTATTTCGATCTCGCGATGTATCGCAGCCAGATGGCCTAGGGTGAGGGATCTATTGGGAGTGTTGCCGCAATGAAACTGGGCCTTGAAGGGCGCACCGCACTGGTGATGGCAGGAAGCCAGGGGATCGGCCTCGCATCCGCGCAGGCCTTCCATGCGGTGGGCGCCAATGTGGCGATCTGCGCGCGCTCCCAGGGTCCGCTGGACGCGGCAGCTGCAAGCATGCCGGGCTGCCTTGCCATGACGGCAGATGTCACCGACGAAGGGAATATCGGCGCTTTTGTGGAGGCTGCGCGGGAGAAATTCGGCGCGGTCGACATCCTGGTAAACAATGCTGGCGGTCCGCCGCCGGGCCTGTTCGCCGATCTAAAGGACGATGACTGGGCGAAGGCTGTCGAACTCACGCTCATGTCCGCCATCCGCGCCACCCGCGCGGTGCTGCCGGGAATGCAGGAGCGCGGCTGGGGGCGGATCGTCAATATCTCCAGCTTCGGCGTAAAGCAGCCGGTGCCCAATCTAACGCTGTCGAACAGTATCCGCATGGCCGTGCTGGGCTGGGCGAAGACGCTGTCGAACCAGGTCGGGCCGGACGGGATCACAGTAAATACGGTGTGCCCCGGCTGGACCCGCACTGCGCGCGTCGAAAAGCTATTCGCGCAGCAATCGGCTGACACCGGCAAGAGCGAGGACGAGATTGAAACTGCATTGGTGCAGGGCATCCCGCTGCGCCGCGCGGGCGAGGCGGAGGAGATCGCCAATTGCGTCGTCTTCCTCGGCTCCGATGCGGCAAGCTACATTACGGGTTCGGCCATCGCGGTCGATGGCGGCGTCGCGCAGGGCTACGCATGAGCCTCGCGGACGCCCGCGTGATTGACATCCATGCCCATGCGGTGATGGAGGAGACGTTCGGCACTGCGGGCGAATTCGGGCCTGAGCTGACCGAAGAGGACGGCGTGCCAGTCTTCCGCATCGGCAGCTACAAGCTGCGCGGGGTGAAATATCGCGGCAGCGCCTTCATGGACCCCGAGGTGCGCGTGGCGGCGATGGACCGGGCCGGGATCGACTGGCAGCTGCTCTCGCCCAATCCGCTGACCTATTTCCACTTCATCCCGGCAGCCGAGGCCATCGCCTTCTGCCGCCGCCACAACGACACCATGGCGGCCTTGGCGTCAGCACGGCCCGACCGGCTGGGCGGCGCTGCAGCCCTGCCAATGCAGGATGTGCCCGCCGCGATTGCGGAACTGCGCCGCGCGGTGCGCGAGCTGGGCCTCAAGGCCGCCTATATCGGCACCGACATGCCGCACGGGCTCGACGATCCAAGTATGGATGCCTTCTACGAGACCGTGTGCGAGCTAGACGTGCCGCTATTCATCCATCCCGCGCCTGCCGGCATCGACGGTCCTGCTGCGAGCCCGGCGCTGTCGAAATACGAGCTCGACATCATGCTCGGCTTCACCATGCAGGAATCGATTGCCGTGGCGACGTTGCTGTTCGGCGGCGTGCTGCATCGCCATCCCAGACTCGATGTCTGCATCAGTCATGGCGGCGGCGCGCTGGCGCTGGTGTGGGGGCGGCTTGAACACGCGGCACACAAGCGCGCCTGGGCGCCCGACCACCTGCACCGCGACGGGGCCTTTGCCGAGCAGCTGGGTCGGCTGTGGTACGATATCCACATGCATGACGACCGCGCATTGGAGCTGCTGGTGGAGCGCGTGGGGACCGATCGCCTCGTCTACGGCACCAACTTCGCCGGATGGGATGCGCCCGAGAAATTCCGCGTGCCGACCATGGACGTGCCGCTGGCGGACAATGCGCGAAGACTGCTGCGGGGCTAGACCCCGCGCGTTACGCCCAGGCCCATGCCGCCATCGACGGTCAGCGTGGTCCCCGTGGTGAAATCGCTTTCCAAGAAATAGCCGACCGCCTGAGCGATATCCTCGCCTTGGCCAAGCCGGTCGATCGTCTGGATGGTGTGGAGCGTTTCATAGCGAGCCTTGGCCTCTTCCTCGCTTGCCAATCCGGCGCGCACATTGATTTCGGTCAGCACGCTGCCGGGGATTATGCAGTTCACGCGGATGCCGCGATCGCCCAGTTCGGCAGCATAGACCTTGGAAAGTGTCTGCACTGCCGCCTTTGTTGCGGCATAGGGCGATGCGCCGGGGAAGGCGCGCTGCGTGTGGACCGACCCGACAAACAGCACCAGGCCCTTGCTCTGGGCGAGATACGGGGTCGCAAGGCCCGTCAGCATCATCGCGCCTACGACATTGGCATGAAAGATGGCGAGCAACTCCTGCTCGTCCAGCTCCTCGACCGGCCCGCGCACCATATTGCCGGCATTGTTGAACAGGCAATCCAGCCTGCCGCCCGCATGGTCCGCTGCTGCCTCGATCATGGCAACGCGGTCCGCCGCCACGGTCACGTCGCCGGCGATGCCGTTACAGCCAATTTCTGCGGCTTTTTCCGCGATCCGGTCTGCGCGGCGGCCGGTGATCGTCACTTTCGCGCCGCGCGTGGTCAGATAGCGTGCCGTGGCCTCTCCCAGGCCCGAACCTCCGCCTGTTATCAGCACGCTCTGTCCTGCAACCTCACGCATTCCCGGTCTCCTTCAACCATTCAAGCTGCGCGGCGATCAGCTCGCGGTGGCCGGGCGCATTGATCGAGCGGGCATCATGCCCAAGCGCATCGACTGCAACGCGGCCTTCTCCGAATGTCCTGATCCAGGCGAGCGGCTGCGGGCCTTCCTCGATCTCGCATGTGGCAAGTACTGTGCAGTCCTCTGCCGGATCGAGATTGTGATAGGCTTCGTCGAGCAATTCGAACGCATCCGGTCCCGCAGAAAGTTTTGCCCCCGCATCGCTCAGCTGCACGCGCATCTTGCCCATCGGCGGGTGATGCGAGCGACCCCACGACCAGCCACCGCCCATGACACGGTGCCAGCGCGGCTGCGTGTCGAAGCAGATCGTACCGACGTGTTGGACATGCAGGCGTCCGCCGCCGGAGACATATTGTTCGATCGCGTTCATGTGCTGGTAAGGCAGGGCGTAGGCGTATGCTGCGCGGTCCGGCGCATACTTTTCATGTTGTACCATCGACCAATGAAGTGCGTTCACCGCAAGCAGCGCCGGGCCTTCGGCAAGCATCGCGACAGCGGTATCGATATCCCCCTCCAGGTGCGGCTCCAATCCCGCCTCCGCGATTAGCGCGGCGAGGGCAGGTGAGGAGTCCTCGAAAGGGTGGGAATAGCCTCCGGTGAGCAGGATCGCCTTGCGCGACACTATTCGCGCGGCAGGTTCTTGAGCACGGCATGGGTCACCGCACCATCGACGACCAGGTCGTGCCCGTTGATATAGGCTCCCTCGGCGGAATCTAGGAAGGCGACGGCGTTGGCAATATCCTCAGGCGTGCCGAGACGGCCGAGCGGGACGCCCCTGCTGCGCGCCGCGCGCACTTTCGGGTCAGCATAGATCGGCGTCGACATGCCGCCATCGATGAAACCGGGGGCAATGGAGTTGAAGCGTACGCCGTGCTCGCCATACTCCAGCGCAAACTGCTTCATCAGCTGCTTCACTGCCGCCTTGCTGGCCGGATAGGCCCCGGATCCGGGACCGGGGGAATAGGCGTTAATCGACGTAAGCGAGATGACATGCCCGCTGCCGCGCTGCGCCATTCGCCGCGTGGCGGACCTGGCCGTCCAGAACACGCCCATCGTGTTCACTTCCATGACCAAGCGGATATCCTCATCGCTCTGGTCCGCAAGCGGGCCGAAACGTACGATTCCGGCGTTGTTCACCAGCAGGTCTGGCGCTTCGCCAAAATTATCGAATGCGGCTTCCACAGCGGCCGGATCGCTAACATCGCATGGCAGCGGTACGGCCCCGTCGACGGCGCTGCAGCGTGCCTCGACCGCTCCACTGTCACGATCGAGTATGCCCACCCGGTAGCCTTTCCCGGACAGCGTTTCCGCGATCGTAGCGCCGATCCCGTTGGCGCTGCCGGTGATGATTGCGCTGCGGCTCATGCAATTTCCTTTGTGAATTTCACGGGATAGCGCCCCCAATTGGGGCGCTTGGTCTTTGTGTCGGGGGTTGGCGGATCGTCACGCAGCCTGCGCGCGCCGAGTTCGAGCAGCTTGATCACAATCAGTGGCACGATGCCGAATTGCGCCTTCGCCGGGTCCGTGCCGGGCTTCGCAACAAGGCCCCCGTCGAGTTCGCGGCCGAGGCACACATGGACGCCGATCCCGAAGGCCAGGCCGGAGCGCATGACGCCCACGGGCACGTCGCGGTCCGGGTTGAATGTGCCCGCATCGGATCCGAATATCGCCTCGCTGCGGTTGGCATTGAACAGGTCGAGTTCGACACGGTCGCCCTCCGGCATGTCGCCCGCCCCCTGGACGCTCATCGGGCAGACGCTCTTGCGCCATGCCTCGGGGCTGGCCGGGTGCAGACGCAGGCTTTCGTGGACGCAGTGCTGTACGAAGACCGGGTCCTCCAGCCGCTTCCACCGCGCCTGATCCTCGCCGGCCCATGTCTGGATTTCCTCCAGCGCATGGACGACCGAATTGGCGGTCGAATGCGAACCGGCCTGCATGTAGAAACCGATTTCGCGAACGCGCTGCGCCTGCGTGAACTGCAGTTCGTCCTGCGCTTTCAGGATCACGGTCAGCACATCGCGGGGAAGGGTATCCTCCTCCACTTCGCCGCGCTCCACCTGCGCGATCAGGTCCTCGCGCCGCGCAATCGAGGCCTGCAGGAAATCCCGGTCGAATTCGGCCAGCGCTTCTCGCACTTCGGCGGTCAGTTCATCCTTGTCGCGCGTGGAATGCACCATGGTGGCGCCTTCGCTCATCTTCTTGACGAGCCGGATGAGCTGCGCAGTTTCTTCCGGCGTCCGCGCAGGCCGATCCACCCCGGCAAAATCGGCGGTGAGGTTTACTGTGAGCCGATAGCCGAGCTCGATCAAATCGCCGCCGCCTGCCGCTACAAAGGGCGCGATGGTCTCCTCCAGCGTGGCGGGAAAGACCTCTTTTTCGTAATATTTGAAGAAGTTGCGGCGGAAAACGCGAATTTCTACCTCGCGGCGCTTCTGGTGCGCTTCGCCGTGAAGCACAAGCAGCGTATCCTTGGTTATCACCTCGCCCGCATCGTAAAGCGCCTGTCGGAGGCCGGTATTGCGTAGCGCCGCCTCGCAATCGCGATAATCCGCCAGACGGTGAACCTGCATCAGATCAGCGCTTCGTCGGGCTTGAAGACCACCGGGTATTCGGACCAGGTGATGCGCGTGATCGTCTCGTCCTTCTTGGGCACGCCCTCCGGATCGCGCTGGACGCCGAACTTGAGCAATGCCTCCACGATCAGCGGCACGGTACCGTACTGGTGATCCTCCGGTGTGGAATTGGGCTTGGGTTCGACCCCGATGGCAAGGTTGCGGCCAATGCAGGCGTGCATGCCGTAGCCCATCGACAGACCATAGGGCATCTTGCCGCGCGTCACCTCTCGGTGCGGATTATATGTGTCGGGCGCATCACCGAAGAATTCCGGATTGCGATTGGCCGCGCGCATATTGACCACGACCTCGTCGCCTTCAGGCACCTCGTCGCCCTGGGCGAGGGTTACCGGGCATAAGGCGCGGCGCTTGGCGACCGGGCTCGATGGGTGCAGCCGCAGGCTTTCGAATACGCAGCGCTGGATGAAATAGGGATCATCCTTGAGCAGCGCGATATCCTGAGGGTTTGCATCGAGCCATTCGAACAACTCGTGCATCGCATGGGCGAGCGAGTGGATCGTCGTATGCGCGCCCGCCAGCATGTAGAAAATGCCCTCCTGCAGGAACTGCTCGTCAGTCATCTGCAGTTTTTCCTGGCCCAGGATCAGCGCCATCAGCACGTCGTCGGGAAGCTCTTCCTTTTCCATGCGACCGGCCTCGACTTCGGCCAGCATGGCCTCGCGGCGGCGGCGCGAGGGCGTCAGGAAGCGGGTATCGAATTCGCCCATCGCTTCGCGGATGCGGGCCTTCTTGGGCTCGAGATCATCCTCCAGCGATTGGCCAAGCGCGGGCGCGAGGCTGAATTCCTTGAGAAGGCGCAGAAGCTCGCCGGTTTCCTCGGCACTGCGTTCGGGGCGGTCGATGCCGGCGAAATCGACCGTGAGATTCATCATCACGCGGTAGCCGATGTCGACAAGGTCGCCGTGCCCTGCTTCCAGGAACGGCCGGATGGTCTCGTCGAGCGTGCGTGGGAGGAAGGTTTTCTCGTATTTGAGGAACACGTCCTTGCGGAAGATCGTACCTTCCACCAGCCGCCGCGCCCGGTGTTCCTGTCCGTGCAAATTCACAAGCACATCGCTCATCATGATGGCGGCGGCGTCGTACAGCGACTGCCGCAGTGCAGGCTGCTTCAGCGCGTGGACACAGCCGTCATAAGTGGTGACTTCGTGTTCTGACATCACTTCCAGCCCAATGTGGTTGCGCGGGTTGCGGGTAGGGTCGAATAGTTGGAAACGCGCCACGAAGGCAGGCCGGTCCGGGTTGGCAGCGGGGTCTCGGTATCGATCCGCCGTCCGCCCTTGAAAATATGCTTCATGCCTTGCGGGCGGCCGAGAAGGGTGACGTCCTTCGTCACGTCGCCTTCCACCACGATGACATCGGCGATGCGGCCTTTTTCCAGCGTGCCCAGCTTGTCTTCCATCTTGAGCGCGCGGGCGCCTTCGCGGGTGGCGCAGATCATGGCCTCTTCAGGGGACAGGCCCATGTTCTCGACGAAGACCTGCAATTCGCGCCAGTGCCATTCGCCATAGGGCGTGATGGAGAAGCCGCTTTCGGTCCCGCAAAGGAAGGGCACGCCCGCATCATAGGCGCGGCGCAGCTGGACGCAGCTTTCCTCGATTTCCTTGGCGAACAGCGCCTTCAGGTAAGGACTGGCGCCGATCGCATCGCCATGCTCGGCCAGGACCGCCTGAAAGGTAAGTGTTGGTACAATCGGCGTATTGTGCTCGATTACCGCCTCGAGTGCTTCCTCGTCCATGTAAGTGGCGTGGAGGATCATGTCGAAGCCAGCGCGCGCGGCATCGCGGGTGGAGCTGGCGTTCCGGCAGTGGCCGGTCACCGGCAGGCCCAGCTCGTGCGCGGTGTCGACCGCCAGCTTCAGTTCGTCATAGGTCCAGACCTGTATCTCACCCTCGGCGCGTTGGCGGGGGATCAGGCCGGTAACATGGATCTTGATCCAGTCGACACCGCGCTTTGCCTGGTTGCGGATTTCGGTAACGATCTCGTCCTTGGTGCGGGTGACCTTGAGATAACCGATCGCCCCTTCGTCAGGCACCAGCATACCAGCCGTGCCGCCGACCGAAGTGAACAGCGCATTCCCGCCGCAAGTCATGCGCGGACCCTCGCACACGCTGCCCTCGATCGCGTCGCGCAGGTCGAGCGAGACGCTGTAGATGGTGTCGGCATCGAACAGGCTGGTCACGCCTGAGCGCAGCACCTTCTGCACATTATGCGCGGCGACCAGCGCGGACAGGCCCTCGCGCCGATGGAAGAAGAGCTCGTCGTTTGAATGCGGCTCGTCGAAACTGATGTGGCAATGGGCGTCGATCAGGCCGGGCATCACGGTGCAGCCGCTGGCATCGATACGGCGCACGTCGTTGCGGCCTTCTGCCCAGTCGAGCGCTGCCTGCCCAGTGGCGGCAATCGCGCCGTCGAAGGCGATTGGCTGCACGCTGGAGACCGCGCCGGTCGCGTCGAAGACGAGACCATTCTCGATCAGGGTTGCTGCGTCGCTCTGGTTCACGGTGATCCTCCAAGGACATTTATATCGACATCGATATTTATCGCAAGCCTCATGGCTCCTGCCGTCCACAAAGCGCCAGATGGCAGCAAGGTCCGCGATTTTGCGTACGTCTGCCCGGGGAAAGCGGTCGCCATTGGCTTAGGGGCGTGCGCGTCTCGGCGCGCCGGTGGACAAGGGCCGCGCAAACAGGCAACCCGCTCTCCATGATCTGGCCTTGGCCGATAGCAGGAGAATAGCGCGGTGGATTTCGGATTGAGCGACCGGCAGGCCGCTATGCGCGACCGGGTGCGGACCTTCGTCGATGAACATCTCCGCCCGCGCGATGCCGATTACAAGGCGGCAGAGCAAGCCGCCAGCGAGGCCGGTGACCGCTGGCAGCCTAATCCCGTTATCGAGGAGCTGAAGCCCGCCGCGCGCGAGGCCGGTCTGTGGAACCTCTTCATGCCGCCCCATTCCGGGCAGGAGCATGTCGACGACAGCTACACCTTCGAAGGCGAGCAGTTGTCCAACCTCGAATACGCCCTCTGCGCCGAGGAAATGGGCCGCATTCACTGGGCCAGCGAGGTCTTCAACTGTTCGGCCCCCGATACCGGCAATATGGAAGTGCTCTATCGCTACGGGACGCGCGAGCAGAAGGACCGCTGGCTGACCCCGCTGATGAATGGCGAGATCCGCAGCGCCTTCCTGATGACGGAGCCCGATGTCGCGTCTTCCGACGCCACGAACATCCAGGCCAGCATCATCCGCGATGGCAACGGTTGGGTGGTCAATGGCCGCAAGTGGTGGTCCAGCGGCGCGGGCGATCCGCGCTGCGAGTTGGCCATCGTCATGGGCAAGTCTGACCCGGACGGCTCGCGCCACGGCAGCCAGTCCATGATCCTGCTGCCGATGGACACGGCTGGCGTAACGATCGAACGGATGCTGAGCGTCTATGGCTATGACCACGCGCCGCATGGCCATGCCGAAATCAGCCTGGAGGATGTGCGCCTGCCTGCCGATGCCATCCTGCTGGGCGAGGGGCGCGGGTTCGAGATCGCTCAGGGCCGCCTGGGGCCGGGGCGCATCCATCACTGCATGCGCACCGTGGGCGTGGCGGAAGAAGCGCTGGAGGCCATGTGCCGCCGCCTCACCAGCCGCGTGGCCTTCGGCAAGTTCATCTACCAGCAGAGCGTGTGGGAAGAACGCGTCGCGCGCGCCCGGATTGATATCGAGATGAGCCGCCTCCTATGCCTGAAAGCGGCCGACATGATGGACCGCGCCGGCAACAAGGCCGCAAAGACCGAGATCGCGATGATCAAGGTGCAGGCACCGAACATGGCGCTGTCCATCCTCGACGATGCCATACAGGCACATGGCGGGGGCGGCGTCAGCCAGGATCACGAGCTGGCCGCGACCTGGGCCAGCATCCGCACGCTGCGCTTCGCAGACGGCCCGGACGAGGTGCACAACCGCGCCATCGCGCGTAGCGAATTCGCGAAATACACGGACCTGAAGGCGAAGCCGGGCACGGCGGTTTAAGCCGCGCGCCGCACGGCGCGTCCGGGCGTTACAATCCGGCGGCGATGGTCACCCCGCCGTCGATCACCATCATCTGCCCCGTCATCCATGCGCCGGCATCGCTGGCGAGGTAGACGGCCGCCCCGGCGATGTCGCCCGGTTCGCCAAGGCGCCGCATCGGCGTTGCGGCCGCCGTGCGGTCATGCATCTTCTGGTCTTCCCACAGCGCGCGGGCGAAGTCCGTCTTCACGACGCCGGGCGCAATCGCATTGATGCGGATATTGTCCTTGCCAACTTCCACCGCGTAATTGCGCACCAGTTGGAAA
Organism: Paraurantiacibacter namhicola; assembly: GCF_001687545.1. NCBI lineage: Bacteria > Pseudomonadati > Pseudomonadota > Alphaproteobacteria > Sphingomonadales > Erythrobacteraceae > Paraurantiacibacter > Paraurantiacibacter namhicola. Next base: position 2,142,464 of record NZ_CP016545.1, on the reverse strand, counting down.
TCCGCCGCCTTGGAGATGTTGTAGGCGCCGATATTGGCCGATCCGCGCAGGCCGCCGATGCTGGATACCACCACGATGGCTCCGCCGCCGCTGGCCCGCATGTCCGGCAGGCAAAGCTGCACCAGCCAGTGATTGGAGAGGACATTGTTGTCCAGGATCTTGCGGAACTGGTCATCCGAGATACCGTCCATCGATCCGTAATAGGGATTGCTTGCCGCATTGCAGACGAGGATGTCGACCGGGCCGAGGTGCTCGCGCGTTTCGGCCACGAGGTTTTCCAGCGCGGGCTTTTCCGAGATGCTGGCTGCGATGGCCACCGCGCGGGTTTCGCCGTGCTTCGCATTGATGGCCGCGGCGACTTCTTCGCAGCTTTCCTGCTTGCGGCTGGAGATCACGACGCGCGCCCCATGATCGGCCAGCTCTTCCGCGATGGCGCGGCCGATCCCGCGTGAGGATCCGGTGACGATGGCGATCTTGCCCGAACAGTCAAACAGCGACATGCGTGGTAACTCCTTGAAATTCCGAAATGTCAGGCGCCGGCCTTGCGGGCGAAATCCCATGCCGCAGCAGCCAGCGGCTCGACCAGCGCGGCCTTGGAATGGGCATCCTTGCCAGAGGCATTGCCGTCGATGATGCGCTTGCGAATGCCCTGCAGGATGCCGACAAGCCGGAAGAGATTGTAAGCGAAATACCAGTTCATGTCCGGCACGCCGCTGCGGCCTGTTGCCGCGCAATATCGCTCCGTCACTTCCTCCAGCGATGGGATGCCAAGCTCTGCCAGGTCCAGCCCGCCCAGCTGCGCATTGCGGCCCGTGCGGGGCAGGGCCCAGTTCATGGCAAGATAGGTGAAATCGGCCAGCGGATCGCCAAGCGTCGAAAGCTCCCAGTCCAGCACCGCGCTGACGGTGGGCGCATCGGGAGCGTAGATGAGGTTGTCGATCCGGTAATCGCCGTGGATGATGCTGGTGCGGTCCTGCTGCGGCACGGTGTCCGGAAGCCAGGCAATCAGCCGTTCGACCTCTTCCAGCTCCTCGGTCTGCGCGGCGCGGTACTGCTTGGTCCAGCGGGCAACCTGCCGCTCGAAGTAATTGCCGGGCGCGCCGTAATCGCCAAGTCCCGCCTCGGCCGGGTCGACGGCATGCAGCCGGGCCAGCGCATCGACCATCGCGAGATAGGCGGGGCCGCGGTCTTCGCGCGGCAATTCCGGCAGTGCGCCGTCCCAGAAGGTACGGCCTTCGACGAGCTCCATGACGTAGAAGGCGGAGCCGATGACCTCGTCATCCTCGCACAAGGAGTAGGGTTTTGCGACGGGCAGGCCCATGGGATGCAGTCCGCTGATCAGGCGATACTCGCGCTCCACCGCATGGGCAGACGGCAGGATCGGGCCGAAGGGTTTGCGCCGCAGGACGTAATTCGTCCCGCCATAGCTCAGCCGGTAAGTCGGGTTGGACTGGCCGCCGGGAAACTTTTCCAGCGACAGGTCTCCGCTGCCCGATGGCAAACTGTCCTTGAGCCATTCGAGGAGGCGCGGGCCATCCAGGTCGGCAAACGTGCCGCCTTCGCTATTGTCCATGTCACGGTCTCCTCTCACCAGCTGGGCACGCCATAGGTTGGCCGATTGCCGATGCACAACCACAAAGCCTGTTCGCGCGGCGATTGGGATTTGCGGGCCGAGCGCCCATATGGGCGATACGCGCGCGTGGACATGGCCATCCGCGATCTGGCACAATCGCATTTTGCAAACGGACATCGCACATGAACACGAAGATGCTGATCGGCGGGAAGCTGGTCGATGGCGCAGGAAAGCTCGATGTCGTGAACCCGGCGACGGGCCGCAGCTTCGTCCAGGCCGAGCGGGCGGACGAGGCGCAGCTGGAACTCGCCGTTTCATCCGCGAAGCAGGCCTTCCCCGCATGGGCTGCGTGCGGCTGGGAGGAACGGGCAGGCTACGTGTCCCGGCTGGCCGATGGGCTGGAGGAAGTGAAGGATGACCTTGCCCGCCTGCTGACCATGGAACAGGGCAAGCCGCTGAACCAGGCGAAGGGCGAAATTGCCGCCGGCATCCAGGAAATGCGCCATGTTGCCGGCCAGCGGATCGAACCGGTCGTGCTGCGCGAGGACGCCCGCACCCGCATCATCGAACATCGCACGCCGCTGGGCGTGGTCGCGGCAATCACGCCGTGGAACTTCCCGTTCCTGATGGTGACGCAGAAGATCGGCCCGGCGCTGATGGCGGGCAACACGGTGGTCGCAAAGCCGGCGCCCACCACGCCGATGATCGCACTGGCAATCGCTGCCGTTGCAGCGGATGTGCTGCCTGCTGGCGTGCTGAACGTGATCGTCGATGACAATGATCTTGGCGCGAAGCTTTCAGGTCACCGCGACGTGGCGAAGGTGACTTTCACCGGTTCCACCGTGACGGGACGAAAGGTCGGTGCGGCTGGTGCCGACACGCTGAAGCGCATCACGCTGGAGCTGGGCGGCAATGATGCGGCCATCGTGCTGGACGATGTGCGCGTGGCAGATGTCGCGCCGTCCATCTTCCGCGCTGCGACCATGAACGCCGGGCAGGTCTGCCTCGCCACGAAGCGCGTCTATGCGCCCGCGCCGCTGTATGATGAATTGTGCGATGCACTCGCGAAGCTGGCCAGCGAGGCGGTGGTCGATGATGGCGACAAGCAGGGCACGCAGATCGGCCCGATCCAGAACCGCATGCAGTACGAGAAGTTGCTGGGTTACCTGGATGACGCGAAGGCGAACGGCACTGTGATCGCAGGCGGCCATCCGCTTGAGCGGGAAGGCTATTTCATCGCACCCACGATCGTGCGCGACATTCCCGATGATGCGGCCCTGGTGCGCGAAGAGCAATTCGGGCCGGTACTGCCGGTGCTGAAATACGATGATATCGACGATGCCATCGCCCGCGCGAATGACAGCGAATATGGCCTTGGTGGCATCGTCTGGGCCGGGGATACGCAGCGCGGCGTGGAGGTGGCGATGAAGATCAACACCGGCACCGTGTGGGTCAACAAGGGCGTGGAGATCCCATCCGATATCCCGTTCGGGGGTGCGAAGCAGTCCGGCATTGGCCGCAAGGGCGGTGACGAAGGGCTGGAGGCATTCACCCAGCCGCATATCGTCAACGTCGCGCTCGGCTGAGAAGGCAGCCGGCCCGGCGGCTCAGCCTGCCTCGTCGACCCATCCCTTGCGCAGGGCCGGGCCTGCCGCAGCCAGCAGCGCGGCGGCGAGCAGGTACAGGGCGAGCCCGAACAGCATCGAATACCGCAGCGCCTCGTCGCCATAGGCGGGCTTCAGCGCGTCGGAGAATGCGCCCAGCGCGTAGATACCGCCGGCAAGGCCAATGAGGTTGTTGATCAGCAGGAACAGCGCCGATGCCGTGGCGCGCAGGCGCGGTTCCACCAAATGCTGCACAGCGGACAGGATCGGGCCCAGCCAGAAATAGACCAGCGCCTGCGGGATGATAAAGATGAAAAAGGCGAGCGTTGGGTTTTCGCTCAGGATTCCGGCGGCGAAGAGCGGCACGGCGAGCACGAAGGCGACGGCGGGAAGCCTCGTGTAAAAAGCACGATCTTTTTTCCCAATTTTGTCAGCGAGTATACCGCTGGCTAGGATGCCTGCCACACCCCCACTTAAAAGCAATCCAGCTACAAATCTCGAAGCTTCTTGCAGGTCAAATTCGAAGCTACGCATTAAGAATGCTGGGAACCAGAAGGCGAGTCCGTACCCAATCATGGATGCCGACGCTGCACCTAGTGCCATCAGCCAAAACGCTTTTTTGCGGCGCACAATGGCCCAAGTCTCCCCGATCGTATCCCAGAATGCCGAGGGCGTGTTGGCGGGTGCGACGGGTTCCGGTACGTCCTTCACAATCCATAGGAACAGCGGGGCGATCAATATGCCCGCAAGACCAACGGTTATAAAGGCCGCTCGCCAATCCACATTGGCAGCGATATAGCCGCCAGCGAGCAAACCAAACGCGCTGCCCAGCGGGATCCCGAGTGAATAGACGGATATGGCGCGGGCGCGATGAGTGCTGGGGAAATAATCGGCGATAAGCGCGTAGGATGGCGCCACGCCCCCCGCCTCTCCGACACCCACGCCCATGCGCGCCAGGAACATCTGCCAATAGGCGTGTGTAAGGCCGAACAGGGCGGTGAATCCACTCCATACGACCAAGGCGGCGGCGATCACTTTACTTCGGCTCGTCCGGTCGGCCAGCGCGCTAAATGGTATGGCCATCGTGGAATAGAGGATAGCAAAGGGCAAGCCGCCGAGCAGGCCCATTTGTGTGTCGCTGAATCCTGTTTCGTCTTTAATCGGTTCAACGAGGATGGACAGGATCTGCCGGTCGAGGAAGTTGAAGATATAGACCAGCAGCAGCATGCCGAGCACGACATTGGGCTGCGACGTGCGCGCGGGTTGGGTGGCCGGCTGGCTCAACGGACTGGGGCTGCGTAGCTGATCAGGCCGCGTCCGAGCGGCGCGCCAGCTTCACCGCAAGCGCGATCAGCGGCGGCACAAAGACGAAGCTCAGCACCACCTTGGCGATCACTTGCCCGATCAGCAGGTTCGTGATGTCGAACTCACCATAGAAGGCCAGCGTGATGAAGATGACGCTGTCCACCGCTTGCGACAGGGCGGAAGCGATCCCGCCGCGCAGCATCAGGCCGAATGTGTTGGCGTCGCCGCTCCCGTCCCCGCGCAGCCGGTCGAAGATCCACACGTTCAGCAGCAGGGAAACGATATAGGCCGCAGGGCCGGCCAGCATCACGCGCCACAGCTGGTTATGCACCCGCTCGAAAGCAGCGAGGTCCTCGCCTCGGAAGTCCACCATCTCGGTCGATGCGGGCAATTGCAGGACCAGCGTCATCAGCGCGGCGGAGAGCAGGAGCGGCAGGAACCCCCACCAGACCAGCCTGTTGGCCATCGCGCGGCCGTAAAGCTGCGCAACCGTGCTGGAGATCACCACCAGCAGCAGGAAGGCGAAGATGCCCGCCTCCACCGCCAGATCTGTGGGCCACAGCTGCACCTGCTTGTAAGCCAGCACGCCGGCAATCACGGTCATGCCGCCGTAGATAAGGGCCATGATGAACATGGGGCGGGCGATGGGTGCGTCGTTCTTGGTCGTGTCCATGCGCGGCATCCTTATTGCGGTGCCAGCGCATTGCAAAGCGCCCCCGCCATTCCATCCGCAACTTATGGACAAGCTGTCTTTGGCCTTTGACGGGCAGGGCGCTTTAGGCGAAAGGGCGAGTCCCCACACAGGTTACTCGGGAAACCAATGGCCGCGCAGCTTCTGCCTCTCGCCGGGATCGCAGCGATCCTCTTCATCGCCTTCCTGCTTTCGACAGGAAAAAGGCGAATCCGGCTTCGTGTCGTCGGCGCGGCCTTTGCGCTGCAGGCCGTGATGGCGCTGCTGGTCCTGCGCACGCCATGGGGCGTGTCGGCGATCCAGTTCCTGTCCGACGGCGTGATTGCGCTGCTCGATTATTCAAAGGTCGGGATCGAGGCGATCTTCGGATCGATGGATGCCAATCCCTTCACCAACACCTTCGTGATTGCCGCGCTGCCGGTGATCATCTTCTTCGCGGCGATCGTCTCCATTCTCTATCACTGGGGCATCATGCAGCGGCTGGTTCGCTGGGTGGGCGGCGCGATCGGCTGGATCACCGGCATCAGCAAGGTCGAGGCGCTGGGCAGCGCGGCCAATATCTTCGTCGGCCAGTCGGAAAGCCCGCTGGTCGTGCGCCCCTATCTCGCCAGCCTTTCGCCCAGCCGCCTGTTCACGCTGATGAGCGTGGGCATGGCCGGTGTGGCAGGCACGATCCTGGCGGCTTACGCCAGCTTCATCGGCAGCGAAGCCGTACCCTTCCTGCTGGCGGCCGCCTTCATGTCCGCACCGGGCGGCATCCTGATGGCCAAGATCATTATGCCGGACGACGAGAGCGATCTTGCACGCGATGCGGCGGAACTGGCCGAGATCGAGCTTCCCGAAGCGCGCATCAGCGCGGAAGGCCCTGCGGCCCTGACCGAAGGCGGCAAGCCGCACGAAGTCCAGATGGCCGAGACCTTCGAGGAAGGGCACAAGCCCGCCAACGTGATCGAGGCCGCCGCACAAGGCACGCAGACCGGCGTGAAGCTGGCCGTGGCCGTGGGCGCCATGGTCATGGTGTTCGTGGCGCTGGTGGCGCTGGCCAACGGCATCCTCGGCGGCGTGGGCGGCTGGTTCGGCTATCCCGACATCAGCTTCCAGCAATTGCTCGGCTTCGTCTTCGCGCCCGTCATGGTCCTGCTGGGTATCCCCTGGCAGGAAGCGCAGGTTGCAGGCGGCCTGTTCGGCACCAAGATCGTGCTCAACGAATTCGTCGCCTTCATCGAGCTGGGCGCCATGGAGGCCGGCGTGCTGAGCGAGCGGACCACCGCCATCGTGACATTCGCGCTGTGCGGCTTTGCCAATTTCAGCTCCATCGCCATCCAGATGGCGGTCACCGGCGGGCTCGCGCCCAACCAGCGGCCCGTCATCGCGAAGCTGGGCCTGCGCGCCCTGGCCGCTGGCTCGCTCGCCAATTTGATGTCCGCTGCTCTGGCGGGCCTGTTCCTGTCAGTCTAAGATAGCCAGATGTCCGATATCGCATCCGTTTCGATCGCCCGCCCGCTGGAAGAAGTCTCCGCGGAACTGGGCCGTAGCTTCGAGGAATACGGTTTCGCCGTCATCCGCGACCATGGCATCCCGCAGGAGTTGATCGACCGCGCCGAGGAACTCTCCAAGCAGTTCTTTGCGCTGCCGGACGATGTGAAGCGGGCCTACAAGATCGAAGGCGGCGGCGGCGCGCGCGGCTACACGCCCTTCGGCACGGAGAAGGCCAAGGACGCCAAGGTCCACGACCTGAAGGAATTCTGGCACGTCGGGCGCGACCTGCCGGCCGACCATCCGCTGGCCGAATACATGGCCCCCAATGTCTGGCCATCCGAAGTCGACGGCTTCCGCGAGACTTTCGAGGCGCTTTATGCAGCCTTCGAGGAAGCGGGCCTGCGCGTATTGGAAGCCATCGCCCTGCACCTGGGGCTGGACCGGCACTGGTTCGCACCCACCGTGAAGGACGGCAATTCCGTCATGCGCCTGCTGCGCTACCCCCCGCTTGAGGGCAAGGAAGCCGAAGGCGCAATCCGGGCGGCGGCGCATGGCGATATCAACACCATTACCCTGCTGCTGGGTGCGGAAGAAGCGGGCCTGGAGCTGCTGACCGCAGACGGCGAGTGGAAGGCCGTGGACGTGCCGGAGGGCGCGCTGGTCATCAACATCGGCGACATGCTGGACCGGCTGACCAATTCGAAGCTGGTTTCCACCAAGCACCGCGTTGTGAACCCGCATGGCGAGGCCGCGTACCGGGCACGCTATTCCATGCCGTTCTTCCTGCACTTCCGGCCGGACTTCACGATCGAGACGCTGCCCGGCTGCATCGACCCGGATAATCCGGACGATCACCCCGATTCGATTTCCAGCCACGAATTCCTGCTGCAGCGCCTGCGCGAGATCAATCTGGCCTGAGGCGCAGCCTCGGTCCGTCGCATCCACGCAATATGTCACACCATGTTGCATTGCAGCAACAGGGGGCGGAATCTGCAAGAAATGCAGGGGTTTGCGGACCACCCCAAGTGGTTACTGCGGGCAACCTTTCCACAGTCACAAAACTGTCATGGATTCAACGCACTTGTGTCACGCACCGTGGGTAGCGAAAGCGCCGAGCCAGTGGGTCCCGGCCTGCGCCTCTCCTCTCTGATCATTCATCACAAGGGATCGTACCTCAGATGAAACTTAAGCAAATTCTCGTCACCAGCGCTTCCGGCATTGCCGCCGTCGCGCTCATGCCCAGCACGGCTGCCGCGCAGTCCACGGGTTCCATCGAATTCGAAACCGAGAACGAGATCATCGTTACCGGCACGATCAACCGCGCAGTCGGCGGCGTCGAAATTCCCGACACGCCCAAGGCCAAGCAGGTCCTGAACGAAGAGATCATCCGTCGCCAGCGCCCTGGCCAGACGGTGAACGACATCGTGAACCTGGTTCCCGGCGTCAGCTTCCAGAACAACGACCCCTGGGGTTCGTCGGGCGGCAGCTTCACCATCCGCGGCTTCAGCTCCGACCGTATCTCGCAGACGCTGGACGGCCTGCCGCTGAACGACTCGGGCAACTATGCGCTTTACACCAACCAGCAGGTCGACCCCGAAGTGCTAGAGCAGGTCAACGTCAACCTCGGCGTGACCGACATCGACAGCCCGACCGCATCGGCAGTCGGCGGCACGATCAACATCCGTACCCGTGAGCCGGGCGATGAAATCGGCGTGGTCGCCACCGCGACTTACGGCGACATCCTCGCTCGCGATAAGCCGAACTCGCGCGCCTATACGCGTGGCTTCGTGATGTTCGACACGGGCGACCTGACCGGCAACGGCCTGAAGGCCTTCGTCAGCGCCAGCCTGCTTCGTTATGACAACCCGTTCAACAACTACGGCAAGGTCACGAAGCAGCAGTACAACGCGCGTGTCTGGCAGGACCTTGGCGACAATGGCGACTTCATCGCCATCTCCGGCCACTACAACCAGAACCGCAACAACTTCTTCGGTTCGGATCGCATATCCAGCCTCCCGACCGACAGTGCCGGCCGCTTCTACAACATCAACTTCCCCTGCACGGTGGACAGCCGCGTTCTTGGCGGTCCGGACCAGGCTGGCGGTTCGCCGGGCGCATCGGTGGATTATGACGACCGCAATGGTTGCGGCGCAGAATTCGACCGTCGGTACAATCCGTCCAATACGGGCAACATTCGTATCGCCAGCCGTTTCACGCTGTCCGACCAGCTGACGCTGACGGTCGATCCGAGCTATCAGTACGTGAAGGCCAATGGCGGCGGCGTGGACGATCTGCGCGAGACGTTCTTCACGGCTAACGGCAATCAGATCACCGGTTTCATCAACGGTGGCTACTACTACGGCCGCGACCTGAACGGTGACGGCGATCTCGACGATGAAATCGCAGGTATCGATCCGAGCCAGACGCGTACGCACCGTTTCGGTGTCATCGCAAACCTGATCTTCGAACTGAACCCGGACAACATCTTCCGTCTTGCTTACACGCATGACAATGCAGATCACCGCCAGACGGGTACGACGGGTTACCTCCTGTCCAACGGTGAACCGGCTGACGTGTTCGCGATCAACGACCCGATCCTGTCTTCCACCGGCTATGCCGTTGGCAAGCGCGATCGTCAGTCCTACGCGATCCTGAACCAGATCTCGGGCGAATATCGTGGTCGTTTCGGTGGCCTGACCGTTTTCGTCGGTGGCCGTGTGCCGTTCTTCGAGCGTGAACTTGACCAGCGTTGCTTCACCACGGAATTCCGCGGTGAAACCAGCGTCAGCTGTGTCGCACCCGCTGGCCAGGCAGACTTCGCAGCTGCCAACCCGTACACCTTCAACCCGGCGAACAACGATGTGACCGGTGCGGCCCCGCCGCAGCAGCGTACGTACAAGTACAGCAAGTTCCTGCCTAACGTCGGTCTGACCTATGAGTTTGGCGACTTCTCCGTGTTCGGCAACTACGCCCAGGGCCTCTCGGTCCCGGGTACGGAATCGCTGTATGACTCGCTGTACTTCCCCGTGGAAGCAAATGCGCAGCCGGACTCTGAAACAACCGACAGCTTCGACGCTGGTGTTCGTTTCCAGACCGGTGCCATCCAGGCGCAGGTCGCACTGTGGTACACGAAGTACGAAAACCGCCGTGCTTTTGCTTACGATCCGGTCCTCGACCTGACCGTTGAGCGCAACCTTGGCCCGGTCGACAAGTACGGCATCGATGCCTCCATCGCATGGCGTCCGACACCTGATGCGCTGATCTATGTTTTCGGTTCGCTCAATGAATCCGAAATCAAGAACGACCTTCAGGCAGATGGCACGGTGTTCCAGACGGCTGGCAAGCGCGAAGCCGGTGCACCCACCAACAGCTTCGGTGGTCGCCTGCAGTATCGCTTCGGTCCGGTGGAAGCCGGCATCCAGGCGAAGCACACGGGCAAGCGTTACGTGAACGACCAGAACCTCCCGGTCCTGTTCCGCGGTAACCAGGTCTATGGCGCGACTGCTCCGTCCTACACGCTGGTCGACATCGACGTTCGCGTGAACCTGGGTGAAAGCCCGCTGGGCGGCGACTTCGCGGTGCAGCTGAACATGACCAACGTCTTCGACGAGGTTTATGTCGGCGGCTTCGGCGGCAACCTGGACAACGAGCAGACGCCGTTCGCACAGCGCGGCGCTCCGCGTGCCGGCAGCATCTCGCTGATCATGGGCTTCTAAGCGCATGAGCATCCGGATCGCGAAAGTGATCACAATGGCGGCGGCCCTCTCCATGGGGGCCGCCGCTTGCGTTTCGGTCACGGACAATTCGACCACGGTGCAGCAGGCGGCAGGGCTGCCGACCACGTCGGAAGCGGCGCTGCGCCCGTATTACCAATATCTCCGCGCGGAGCTGGACCTGCCGCAGGCCGGGCCGAGCCGCGCGCTGCCGATGGAGCAGGCCATCACCCGCTTCGGCTTTGGCAGCTGCAACACGCAGGATGGCCCGCAGGACATCTGGTCCGTCGTGGGCGCGGCCAACCCGCAATTCTTCATGCCCATCGGCGACAATGTCTATGGCGACCGTGGCTGGGACGGCCGGCCGGACCTCGCCAGCTTCATTGCCGCTTATCGCAAGCAGGCGGGGCACCAGCAGTTCGCCGCCTTCCGTGCGACCACGCCGATGATGGCGACGTGGGACGATCACGATTACGGCCCGAACGACAGCGGCGGCGAATTCTACGCCCGCGAGTTTTCGGAAACCCTGTTCGAGACGTTCTGGAACGCCCCGGCAGAGGTTCGCGGGCGCCCCGGTGTCTATCAGTCGGTGACGATGGGGCCAGCGGGCCAGCGGGTGCAGGTCATCATGCTGGACACGCGTTTCTTCCGCACGAATCTGGTGCGGCTGCCCCGCAGCGAGGAGCGCCGACCGCTCGGCAATTATGCGCCCAACACAGATCCTGCGGCGAACATGCTGGGCGATGTCCAATGGGCATGGCTGGCGGACGAGCTGGCAGAGCCTGCGGACCTGCGTATCGTGGTCTCCAGCATCCAGGTTCTGACCGAGGCGCACCAGTTCGAAAGCTGGGCCAACATGCCGCTGCAGCGCGCACGTTTGCTGCAGATGCTGGGCGCGCGGGCCGGTGGCGGCCTGCTGATGCTGTCGGGCGACCGGCACTCGGCCGGCATGTACAGCGCGGTGCTGCCCGGCAGCGACGAGACGGCGTGGGAGTTCACCTCTTCCTCCATGAACCTGCCCTTCGCGGAAGGGGACATCGGCGAACGCGAGCCGGACCCGCTGCGCCGCACGCCCATGATTGCGGACGCCAATTTCGGGCTGGTCGATATCGACTGGGCCGGGCGGACCTACACCATGCGTCTGATGGGCGAGGACGGGGCGGAGATCCTGTCCCAGCCGGTCAGTTTCTGATTGCTCAGGCGGGTCCGGCGTCCGCGTCGGTCCCGCCCAGCATCCCGCTGCCCAGCAGCAGGAGCAGCTTTACATCGATGGCCAGCCCCGCCTCGCGGAAGCGCGCGATCTCCGCATGGATGTCGGCCAGCTTCACGCGGTGGACGGTAATGTCCTCACCCTCCACGCCGCCGCCGGGGCCGACTTGTTCGAGTTCGGTCGCGCGCAAAAGCGTGAAGCTTTCGCTGACCATGCCGGGGCTGGAATAGAACTCGCCCAGATCCTGCCACTGCGCCGCGCGGTAGCCGGTTTCCTCCTCGAGCTCGCGCTTCGCTGCCGCCATCGGATCGTCGGTCTCGCCGCCGTCATGGTCGCCGATCAGGCCGGCGGGCAGCTCCAGGCAGCGGCGGCCCAGCGGCACGCGGTATTGCTCCACCAACACCACTTCGCCCGCATCCACCGGCAGGATGACTGCGGCGCGAATGCCGTTCGCGCGGCTGACATATTCCCAGCGCCCGCGAGTCTTGGCGGTGATGAATTTGCCCTGCCATTCCACGCACTCGGGCGCGTCGCGGTCCGCCGTCACAATTCGATCAGCCGGTCGGGAAGCTCGTTCTGGTCGTCCTCCTCGCGCGGGAAATGCTCGGCCAGCACGGCGCCTACATGCTCCACGGCGGCGACCATGCCTTCCGCGATGCGCCCGGCCTTCAGCTCAGCCAGCATGGCGGCCATCGCCTCGCCCCAGACTTCGGGCGCGACCTTGCTGGTGATGGCTTCGTCCGCGACGATTTCCGCGCGGTGCTCCTGCATGGAGAGGTAGATCAGGATGCCGGTCCGGCCATGCGTGCGCCGTTCGGCAGCCGTCTTGAACAAGTCTATCGACCGGTCCAGCGCGCGCTCCGTCTTCACCCGTCCGGGCACTAGGGCAAAGCGCACCGCATCGGGCAGCTGGATCGCCCATGCGAGCAGGAAGACGGTGATGCCCACGCCCGCCGCAATGGCGAAATGTGCGGCTGGCGTGATGGACGTACCCCAGCCGCCGCTCAGCCTGTCATAAGCCGCCAGTGCCTGGTCAGGGAACAGCGCCAGCAGCGTGATGGAGGCAAAGGAGGCGAGCGCGGCCCACGCCAGCGCGATGTCGCTATACCCGTCGGAACGGTCGGCGATGACGGTGACGATCTCGCCCGCGGTCTGCATTTCGGCGGTCGCGACCGCTTCGGTGACCGTGCGATGACCTGCTTCACCCAGATAGCCCATTACCAGCCCCCGCTCGCACCGCCGCCGCCGGACATGCCGCCGCCGAAGCCGCCGAAACCGCCGCCTCCACCGCCGCCACCGGACCAGCCGCCGCCTCCACCGCCGCCGCCACTGTTCGCGGCTGCGTTAATCGCGCTCCAAAGGATAACCTCGCCCACAGCGCTAGCCACACCGCCGCGGCGATAACGCCGCCCACGGCCGCCACCGCCAAAGATGGCGATGAAGAAGATGATCAGGACGATCCAGAAGATGACCCCGCCGATGGATCCGCCATCATTGCGCGTCCGCTCGGCGAGTTCGGCTGCCTGGGCCTGCGCCACGGCGTCTTCCGGGGCGAGGCTGACCTGCTGCGCCAGCGCGTCCACGCCGGCCACGATGCCGCCCTGCAAATCGCCCTGCTTGAAGCGTGGGGTGATGACATCGCGGATCGTGCGGGCCGACCAGATATCCGTCACCACCGGGTGCAGGCCATAGCCTACCTCGATCCGCACCTTGCGCTCATTCGGCGCGACCAGCAGCAGCACGCCGGTATCGCGCTCGTCATTCCCGATGCCCCAGGTCTCGAACAGCTTGGTGGCGTAGCGTTCCACACTGTCGCCGCCCAGGCTCTCCACCGTGGCGACCACGATCGTGTTGCCCGTCTGGACCGGCAGGTCGTTCAGCTGCGCCGTGAGCTGCGCCTCAGTCTGCTCGTCCAGCAGATCCGCCCCGTCATAGACCGGCCCCTCCGGCCGCGGCGGCAGGTCCGCCTGCGCCGCAGCGGGCGCAGACAACGCCAGCAGGGCAAGCGCAGCGATAGCGAGAAGGCGGGAAACGATAGTCATGCCGCTTTGGCCTCCTTGCAGATCGGGGACGAAGGTATCCCCGCCAGCGAAATGCGCGCGTCGGTCGTCGCTGTGAGGGCTTTCACGCCGCCAAGCGTACCCGCCGCAAGGTCACCCTTGCGCATATGGGGCAGGATGTCGTCCGCGATGATGGCGGCGGCGATGTCATTGGTGATGACTTTCTCGAAACCACAGCCGACTTCGATCCTGACCATCCGCTCATTCGGCGCGATTAGTAGGAGTAATCCGCGATCGGTTTCCGAATCTCCGATCCCCCACGTGTTGAACGTGTCGAATGCAAACTTTTCGATGCTTCGGTTCTCCAGAGAGGTCACACTGACGACGACCAGGGCATTGTCGGTCTCATCGAACCAAGCGCGGAGCCGATCATCAAGCTGCGCCTCGACCTCGGGCGGCAGGATGTCCGCCGCATCCAGCACCGGCCCGTCCGGACGCGCCGGCACGTATTCGGTGGACGTACCTCTGGCCCCCTCCGCCTGCGGCTGACCGCAGGCAAGGGCGAGGGGGATCGCAAGCAGAACCGACCAGCGCAATGCAGCGCGCCTCAATTGGTGGCGGCGGCGGGCTGGTTGGAAGCGCTGTTGTCGTTGCTGGCAGGCGCGCTGGCGGAGCCTTGTGCGCCGCCGGTGATGGCGTCGAAATTGGCTTCCACCGGCTGGTCCGCGCCTTCGGCCGCTTCGAAATACTGCATCGGGTCGCTGCCGTAGATCACATTGGCGGCGATGGTGCTGGGGAAGGTGCGGATCTCGGTGTTATAGTCCTGCGCCTTCTCGTTATAGCGCATGCGCTCCGTGCTGATCTGGTTTTCGACGCCTTCCATGGCGGACATCAGGTCGCGGAACTGCGGGATGCTCTGCAGCTGCGGGTAATTCTCCACCACGGTGCGGAACTGGCCCAGCGCCTGCGTCAGCTCGTTCTGGCTTTCGTTGAAGGCCTGGAAGGTTTCAGGGTTGGAAAGATCGTCCGTCGTGACATTGATGCTCATCGCGCGGGAGCGGGCATCAGTCACGCGCTGCAGGATGTCGCGTTCCGCAATGGCTGCGGCTTCCACCGTGCGGATCAGGTTGGGGATCAGGTCGGCCCGCTTCTGCAGCGCGCTTTCCACATTGCCCCACTGCGCCTTGGCGGCTTCTTCCTTGGTGGGAACGGAATTGATGCCGCATGCGGTCAGGCCGATGGCGGCAAGGGCGACGATGGCGATACGGGTCACGCGCTCGAACATGAAAATCCTCCGGGTCAGGTGTATTGTGAATGTAGCACGCAGCCCGGCCTGCGCAAGCGTGCAGCCCGGCGAAGCGCGCTCTTGCACCGACAAGCGTCGCATGGCAGCATTAACCAAGATCAATACCGAGGGGACGGGTTATGCTATCGGAATTCAAGGAATTCATTGCCAAGGGCAATGTCATGGAACTGGCCGTCGCGGTCATCATCGCCGGGGCGTTTGCCACGATCGTGGGATCGCTGACCGATGACCTGATCATGCCGCTGGTCGGATATTTGTTCGGCGGTGCGGATTTCTCCAACTATTTCATCCTGCTGAGCACGCCCGAAGGCTATACGGGCGATCCGACGGATTACGCCGCGCTCAAGGAAGCGGGCGCCGCGATGATTGGGTATGGCGCGTTCATCACCGCCATCGTCAACTTCGTGATCCTGGCCTTCATCATCTTCCTGCTGGTGCGTTATGCCAAGAAGGTGACGGCGCAGTTCGAAGAGGAGAAGAAGGAAGAGGAAGCAGCTGGCCCGAGCGAGATCGACCTTCTCAAGGAAATCCGGGACGAGCTGAAAAAGCGCCCGTAAAAACCAATACACTTCACATTAAGCGGGCGGGGCCTATATAGGTCCTGCCCGTTTTTTGCGGGCTATGGCGATAAAGTGTGGTGTGCAATAGGCACAGCGGACCCGGGGGCAGTACCCGGCGGCTCCACCACCAAGGGCGATTTTCGCGCCGTTGATGATGGGGTCGAACTAGGATCGACGTGTGTTGAAAAGCACCATTTTCGCCCGGGATGAGATCCCCCGTAAAACGCTCACAACACACAAGTGCCAACGATAACGAAGCACTCGCTCTCGCTGCGTAATTTGATGGGCTAACGCCCTGACTTTACAAAGCCAAAGCGCGGTTGGACCCACCGGGCAACAGAAGCGGATTCCGGGGGCTCGGGGGAGCCTAGCAACAGAATCCCCCACTTTTTCATTTCAGCTGTGACGCTTGGCAAACAAGACAAAGCGGATGATGACCAGCACGAATAAGACCCACGACGCTACAGACGGCCAGGGACTTTGCAGCCATCTTGACAGTAGCTCACCGATAAAGACGATGAGCATTGCGACCGCGATAAAAGCCAGCATTACAAAGCAGCCGTCTCGGCCAGCGGGCATGTAATTGCCCGGCATGGTTTGGTGAAACAGTTTTCGCTGCGGCTTCGTCACAATTTGTCAGCAAGTGCCTGCGCCTCGCGCTCTGCGCGTTCGTATTTCAGGCAGTCCAGGATCTTTGCACCCGCCAGGAACACCGCGCCGGTGCAGGCCAGGAACAGCAGGTTTCCGCCCCAGCCGGGGTATTCCTGGAGGTAGGACGCGCCGCGGGCCGTGGCGCCCAGCGCCAACGCGTAGATGATCAGGAAGGCTTCAAACCGCGTCTTGATGACGAACAGCCGGCCGATCTTCTTCAGCATTCGCAAGGACCCTTTCGTTAACGCCTATCTACGCAAGCAATGTGCCAGTGCCGGTTTCGTGCCGGGAATGGTAGTTAACGGGCCGCGCGATTGTAAGCTGTCCCGACACGGGTCAGGATCGGCTCAGGCGAGTTGGGAGAGATCCAGCGCATCCAGCAGCGCAGCGCGCGCGTTTACGACCTTCTCCGCAAGTGCGGCATCGCCGACCTGATCGGGCGCGATATCTTCCGGCCAGTATTCGGCAATGACCTGTTCCAGCAGGTCCGCTTTTGCATCGTCCAGCATGAAGCGCGGGTCGACCGTGGCCGGGTCCGCCGCGACGCGCAGGCGCAGGCAGGCGGGGCCGCCGCCATTGGCCATGGACTGGCGCACATCGACCGGGATGACGCGTCGGATGGGGCCATTGCTGGCGAGCATCTTTTCGCACCAGCTCCACACTGCGCTGCTTTCGCGGCATTCTTCCGGCACGACCAGCGCCATCTCCCCGGTAGGGAGCGAGAGCAGCTGCGCGTTGAAGAGGTATGTGCGGATCGCCTCCTCCAGGCTGACCTCCGCGGCGGGCACTTCCACCACTTCCAGCGCGGGGAAGGCGGCGCGGATCGCATCGTAAGCCGCGTCCTTGTCGGCAAAGGCCTGCTCATGCGCGAACAGCACGCGCTGGTTGGCGACGCTGACCACATCGTTGTGGAAGGCGCCGGCCTCGATGGCGGCGGGGTTCTGCTCGATGAAGACGCAGGCGTCCGGGTCCAGCCCATGCAGCCGGGCCACCGCGCGGCTGGCCTGTTCGTGCTGTCGCGCGGGGAAGCGGCCACCCGGGCGGCCATAGACGAACACCTCAACGCCCGGCGCATCATGCGCCTCGCAGAAGCGCATGTGGTTGGCGGCGCCCTCGTCACCGAAGCTGGCGGGCACGGCATCGTGCAGCGCGAAATGTGTTTGGTCCGCAAAGGCCACGGCGAGCTGTGCCTTTGTGTCCTGCCATTCCTGCCCGCGGTGTAGCATGGTGACCAAATTGGCCGGCGTCAGGTGGCATCGCCCGTCGGCCGTATCGGGCGCAGGGCTGACCGTGGCAGCATTGGCAGTCCACATGCTGCTTGCCGACCATGCTGCGGCGAGCAGTGCGCGGTCCGTGCCTTCTCCATAACCGACCCGTTCCAGCAGTGAAGCATTGGGGCGGGGGAGCGGCAGCAGGAAGCCCTGCGGCAGTCCGAGCGCCATGTTGCTGCGCATTTTGGCTACGCCCTGCAGCGCCGCAGCGCGCGGATGTGACGTGTCGCCCTTATGGGCGGTCGCGGCGAGATTGCCGAGGCTGAGCCCGGCATAATTGTGCGAGGGGCCGACGATGCCGTCGAAATTGATTTCAGCGAGGGTCAACGCGCCACGCTCCACACCGTATCGCCTTCGCCAACGCCGAGTAGCTCTGCGGCCTGTGCGTCCAGCGCCATGCTGCCATCCTCGTGCAGCTCACGCTTGCCGTAACTGGCGCGGAAGCCGGCGAGCTTGCCCGTCGCGAGCAGTGCCTTTTCCCCGCCTTCCAGCGATGTGCTGGCCACGCGGCATTCGCGGGCTTCGGCAATGCTTTTCACATTGTCCGTGCGTGCGGTCATGGTCGGCCCGCCGTCGAAGATGTCGACATAGCCTTCCGCCTCGAAATTCTCGTTCTCCAGCATCCGCATGGCCGCGCGGCCGCTGGGGTGCGGCACGCCGATGGCCTCGCGCGCGCTCTTGCCCAGCATCGCCACATAGACCGGGTGCTTGGGCATCAGGTCCGCGATGAACTGGTTGCCATTGATGGCGTTGAAATAGTCGGCTTCCTGGAAGGTCATGCCGAAAAAGCGTCCTGCGACCCCGTCCCAGAAGGGCGAACCGCCGCGTTCGTCGATGATGCCGCGCAGTTCGGCCAGGATCCGGTCCGCAAAGCGCGCGCGGTGCATGGCCACGAAGAGGTAGCGGCTGCGCGCCAGTAGCAGGCCGAGCCCGCCCGCGCGCTCATTGGGATGCAGGAACAGGCCGCCCACTTCGCTGCTGCCTTCCAGGTCTGTCACCAGGCTGAGCAGTTCCGCGCGCACCGTGCGGTCCAGTTCCTTGCTGTGCTGCGTCAGCGTGTTCAGGCGATAGGAATAAAAGGGCCACTGCTCGCCCACCTTGCTCATCAGCTGGCAGGTGCCGCGCACGGCGCCAGTCTCGGCATTTTCCAGCACCAGGACGAACTGTTCGTCCTCCACACTGTCTTCCTGGCGCGCGAAGGCGCTTTCGGCGCGGCCAAGCTTGGCAGTCAGGGCCTTGCGATCGGCCGGCAGGTTGGTGAACCCGCCGCCGGTCAGCTTTGCCATTTCGTAGAGGTGTTCAAGGTCGTCGGCGCGTGCGGCGCGAAGGCGGAAACTCAAAGATGCTCTCCCGAAGCAAGACGGTGGAGGACCACGGCAGACAGCGCGGCGCGCTCGCTCAGGCTTTCCACGATGAGGTATTCGTCGGCCGAATGGATGGCCCCGCCGCGCACGCCCATCGTGTCGACGACGGGCACCATCTTGGCAGCGATATTGTTGCCATCGCACACGCCGCCAGTGGGGCGCGTGCCGATGGGGCGGCCCATGTCGGCGCTGGTACTGCAGACAAGGTCGAACAGCTTCTGCGCGCGGGCGTCCACCGGCTTGGGCGGGCGCGTGACGCCGCCATGCAGGTGGATCGCGACTTCATGCTGCACTTCCATGCTGCGCAGCAAAGTTTTGAGATTGCTTTCGAATGTCTCGGCAGCCTGCGTCGTCTTCGGGCGGATATTGAAGCGCAGCACGGCGTGGTCCGGCACGACATTGTTGGCAGCGCCGCCTTCGATCTTGGCCGGGTTCACAGACATGTCCGCATGGCCCATGGCCTTAAGCCGCACCGCTATATCGGCCGCCGCGACGATGGCGTTGCGGCCTTCGTCCGGGTTGCGCCCTGCATGGGCGGACCGGCCTGTGATGACGACCGAATAATTACCGCTGCCTCCGCGGGCATGGGCCAGCGTGCCGTCGGGCAGGGTGGAGGGTTCGTAAGTCAGCGCAGCATATTTGCCTTCCGCCAGGCTGGCGATCAGCGCGGCGGAGGAGAGGGATCCCGTCTCCTCATCCGCATTGATCATTACGTCATAGCCGATGCGGCTGGCGTGCTCGCTGCGTTCGAAGGCGGTCAGCGCATGGGCGATGACACCGACACCGCCCTTCATGTCCGTCACGCCGGGGCCGTTGACCGTCTCATCGTCAAGCCACTCGGGCGTCTGGAAGCTGCTGTCTTCCGGGAACACGGTGTCCATGTGACCGGTCAGCAGCAGGCGCCGCTCCGCATCGGGGCGTACGGACAGGACGAGGTGCTTGCCATGCGGCAATTCCACTTCGACCCCGTCTGCGCCCATCGCGGTGACGGGGGTGGGATCGCATAGGGTCACCTCGCCCGGCAAGCCAGCGAACAGGTCCGCAAAGGCCTGCCCCTGCCGCGCCACCCCATCGAGGTTCCGCGTGCCCGAATTGATCGCGCTCCAGGCGAGCGTCTGGTCCAGCATGCGCTGCTGGTCGATCCCTTCGATCAGGGCCTGTTCTTCGCGGGAAAGTTGCATCGGAAACCGGCCTAGCGCCGACCGCGCCTTACCTCAACAAGAGAGCGCGCGGGCTAGCGAGACAAACTCGTCCACCGACAGCGTTTCGGCTCGTCGCTGCGGATCGATGCCGAGAGTATCCAGCGCGTCCACCGCGCCGGGCATACCCTTCAAAGACTGGCGCAGCATCTTGCGGCGCTGGCCGAAGGCGGCCTCCGTCACCCGCTCCAGAACGCGCGCTGACACGCCGCCAGGCATATCGGCTGGCGTGACGTGGACGATGGCGCTCATCACCTTGGGCGGCGGGGTAAAGGCGCTGCGATGCACCTTCATCGCCAGCTTGGCCGCACCGCGCCACTGGGCCAGCACGGCCAGGCGGCCGTATGCGGAGCTGCCCGGAGAGGCCACGATACGCTGCGCCACCTCCTGCTGGAACATCAGCGTCAGGCTGGTCCATTCAGGCGGCCATGCCTCTCCGCCCAGCCAGCGCACGAACAGCGCCGTACCGACATTGTAGGGGAGGTTGGAGAGGACGGCGAAGGGCTCGCCCATCAGCTCCGCATGGTTCATTTTCAGCGCATCGCCCTGCATGACGCGCAATTGGCCGGGATAGGCCTCGCCCAGTTCGGCGAGCGCGGGCAGGCAGCGGCTGTCCATCTCGATGGCGGTAACGCGCGCACCGGCGCGCAGAAGGGCGCGGGTCAGGCCGCCGGGGCCGGGCCCGATCTCCAGCACAGCGCGGTCCTGCAGATCGCCCGGAATGGCGGCGATGCGGTCCAGCAATTGTTCGTCGAACAGGAAGTTCTGCCCCAGCGCCTTGCTGGCGGACAGGCCGTGGCGGGCGATGACTTCGCGCAAAGGCGGCAGGTCCGGCGCGGGATCAGCCATGGAAGCGCCGCGCCGCCATCTCGCCAGCCATGCGGATTGCGGCGATGGTCGCGCCGGGGCGTGCCGTGCCGGTCCCGGCAATCGGGAAGGCCGTGCCGTGGTCCGCACTGGTGCGGATGAAGGGCAGGCCCAGCGTGACATTGACCCCGCTGTCGAAGTCGAGCGCCTTCAGGGGGACCAGCGCCTGATCGTGATACATTGCGATGGCCGCGTCGTAGCTGCCGCGCTGGTGCGGCGCGAACATGGCGTCCGCCGGGTGCGGGCCGGTGACATCCAGCCCTTCGCGGCGGAGGCGTTCAATGACCGGGATGATTGTGTCGCGCTCTTCCGTGCCCATGCGCCCATCCTCCCCCGCATGCGGGTTGAGTGCGGCGATGGCGATGCGCGGGCGGGCAATGCCGAAATCGCGCCCAAGCGCCGCGTGGACCACATGGGCCCGCTTGCGGATCAGCTCTGCTGTGACGAGGCGCGGCACATCGGCCAGCGCGCAGTGAACCGTCAATGGCACGGCGCGAAGACTCGGCCCGGCGAGCATCATCACGGCATCTTCGGCTGCCACGCCGCCAGCTGCCGCGCAGAATTCCGTCTGGCCGGGATAGTCGAAGCCCACCTCTGCCAGCCGCGACTTGGCGACAGGGCCAGTGGTGACCGCCCCGGCATCGCCCGATGCGGCAAGCGCAACGGCTCGCTCCAGCGAGGCGAGGGCGAAGCGGGCGCCGTCCTGCGTTGGCTCGGCAGGTGTGTAACTGGTGTCCTCTTCGCCAAGGACGGGCAGAGCGCGCGTGAAGACGTCCGCGGCTTCGGCAACCGAGCCAACGGGCTGGACCGCAATGTCGAGGCCGCGCGCGCGCGCCGCCGTAGCCAGCAGGCCGGCGCCGCCTATCGCGACGAAAGGCGGCAGGCCTTCGCTGTCACGCCGCGCCCATGCCTCTGCGACCAGTTCCGGGCCGATTCCGGCCGGATCGCCGATCGACAGGGCAATGGGCAGCACGCGCTGCGTCAGTTGTATTCGATCACGGCGTCGCGGCGCAGGTCGCGCATGTAACGTTGCGCGCGCTTGCCGATACGGTCATCCATGAGCTGGCCCATCAGCTGGTCGCGCGTAGGCCCGCCCTGCTGTTCCGGATCGGTCCGGCCGCACAGCATGAGGACGCGCACGCCTTCATCCAGCGAGCCGAACACCGGGGTGACCTGGCCAACCTGCATCTGCAGGACGGCGCCCTGCAGCGCTTCGGGCAGGGCGCGGGCGGTAATGGCATCGTTGCCGACAACCGTGGCGCCCAGCTGCGTGGCCTGTTCCTGGGCCGCGCCGCATCCGGGGATGGCCTGCACCTGCTGGCCGAACTGCTGCGCGCGGGCGGCGCGCTGATCTTCCGGCATGCCAGCCGGGAAATCGAGCGAGATCTGCAGCAGGCTGAGCTGCGCATCGCGCGGATCAGCCATGCCGACCTGGCGGCGGTCGATCATGTAAAGGATGGAGAAGCCGCCCGGAATTTCGATCGGGCCGACGAGCTGGCCGGGCTGCATGTCGCGGGCCACGGTCTCCAGCGTCGGGTTCTGCAGCTGTTCGATGCGGATCCAGCCCAGGTCGCCGCCAACGGCTGCGGTGGAGGCTTCCGAGAACTGGCGCGCATAAGCGACGAAGCTGCCGCCCTGGCGCATCTGGTCCACGATGCGCTGGCCATTCTGGAACACGGCGTTGCGCGTTTCGGGCGTAGCCGACAGGTAAATCTCGCCAACCCGGTATTCCACCGTGCCGCGCGATTCTTCCATGCGAGTGTAAAGCTCGTCCACCTCGTCCTGCGAGACAGTGACATAGGGTTCCACATTGCGCTGCAGAAGGCGCGACCAGGCGAGTTCGCCCTGGATCTGGCGCTTGAGCGAAGCGGGGCTGGAACCGACCGAGTAAAGATAGGCGTCCAGCTCTTCCGGCGAGCGGCCGAAACGCTGCGTGGCGAGGCGGTTGTACGTGTTGTCCACGTCCGCTTCGGTGACGGCCATTTCCTGCGCTTCGGCTTCCTTGATCTGGATCGTCTCGTCGATGAGGTTGCGCAGCACCTGCATCCGCAGCGCGCGCATTTCCTCGTCCGCGATCGGCGTGCCGTCGTTTGCGGCGAGGATCAAAGCCACGCGGTGGTCCACGTCCGTGCCGGTGATGATGTCGCCGTTCACCTTCACGGTGGCGCTGCGCTGTGCGGTCTGGGCCGGGCCCAGGATCTCGATGTCGGCAGGGATGGCGATGACATCCATGGCGCCCGGCGCGGTCTGCGCGTGCAGGCTGCCGGACATGGCCCCGAGGCCGAGCGCGGCAAGCAAGCCAGCGCGACGCAGGAAGCGAAGGGAATTAGACAATTTTCTCACCTGTTTCTGCCGGGCCGCATTGTAATCGCGTGCCCCGATATGGATCCCGGATGCCGCCATCCTGCTGAACACAGGCTTAGCAAGACATGTTGCCCCGCGCTGATAGCGCCAATCGCGCCCGCTGCCAATTGCCCGCCCCGCAATTTCCGCTGGCGCTGCGCCCTAGCGGAAGCCGAGGTTGCTGATGCTGAAATACACGCGGAAGGAATTGCCTTCCTCCGCATCGGCGACGGAGATGTAATCGCGCCGCCAGCTGATGCCGAATTCGAGGCAATCGTCCGCATATCCGATGCCAAGCCGCGTACGCAGCGGCTCGAAGCCGTCGGCCGTAAAGCTGGGATCCTCATCCCGGTCGGTCAGGTTGATGACGGCCGACCCGAAGACCGACCAGTAATTGGCAAAGGCAACACGCCCGCCGAAGCGCACTTCCTCGCGGTCCTGAAGGTCCTCGAAACTGCGATCGATATTGCGGTTAAGCCGCAGATAGCCAACCGTCAGATAAGTGCTGTCGCTGCCGATGGTGGCATTGAATTCGTTGCGGCGGACCTGCAGCGAATCCTTGTCCAGGCGGAAGGAGTGGGTGACGGACAGGAAATCGCGGTAACGCACGTTCGTGCGGCCCACGAAGTCGCTGAACTGGTCGGTCAGGCCGGTGCCGTCCGGGAACAACGTCGGTTCCTCTGTCAGGCGGTATGACTGGCCAAGCGTGGTCTCGATCCGCAGGCCGGGCAGGTTGATCTGCCAGTCGAAGCCGTAAGTGAGGCGTACGCCGTCCTCCACCCGGTCATATCCGGGGAAGCGGTTCAGCGCGAAGAGGTTGGAATCCTCCAGGTCGATGGCGCGCGCATCTTCGTTGGGGATGGCAAGGTTGCGGATCGGCGGGCTGGCGACCAGCTGCACGCGCGGGGTGATGACCTGCGTGCCGCCAAATGCCTCGCCCAAAAAGGGCCAGCGCACATCCACGGCTGCGATGGCCACGGCGCGTGTTTGCCAGCCCGGCTCCCCGCGATAGGCCGCCGTCTGCGTGCTGAAGACATCGTCCGTATGATAGACATCGCCGCGGGCCAGCGCGGTGAAGGTGACTTCCTGTCCAAGCGGCGTGATGCGGCTGATGTCGAACTTTGCGCGGGCGAAGGCGCGCTGCGTATCCTGCCCGTCGGCCCGCCAGATGCCCAGCGTATTGGCCTGCAGTTCCAGCCGTGAACCCGGAAGCGGCCCGGGCATGCGGCGGCGGTAATCGATCACCGGCAGCGCCAGCGGCACCTGCCCCTGCGCGCTGGGAACCAGCAGCAGCTGCGTGGCCCAGCCTTCCATCACGAAGTAGCTGCTGTCGTCGATCCGCTCCACCGCGACATGCGAGCGCAGGCGGTCGTCGCGGCTGATGTCGTAACGGCGCAGGAAGGTGCGGTCACTGGCCAGGCGGACGGAGGCGGTCACGCTCCATTGAGGGTCCAGCTGCCATTTGCCATTGGCGAAGATGTAGCCGCGAAAATTGCTCTCTTCCTGCGCGGTGGCGGAACCGAGCGGGATGCGCGAGCCGTAAGTGGCATAGGCTGTGACCTGATAGGCCCCGCGCTCCGTCAGCTCGCGGTATTGCGCGCTCACCATGGGCGCGGCCTGGGTGAAGACATAGGCTGACAGCAGCAGGTCGCGGTTTTCGGCCAGCCGCTTGTAATAGGATCCCGACAGTTCGAAGCCGTTGGACGCGCTGTATCCGATGTCCGGGATCAGGAAGCCGGATTCCGCCTGCCCGTCTGCGCGCAGGCTAAGCCCGGCGAGCGGCAGGATGCGCCGGCCGAAAAGCTCGAACCATGCGCCCGAGAAGGTGATGCGCTTGGTTTCCGGGTCGTAAGTCACCCGCTCAGCCGTGATCCGCCAACTGGGGCGCTTGGGGCAGCCCTCGGAATCCTCCACTGCGCAGCCGGAATAGACCGCGCGGTCCAGTTCTATCGCGCCATCGTCCAGCCGGCGCGCCTCGACCGCCGCCAGCCGGCCGCCTTCGCGGAAGGCCAGCAGCAGGTTTTCCATCGCCCCGGCGCGCAGTTCGTCGGTCAGCTCCAGCCGCTCGGTGAAGATCTGGTTGCCGTCCTGGTCCACGAAGCGGACATTCCCGGTGGCGACGATCACGCCGCTGGCACGCTCCCAGGTCACCGCATCCGCACGCACCGACTGGTCGCCGCTCTGCAGCAGAACGTCACCGGTGGCCGACACGGTGTCGGAGTTGTCATCATAGGCAAGCTCGTTCGCCTCAAAGGCGATCAGCCGTTCGCCCGCGGCGTTGAATTCCGGCGGGGGAGGGTCCTGCACGGGCGCATCTTGTGCGCTGTCCTGCCCGGCGATTTCGGCCGCTTCAGGAGACAGGGGATCGTCCTGCACCTGTTCCTGCGCGGTCTCTATGCCCGGCGCTTCGCCGCCATCCTGCGCAGCTGCCAGCGTGGGCAGGGCAAGGGAGGCTGCGGCCATCGCCCATGCGCTGACCACCGCGCGATCGCGCAGCGACAGGAAGCGGCTGGCCGGGGTAGGCAATACGGACTGCGGCGCAGGGAGCATGGCTTGCCTATCGCACCGCCCGCGCCTAACTGCAACGCAGCAAATACGCGCCGTGCCGACGCGCTGCGGCCCGCACCATATCATCCGGAGAACCCATGCAGATTACCTTCGCCGATACGCTCGACCAGTCCATTCGCCTGCACGCCGCGCCGGTTGCCAAGGACGCGATGCCGGGCGATGCGCCCGCCGCAGTGCGCGAAGGCGCCAAGGCTGCGCGCTTCAGCGGCAAGACCGGCCAGGTGTTCGAAAGCTTTGCAGAGGCTGGTGATCAGGTGAAGCGTCATGCGCTGGTGGGCATCGGCGATGCGGACAAGGACAATCGCGAGAGCGCGCTTGAAAAAGCGGGCGCGGCGCTGGTCGGCAAATACCTGCGCAGCGGCGAGGAAGCTGTCGGTGTGGACCTTTCCGGCAGCGGCCTGTCCGCAGACGAGGCAGCCGCCTTCCTGCTGGGCATGCAGCTGCGGTCTTGGGGGCATGATGCCTACCGCACGAAACTGAAGGACGAGCAGAAGATATCCCTTGAGCGGGCGGTCGTGACCGGCGCGCCCGAAGGCACGCAGGCTGCATGGGAAAAGGAAGAGGGCCTCGCCACCGGCATCGCTTTCACGAAGGAGCTGGTCACCGAACCGGCCAACATCATCTATCCGGAAAGCTTCGTGGAGCGCTGCCAGCAGCGTTTCGAGGGGACGGGCGCGGAAATCAGCTTCCTGACCGAAGACGAGATGCGCGAAATGGGCATGGGCGCACTGTGCGGTGTGTCGCAGGGCTCCGTGCGCGATGCGCGCCTGCTGGTCATCAAATGGATGGGCGGCAAGGAGGGCGAGAAGCCCACCATCTTCGTCGGAAAGGGTGTCACCTTCGACACCGGCGGTATCTCGCTGAAGCCGCCGCAGGGCATGGAAGACATGAAGTGGGACATGGGCGGCGCAGGCGCCGTGGCAGGTGCCATGCTCGGCCTCGCCACGCGCAAGGCCGGTGCCAATGTCATCGGCATCTGCGGGCTGGTCGAAAACATGCCCGATGCCAATGCGCAGCGTCCCGGTGACGTGGTCACCACGCTGTCCGGCCAGACGGTGGAAGTCATCAACACCGATGCCGAAGGCCGCCTGGTGCTGTGCGACGCGCTGACCTGGGCGCAGCGCGAATTCAAGCCCGCTGCCATCGTCGATTTCGCCACGCTGACGGGCGCGATCATCATCTCGCTCGGCAATGAGTATGGCGGGCTGTTCTCGAACGACGATGGGCTGGCCGGAAAGCTGCTGGAAGCGGGCAAGTCGACCGGCGACAAGATGTGGCGCTTCCCGTTGTCGCCCGCTTACGATAAGCTGATCGACAGCCCGATCGCCGACATGAAGAATGTCGGCCCGCGCGGCGCAGGCTCCATCACGGCGGCGCAGTACCTCCAGCGTTTCATCGAGGATGACACGCCGTGGGCGCATTGTGACATTGCCGGCATGGTTTTTGCCGACAAGGCCGGGGCGACCTGGGACAAGGGCGCAACCGGTTTCGGCGTGCGCCTGATGGACCGTTACGTCCGCGACAATCTGGAAGCCTGAGGCAACGGGCGCGGGAGGACTGGCATGGCCCGCATGCGGCGCAAGGGCGACCTGCCCGAAAAGACCTGCATGACATGCGGCCTGCCGTTCGCCTGGCGCAAGAAATGGGCGAAGGACTGGGACGAGGTGAAATACTGTTCCGAAAAATGCCGCCGCAACAAGGGTGCGGCCAAGGCTGACGGAGCAGCCTCGTGAAGCGCGTCGATTTCTACCAGCTCAGCC